>CANHNO010000126.1 GCA_947462065.1 Burkholderiales bacterium | reverse complement strand
TTGACAAGAAAACATGACCAAGACTTTGATCATTGCCGAGAAGCCCAGCGTCGCACAGGACATCGTGCGGGCGCTCACGCCTGTGGCGGGCAAGTTCGACAAGCAAGCCGACCATTTTGAAAACGACCGCTACGTCGTCACCTCGGCGGTCGGCCATCTGGTCGAAATCAAGGCGCCGGAGGAATTCGACGTCAAGCGGGGCAAGTGGAGCTTCAACAATCTGCCGGTGATCCCGCCGCACTTCGACCTGGCGCCGATCGACAAGGCCAAGTCGCGGCTGCAGGCCGTCGTCAAGCTGGTCAAGCGCAAGGACGTGACGGCGCTGATCAATGCCTGTGACGCGGGCCGCGAAGGTGAGCTGATCTTCCGGTTGATCGTGCAGTACGCGGGTGTCAACGAGAAGAAAACCACGACCAAGCCCATCCAGCGGCTGTGGCTGCAGAGCATGACGCCGCAGGCGATCCGCGACGGCTTCGACAAGCTCCGTGGTGACACCGAGATGCAGGGCCTGTCCGACGCCGCCCGCAGCCGCAGCGAGGCTGACTGGCTGGTCGGTATCAATGGCACCCGCGCGATGACCGCGTTCAATTCCCGCGATGGCGGCTTCTTCCTGACCACGGTCGGCCGCGTGCAGACACCCACACTCAGTGTGGTGGTCGAGCGCGAGGAAAAGATCCGCAAGCACGTCTCCAGGCCGTACTGGGAAATCAAGGCGACCTTCGCCGCAGCCGCGGGCGAATACGACGGCAAGTGGTTAGACCCGAAATGGAAGAAGAACCCCGACGATGCCGAACTGCGCAACGATCGCGTCTGGAATGAGGCCGACGCCCAGGCCATCGCGCAGGCGGTGCGCGGCCAGCCTGCGAGCGTCACCGAAGAAGCCAAGCCGAGTTCGCAGAGTGCGCCCGGCTTGTACGACCTGACCACCTTGCAACGCGAGGCCAATTCGCGCTTCGGCTTCAGCGCCAAGACGACGCTCTCCATCGCGCAGGCGCTGTACGAGAAGCACAAGGTGCTGACCTACCCGCGTACCGACAGCAAGGCGCTGCCCGAGGACTACCTGCCTGTCGTCAAGGAAACAATGGCCATGCTGGCCGACGAGGAGCTCCCTGGCCCCCTGCGGGTCTTGTCGGGCCATGCGCGCAAGGCGCTCAATGATGGCTATGTCAAGCCGAACAAGCGAATCTTCGACAACGCGAAGGTGTCAGACCACTTCGCCATCATCCCTACGCTGCTGGCCCCGAAGAGCCTGACCGAGATCGAGGCCAAGCTTTACGACATGGTCGTCAAGCGCTTCCTCGCGGTGTTCTACCCGCCGGCCGAGTTCATGGTCACCACCCGCATTTCGACTGTGAAAGCCGCCGGCAAGGACTTCACTTTCCAGACCAACGGCAAGGTCATGGTCAAGCCGGGATGGCTCGCGGTCTACGGCCGCGAGGCGCAGGAAGACGATGCCAATCTGATCGCCGTGGCGCCGGGCGAAATCGTGCGTACCGAGAATGTGGATGTCAATGCGCTGAAGACCAAGCCGCCTGCGCGCTACACGGAAGCCACGCTGCTGAGCGCGATGGAGGGTGCCGGCAAGCTGATCGACGACGATGAGTTGCGCGAAGCCATGGCCGAGAAGGGCTTGGGCACACCGGCGACGCGGGCGCAGACGATAGAAGGGCTGATCCTGGAGAAGTACATCGTGCGCGAGGGCCGCGAGCTGATCCCCACGGCCAAGGCGTTTCAGCTGATGACGCTGCTGCGCGGCCTGCAGGTAGAGGAATTGACCCAGCCCGAGCTGACCGGCAACTGGGAATACCAACTCGCGCAGATGGAGCACGGCAAGCTCAGCCGCGACGCCTTCATGGCCGAGATCGCGGCGATGACGCAGCGCATCGTCGCCAAGGCCAAGGAATACGACCGCGACACCATCCCCGGCGACTATGCGACGCTGAAGGTTCCGTGTCCGAACTGCGGCGGCGTGGTCAAGGAAAACTACCGCCGGTTCACCTGTGTCGGCCAGGAAGGTGCGGTGATCTCAGGCTCGGGCGAAGGCTCGGGCTGCGGCTTTTCCATCAGCAAGATCCCCGGCAGCCGCAGCTTCGAGCTGCCCGAGGTCGAGGCCTTCATCGCGAACAGGAAGATCGGCCCGCTAGAAGGCTTCCGCTCCAAGGCCGGCTGGCCATTCACCGCCGAGATCAAGCTGGTCTACGACGACGAGATCAAGAACTGGAAGCTCGAGTTCGACTTCGGGGATGACGCGAAGGCCGAGGCCGGCGAGGCGGTCGATTTTTCCGAGCAGGAGCCGCTCGGACACTGCCCCAAGGACCAGGGCAAGGTCTTTGAGCACGGCACCAGCTATGTGTGCGAACACGCGGTCGGAGCCAACGTCACCTGCGACTTCAAGAGCGGCAAGATCATCCTGCAGCAGCCGGTGCCGCGCGAGCAGATGTCCAAGTTGCTGCAGACCGGCAAGACCGATCTGCTGGAGAACTTCGTGTCCAACAAGACCCGGCGCAAGTTCAAGGCGCGGCTGGCCTTCGACGCGAAGGAAGGCAAGGTCAGCTTCGAGTTCGAGCCGCGCCCTGCAAAGCCAGCCGCCAAGGGCGCCGCGGCAAAGAAGGTGGCAGCGAAGAAGTCGGTCTAGCGTTGCTGCTCCAGGCTTCTTTTCGGTCAGCGACACCGAGTCGAAGGAGTCGGCGGTCACGCCGACCGGCGTACCGCTGGCATCGAGCGCAGTGATCACCGTCACACCGGTGGCAAAGGTGCGCAAGGCGGCGCGGAACTCGGCGCTGAAAAAGCTGGGCTGCCGGGCCTCAGAGGTTGAATACATCGCCCGATTCTGGGCGGTGACGCGCAGTACCGACGCTTCCTAGAATGCGCCATGCCCGATGCCCAACCGCGTGACGCCGCACCCTCCCTTGCCCGCACGCCAAAGCACATCGACCCGGGCATGCTGCACCGGCTGGCAGTCGTCACCGTTCTCGGCTTCGCCTCCGGCCTGCCTCTCGCGCTGACCGGCCAGGCGATGCAGGCCTGGCTAAGCCTGGAAGGGCTGGACGTGGCCACCATCGGCTTTCTCAGCCTGGTCGGCTTGCCTTACACCTTCAAGTTCCTGTGGGCGCCCCTGATGGACCGCTTCGAGCTGCCATGGCTTGGCCGCCGCCGCGGCTGGCTGGTGCTCACGCAACTTGCGCTGGCGGGCACGCTGCTGTGGCTGGCCGATACCTCGCCGACGCAAGCCACCCGCAGTTTTGCGTTGCTGGCGGTGCTGGTGGCCTTTGTTGCGGCGTCGCAGGACGTGGTCATCGATGCCTACCGCACCGATCTGCTGGCCGCGCGCGAGCGTGGGCTGGGCTCCTCGCTCAGCGTGCTCGGCTATCGGCTGGCGATGATCCTGTCGGGGGGCATCGCGTTGATCTGGGTTGATCCGTCGAATGCCAGCCAGCCCGGCGGCTGGACCTGGCCGGAGGTCTACCGCTTCATGGCCGCGCTGATGGCTGGGGCTGCGGTGCTCTCGGCCACTGCACTGCCGCGCGTCCTGTCGGTTGGCGACCGCTCCAGCGTGGCCCGGCAGGACCTGATGGGCTTTGCCGCGCTGCTGGCAGCGGTGGCGATTGGCTTCGTCATCAGTGACCGTTTCGGCCCGCCGATCGCCCGCGCGCTGCTCGCCCCGTGGTTCGAGGGCAGCACCTTGGATGCCGGACTGCAGCGCAAATGGACGGAGCTGCTGGCGCTGCTGCTGGGCTTGGCGTTCACGCTGCCTCTGGCGGCCTGGGCAGCGCGGGCAGCCAAGTTCCAGACGCTGCTGAACGGTTTGAACAGCTATTTCTCGCAGCGCGGCGCGGCTGCCTTCCTCGCCTTCATCGTGCTCTACAAGCTGGGCGATGCCTTCGCCGGCTCGCTGATGACGCCGTTCCTGCTGAAGTCCATGATGTTCAGCCCGGCCGAGGTGGGCGTTGTCAACAAGCTGATCGGTCTGTGGTTGACGATCGGTGGCGCGCTGGTCGGTGGCCTGCTGATGCTGAAGCTGGGGTTGTGGCGTGCACTGCTGCTGTTTGGCGTGCTGCAGATGGCCAGCAACCTCGGCTTCTGGTGGCTGGCTGTCCACGGCAAGGGCGCTTTGCCCGGCTTCGTCTTGCCGCCGTTCGACTGGGGCTTCGTCAAGCTGGCGCAGGCCACCGACATCGACGGCGGCCTGCTGATGGTGATCGCCGCCGAGAACCTCTCCAGCGGCATGGGTACCGCTGCATTCGTCGCCTTCCTGATGAGTCTGTGCAACCAGCGCTTCACCGCCACGCAATACGCTTTGCTCTCGGCGTTTGCCTCGGTCGGCCGGGTCTGGGTCGGGCCGTTGGCTGGTGTGCTGGCGGAAGCGATCGGATGGCCCACCTTCTTCGTCGTGTCCACCGTGCTGGCGCTGCCAGCGTTGGGCATGCTGTGGTGGCTGCGCGATGCGGTGCGTGAACTCGAGGTTGATTCCAAAGCTCCAACCGCCGACGATTGAGAACCGTGCCCCAGCCCACAGCTGCCGAACTGCGACACCGACCCCACTGCCAGACGAACACGACCATGACTGCGGAATTCGACCCCCACGCCACCTTCGAGCCCGACCCCGCCACCGCCGCCGCCCTTTGGCATCACGCCGGGTGCGCTTGTCGTCTGCACGCTCGCCGCGGATTCGCTCACGCGGTGCTGGGTGCGGGCGCGACCCTGGCGCTGCCAGGCTGGGCGCGGGACGGTGTCGAGGTCGACAAGCAATCCACGCTCGCCAAGCTGGTGCCTGCCGAGCAGATCGAAAGCGCGGCGGCGCAGCAGTACCAGCAGATGCTGCAGCAGGCGGCAGCACAGAAAGCCCTGGCACCTGCCAACCACCCCCAGGTGATCCGCCTGAATGCGATCGCTCAGCGGCTGATTCCGTTCAGCAACTCGGCCAACCTGCGCAGCACGCCGCGCGCCGCCAACTGGAAGTGGGAGGTCAACCTGATTGGCAGCAAGCAGATCAATGCCTTCTGCATGCCGGGCGGCAAGATCGCCTTCTATTTCGGCATCCTCGACACGCTGCAGCTCACCGACGACGAGGTGGCGCAGGTGATGGGCCACGAGATCGCCCACGCGCTGCGTGAGCACGCCCGGGAGCGAATGGGCAAGTCGGCGGCGACGCGAGGCGCGATCGAGATCGGTGCGTCGCTGCTCGGCCTGGGTGGCGGCGGACGCTACCTGGCTGACATGGGCAGCCAGTTGCTGACGTTGAAGTTCGGCCGTGACGACGAATCCGAGGCTGACAAGATCGGCCTGGACCTGGCGGCGCGCGGCGGCTACGAGCCGCAAGCCGGCGTGCGCCTTTGGCAGAAGATGGCTGTGGCCAACAAGGGCGCGCCGCCTCAGTGGTTGTCCACGCACCCGGCCGGCACCACCCGCATCAAGGACCTCGAAGCCAACATCCCGGCGGTGCAGGGTCTGTACGCCCGTGCCGAGAAGCCTAAGCGGCGCTACGCACCACCCGCTCCCAGCGCGTCGGCGGCCGGCTGAGCGCCCGTCGTCAGACGGCCAACACCTTCAGCAGCCAGCGGTTCAGGTCGCTGACTTCCTGGGCGCACACCGAGTGCGCCATCGGGTACTCGTGCCAGTCGACCACACAGCCCAGCGCCTGCAGCGCGTCGCGCGCCGCCGCCGCGCGCGCCAGTGGCACCACGCTGTCGCCAGTGCCGTGTGCCATGAACACGTGCAAGGCCATGCTCGCTGCGCTGCGTTCCGCCGCCGTGGCGTCGGCCAGCGGCAGGTAGCCTGACAGCCCGACCAGACCCGCCAGGCGCTCTGTGTGGCGAAGACCGGTCAGCAGCGTCATCGCGCAGCCTTGCGAAAAACCGGCCAGCACGATGCGTGAGGCGGCGATGCCGCGCTCCCGCTCCTTCGTGATCAGCGCCTCGATGTCCAGGCGCGACGCGCGCAGTCCAGCTTCGTCTTCGCGGCGGACCAGATCGGCATGCAGCAGGTCGTACCAGGCCCGCATCGCCATGCCGCCATTGATCGTGACCGGACGCACGCGCGCATGCGGAAACACGAAACGCACCGGCCCGATCGCGTCCAGGCGCAACTCTTCGGCGATCGGCACAAAGTCATTGCCATCGGCACCCAGGCCATGCAGCACGATGATGCTGGCCGTGGGGTTCGGGGCGGTTTCGAGTTCGATGGTTTGAAGCGTCATCTCGTCATTGTTGCCCAGGCGGGTTGGGCGTCGCCTCAGCACACCGTCAGGGAGTTGCTCTGGCAACATCGACCAGGCTATCAGCGCTCTCCGGACGCCGCACGCGGAACCAGGCCGCATAAAGCGCCGGAACGAAAGCGAGCGTCAGCACCGTGGCGACGATCAGTCCGCCCATGATCGAGATGGCCATGGGCCCCCAGAACACGCTGCGGGTCAGCGGAATCATCGCGAAGATGGCGGCGGCTGCGGTCAGCACCACTGGCCGGGCACGTCGGGTGGTTGCGTCAACGATGGCCTGCCAGGCCGCTGCGCCCTGAGCGATGTCCTGGTCGATCTGGTCGACCAGGATCACCGCATTGCGCATGATCATGCCGCCGAGAGCGATGACGCCAAGCAAGGCAACGAAGCCAAAGGGTGCCTGGAAGGCCAGCAGTGCCGGCACCACACCGATCAGACCGAGCGGTGCCGTCAGGAACACCATCAGCATGCGCGCGAAGCTCTGCAGCTGCATCATCAGAAACAGCAGCATCACGGCGAACATCAGCGGAAACACCGCGAACAGCGCCTTGTTGGACTTGTCGCTTTCCTCAATCGCACCGCCCTGCTCAATGCGGTACCCCGGCGGCAGGCTGTCGATCACTGGCTTCAACGAGGGCCAGATCTGCTGCGTTGCGTAGGGCCCCTGCACGCCATCTGCCAGGTCGCTGCGCACCGTCAACACCATGTCCCGGTTGCGCCTCCACAGCACCGGCTCCTCGTAAGTCGCGTCGACGGTGGCGATTTGCGACAACGGCACCACCGAGCCGTTGCGAGAGAAAAGAGAGATGTCCGGCAGATGTTCCAGTGCCAGCCTTTCCTCCGGCTCGGCGCGCACCACCACGTCGACCAGTTCTTCGCCACGGCGCAACTGCGTGACGGGGATGCCTGACAGCACGGCCTGCGTCATGTTCGCGACATCCGATGATGCGAGGCCGAGCAGGCGCGCTTTGTCCTGGTCGACCTGCACACGCAGCGTGCGAACTTGTTCGTTCCAGTCAAGCTGGGTGTCTCGCACCAAGGGGATTGTTCGAACCAGGTCGCGCACGCGATAGGCAATGTGGCGGACC
>CANHNO010000125.1 GCA_947462065.1 Burkholderiales bacterium | reverse complement strand
GTGGCCGAGCGGCTGGCCAAGCGCTTCGGCGCATCGATCGGTGCGGGTGCGATCCGCGCCTTGAGCAGCCTCGGCCATATTCACTGAGCTTCAGCGCCCCGCGCTTCCCCTTTTTCTTCCTCATCGATGTCCGATCGTCTGGCGGTACTTCCGCAATACCTGCTGCCCAAGCAGGCCCTGACCGCGCTGGCCGGCCGCATCGCCGGTGCCGAAGCCGGCGCCTTGACCACGCGGCTGATCCGCTGGTTCGTCGGCCGCTACGGCGTGAACATGGCCGAAGCGGCCGAGCCTGACATTGCGCAGTACCCGAGCTTCAATGCGTTCTTCACCCGCGCGCTGAAGCCGGGCGCCCGTCCGCTGGCCGACGCGCCGTGGGTGTGCCCGGTCGATGGCGCGATCAGCCAGATCGGTCCGCTCGATGGCGAGCGACTGGTGCAGGCCAAGGGACACCACTACACAGCAACTGCGCTGGTTGGGGGTAACGCAGCGATGGCAAGAGAGTTCAACGGCGGCCACTTCGCGACGCTGTACCTGAGCCCGCGCGACTACCACCGCATCCACATGCCCGCAGCTGGTCGCCTGCGCCGCATGATTCATGTGCCCGGTGAGTTGTTTTCGGTCAACCCGACGACGGCGCGTGGCGTGCCCGGGCTGTTTGCACGCAATGAGCGCGTGGTGTGCGTCTTCGATGGCGACACCGCGCCGTTCGTGATGGTGCTGGTGGGCGCGACCATCGTCGGCAGCATGGCGACGACATGGCACGGCGTCGTCAACCCGCCGCGGTCAGGTCAGTTGCGCGAATGGAGTTACGCGCCGGGTGATGTCAGCCTGGCGCGCGGCCAGGAAATGGGCCGTTTCCTGTTGGGGTCAACAGTGGTGATGCTGTTTCCGCCGGGGCCGCTGTCGTTCAACCCAGACTGGGCACCGGGTGGGGCGATTCGCATGGGTGAGGTAATGGCTGCCTGACTTTGCGGTCTCGCGGTTCGTGAGCACTGCGCCGGGCCGCTGTGTTGCGTTCATGTCCTCCGGGCCGGTTCATCAGCCGTTTGCCTCGGCCTGAGTTGCTCCGGCCCTCCCCCTTTACTTCACTCCACACAGCGGCCCACCGCAGCGCTCCTGCCATCACCCTGCGCCCTCGACAGCTCCGCGCGCAAGGCGGCAGGTTCGACGATGCGCAGTCCGCGTTAAGTCAATTCGCCAGTCAACATGCCCTTGCGCTCGATGAAGCTGACCACATCGGCCAGGCCCTGTCGGGTTTTCAGGTTGCTCATCACGAAAGGCCGCAGACCCTGCGCGCTGGTGCGCATGCGTGTGGTGTCTGCTTTCATCACTTCCAGATCCGCGCCGACATGCGGCGCCAGGTCGATCTTGTTGATGACGAACAGATCGCTCTTCGTGATGCCAGGCCCGCCCTTGCGCGGGATCTTCTCGCCAGCGGCCACATCAATCACGTAGATCGTCAAGTCGCTCAACTCCGGGCTGAAAGTCGCCGCCAGGTTGTCGCCACCCGACTCGATGAACACGATGTCGGCGTCAGGGAATTTCTCCAGCATTCGATCCACAGCCTCTAGGTTGATCGACGCATCCTCACGAATCGCGGTGTGCGGGCAGCCACCGGTTTCCACGCCCATGATCCGGTCAGCCGACAACGCGCCGGCCACGGTCAGCAGGCGCTGGTCTTCCTTGGTGTAGATGTCGTTGGTCACCACCACCAGGTCGTATTGCTCGCGCATCGTCTTGCACAGCATCTCGACCAGCGTCGTCTTGCCCGAACCCACCGGTCCACCAACGCCAACGCGCAGTGGGGGCAGCTTCTTGGTGCGGTGGGCGATGGAATGCAGTGCAGTCATGGTGTGAATGGCGTCAAGGGTGGTGAAGCTGCAGCAAGTTCAGGACCTGAACAGCCGCGAGTATTGGGTTTCGTGCTGCGCCGACAGGATCGCCAGCATCGGCGTGCAGACCTGGCGTTCAGCGTCTCCGAGCTGGATCGCCGCATCGACGGCGTCGGGGATCTCGGCCGCCAGCGCGCTCAGGATCCGTTGCCCTGCCGACTGGCCCAGCGGCACCGACTTCAACGCCGCTTGCACCATGTTCTCGGCCCAGCCGAACGCGAAACAGAGGAGCGTTTCGCGGCACGGCGCGCCGCTCTGCAAAGCAGCCAGGGCGAAGGCCATGGGCCAGGTCGGAGCCGGGCGCAGCGCCGCCAGCGTATGCAACTGGTCGACGTTGCGCTTGTCGAGCGGCCGGTTCTTCATCCACTCGACCAGCGAGCGGCCCATCTGTTCGGTCTGCTGACGTGACTCATGACTTTCCCGCGTGGTGACCACCCAGGCGTTGAGCGCAGCGGCCTCGGCCGCGTCGTCGCGTCGCCAGGCGCTGTGGGCCCGCGCGACCAAGGCCAGATCGCCGCGCGCCAGACCCAGGTGCAACTGATCGAGCAGCCATTGGCAGGCGTCGGCCTCGGTCGCTGCCAGGCCCGCATCCACTGCAGCTTCCAGCGCCTCGGAGTAGCTGAACCCGCCCACGGGCAGCGCGGGCGAAGCCAGCCAGACCAGCTGCAGCAGCGAAGCAGGCGTCAGACTCGGCGCCTGAGCCGAGGGCCGCCGGTGTTGACGGCGCCCAGTCGATCGCATCGCTGGCCGCAGCCGAGGTGTGCCCATCAGTGGTCGTGTTTGCAACCCGGGCCGTGCACGTGGGGTACGGCGGCACCCTGGATCGGAATGGTCTTCGGCGCGGCGGGGGCCGACGGCGCGTGCGCATGCCCGTGGTCATGGTCATGTGCATGGCCATGATCGTGCCCACCGGCGGTCGCGCCCGGTGCGTATGCACCGCTTTCCGGTTCGAACGATGCCTGTGCTTCGCTCACGGTCAAGTGCATCTGGCGCAACAGGTCGGCCAGCACATGGTCGGGTTCGAGCTTCAGGTGGTCGGGCTTCAACTCCAGTGGCACATGGCGGTTGCCCAGGTGATAGGCCGCGCGCACCAGGTCGAAACTCGAGCCGTGCTCCTTGCAGGGAGTGACCACCAGCACCGGCTGTGGCGCTGCCTGGACCGCGATCAGGGAACCGTCTTCGGCGACCAGCACATCGCCGCCGCGCACCACCGCACCACGCGGCAGGAACACGCCGAGCGCGCGCCCTTGCGAGTCGGTGGCATCGAAGCGGCTCTTCTGGCGCACGTCCCAGTCGAGGGAGACCGTGGCGGCGCGGGCCAGCAGCACGCGGCTCAGTCCGCGCCCCTGGGTGATGAGCTTGTTGATGGTCAGCAGGGTGGACATGTCGGTGAGCGCCTGCGGCGCAGTTGAAGCAGTTGAGAAGGACAAGAGTCTGGCATGAGTGGGGTCTGCAGCGCCACAGATCACAACGTGCGGTGCAACACCGAAGACACCAGCTGCCGCGCGGGAATACGGAATGTTAATGAGAATGGTTTCGTATACAGTTCTGATTCGGTGGCTTGATTCCCCGTTTCCGCCACCGTCTCACCGAGGCCTCTCCATGATCCGTCTGCCATTCATTTTCGGTGCCAGCATCGCTGCTGCCGGCGTACTGTCTGCCGTGTTGGCTGCCCCTCTGGCGTACGCGCAGGGCGAGCTCAACATTTACTCGGCGCGCCACTACCAGACCGATGAGGCGCTGTACACCGACTTCACGAAGCAGACCGGCATCAAGATCAACCGCCTCGATGGCAAGGAAGAGGAACTGCTCGAACGGCTCAAGAACGAAGGTGCCAGCAGCCCGGCCGACCTGCTGATCACGGTGGACGCTGCGCGGCTGGAAATCGCCGACAAGGCCGGGCTGTTCCAGCCGCTGAAGTCGTCGGTGATCGAGGCGCGTATTCCAGCGGCGCTGCGCACGGCGAACTGGGCAGCGTTCTCGACGCGCGCACGGGTCATCGTCTATGCCAAGGCCACGGTCAACCCGGAGTGGGTGCAGACCTACGAAGATCTGGCGCTACCGCGGCTGAAGAATCAGGTCTGCGTGCGGTCCGGCGCTCACCCCTACAACCTGTCGCTCGGTGCGGCCGTACTGGCTCATGACGGCGAGGCGAAGACCGAGGAATGGGCGCGCGGCCTCGTCTCGAACTTTGCCCGAGCCCCGAAGGGGGGCGACACCGATCAGTTGAAGGCTGTGGCGGCCGGTGAATGCGGTGTGGCGATCTCTAACAGTTACTACCTCGCCCGCCTGATGCGTTCGACCAAGCCGGAAGACCAGCAGGTCGTGCGGGCCTTGGGCGTCGTCTGGCCGAACCAGAAGACCTGGGGTGCGCACATCAATGTGTCGGGCGCTGGCATCACCAGGTACGCGCCGAACCCGGCCGCCGCGCTGAAGTTCCTCGAGTACCTCGCGAGCGACTCGGCGCAGGTCTACTTTGCCGATGGGAACAACGAATGGCCGGTTGTCAGAACCGCGCCCGTGAAGAACCCCGCGCTCGAAGCACTGGGGTCCTTCAAGCCGGACACGCTCCCTATTGGCCAATTGGCGGCCAACGCGGCGCAGGCCCAGCGCATTTACGACCGCGCCGGCTGGCGCTGAGCAAGGCCCAAGCGCACCGAAAGCCAGCTCGGGAGCGTCTATCGCCGATCGTTTGCGATCTGTCGGCAGAGCACGATCAGCGGCAACAAACCCACGGCCACGATCGCGATCGTGGCCGTCGACGCTTCCGCCAGCCGTTCGTCTGACGCCAGCGTGTAGGCTTGGGTGGCCAGCGTGTCGAAGTTGAATGGGCGCATGACCAGTGTGGCGGGCAGTTCCTTCATCACATCGATGAAGACCAGCAGCCCGGCAGTCAGCAGACCACGCCGCATCAGTGGCAGGTGCACGAGGCGCAGAGTTCGGGCCGGTGACAGGCCCAGGCTGCGAGCAGCGTCATCCATGTGGGGTGTGACGCGGTAGAGCGTCGAATCGACCGTCTGCAGTGCGGCGGTCATGAAGCGCACCAGGCAGGCGAACACCAGCGCGGCAATGGTCCCGGTGAAGAGCAGTCCCGTTTGCCAACCGAAGCTGGCTTGCAGCCATTGCGCCAATGCGTTGTCCAACCGGGCCATCGGAATCAGCACGCCGACGGCGATC
Organism: Burkholderiales bacterium; assembly: GCA_947462065.1. Lineage (GTDB taxonomy): Bacteria > Pseudomonadota > Gammaproteobacteria > Burkholderiales > Burkholderiaceae_C > PBB1. Next base: position 2,430 of record CANHNO010000125.1, on the reverse strand, counting down.
ACCGAACCTGGCAGCGCGTAGCCGAGGCCCACTGCCCAATGCGCCGATCGGGTCAGCGGCAGCGGCTCCAGCCGCCTGGCGTAGGCGACGAGCAGTGCGAGCGCCACTGCGAGAAGGGCGGTCAGCCCAGACACCAGGACGCTGTTGCGGGCCAGTGTCCAGAAGCGGGCCCCGAACTGCGCATCCCCTTCGGTCATGGCCATGTGCAGCAGCACACCGCCAGGCAGCACGAAGCCGATCAGGATCGGCAACGCGCACAGTGCTACCGCTACCGCGGCCTGCAGCCCGGTGAGCGGTGCACCGCGGGTCGGCTGGCGGCGCAGCCCGCTGCCGTGAAAGCGGGCGGTGCCGCGCGACTGACGCTCCAGTGCCAGCAGCAGCACGACGAAGCCGAGCAGGCACATCGCCAATTGCGCGGCAGCCACCCGGTCGCCCAGTGAGAACCAGGCGCGATAGATGCCGGTGGTGAAGGTCTGCACCGCAAAGTAGGACACCGTGCCGTAGTCGGCCAGCGTTTCCATCAACACCAAGGCCATGCCTGCGGCCACCGCGGGCCGTGCCATGGGCAGGGATATGCGCAGAAAGCTCTGCCACGGCGAAAGCCCCAGCGAGCGGCCTGCCTCCATGACGGCGACGCCGCGTTCCATGAAGGCCGAGCGCGCCAGCATGAACACGTAGGGGTACAAAACGAACGTGAACATCACCACCGCACCGCCCAGCGTGCGCACGTCGGGGAACGAGTAATCGGCGCGCGTCCAGCCCATCGTTGCGCGCAGCCAGCTTTGCAGCGGGCCAGCGAACTGCAGCAGATCGGTGTAGGCGTAGGCCATCACATAGGCCGGCATCGCCAATGGCAGCACAAGCGCCCATTCGAAGCTGCGGCGCAGCGGGAAATCGAAATGCGTGACCAGCCAGGCCGTGCCCACGCCGACCAGCGCGGCCAGGCTGCCGACGCCGACACACAGCCACAGCGTGGTGGTGATGTACTCCGGCAGCACCGTCGACACCAGGTGCGTCCAGGTGTCGCCAGTGCCGCTCGAAAACACATTCGTCGCCACCGACAGGATCGGCAGCGCGACGAACAGCGCCACCACGGCGGCTGCCAGACTCAGCCATCCGATCTGACGTCGACCGGTCAGGTTCGGGGCAGAGGAGGACGATGGTGGAGGGGATGCGGAGGCGGCGGTCATGTGGGAGATATCATCGCAGCGCGTCGTGAACGCGATTGATTCTCAGGCAGTGTACGACGCGTGTTGAAGGCGCCACCCCTGCATGCCACCGACCAGCCCCATCAATGACCACCCCGACTTCCGTCCCTGTCCTGAGTCTGAACGGCGTGCGTCATGCCTACGGTGCGCGAGCCACGGTCGATGGACTGGATCTGGCACTGTCCACTGGCAGCATCTGCTGTCTGCTGGGGCCATCGGGCTGCGGCAAGACAACGGTGCTTCGCTGCATCGGTGGCTTTGAGCCGCTGGCTGGTGGCGACATCCGCATCGCGGGTGAGGTGGTCAGCGGGCCGGGCCGGCATCTGCCACCCGAGCAGCGCCGCATCGGCATGGTGTTTCAGGACTACGCGCTGTTCCCGCACTTGAGCATCGAGCGCAATGTCGCTTTTGGAACGCGCGGCAGCGCTGAAGACCAAGCGCGCGTGGTCCGTCTGCTCGACATGGTTGGCTTGAAGTCACACGCGCAGCGCTACCCCCATGAGCTGTCCGGCGGGCAGCAGCAACGCGTGGCGCTGGCTCGTGCGCTGGCGCCACAGCCGCGACTGTTGCTGATGGATGAGCCGTTCTCGAACCTCGATGTCGATTTGCGCGAACAACTCGCGACAGAAGTACGCGAGATCCTCAAGGCCACACACACCACTGCAGTGTTCGTCACCCACGATCAGAACGAGGCCTTCGCGATGGCCGACGAGATCGCGGTGATGTCCGACGGCCGCATTCAGCAGATCGACACCGCCTACAACCTGTACCACAGCCCGGCCAGTCGATTCGTCGCCGACTTCATCGGTCAGGGCGTGTTTGTGCGCGGCACGGTGATGGCCGAGCGGCAACTCCTGATCGAGATCGGAGCGGTCTCGGCCCTCGAGGACATCCGCTATGCCCCCGACGGAAGACCGTGCCCTACCGGCAGCCAGATCGACGTGCTGCTGCGCCCTGACGACGTTGTGCACGACGACACCAGCGCGGTGCAGGGCATCGTGCGGCACAAGGCGTTCCGGGGCGCGCAGATCCTTTACACGCTCGAGCTCGCCAGCGGCACTCGCGTGCTGTCGATGGTGCCGTCGCACCACAACCACCGCATTGGCGAGGCCATCGGCATCCGCCTCGACCTGGACCACCTGATCGCGTTTCCGGCGGCCTGACCGACTGACATCAACAGGGTTCGCATGCAAGCTCGCGCGCGGTGCTCTCGAGGACGTGG
>CANHNO010000124.1 GCA_947462065.1 Burkholderiales bacterium | reverse complement strand
GCGCAGGCCGCTGACGGTGCCGACGAACTGGTTGCGTGCGCTCGATCGCACCGCCATGCGGCGCAGCAGTCGCTGGAAGGACTGGACATCGCCCACCGGTTCGGATGCGAAGGTCTGGGCCAGCCGATCGAGCGCAGTCTGGTGTTCGGCTTCCACCGCGCGGTACAGCGCAATCACCCGTCGACCATGCTCGGTCAGTCGGGTTCCGCCGCCTGCATGCCCGCCAGTGCTGCGCTCGACGAGCGGCCTGTCGGCCAGGTTGTTCATGGCATCCACCGCGTCCCAGGCGGCCTTGTACGACAGCGGCACATGCTTGGCCGCTTGCGAGATCGATCCATGCGCCTCGATGGCTTCGAGCAGACGCACCCGCTTGTCACCGAGGAACGCGCCCAGATCGGTGCTGATCTCGAGGTGACCGGTCAGGCGGGGTGCAGCGCGCGGAGGCTTCTTCACGAAACTGCGGGGCAAGAAACAAGCGTCATAGCCTTGACGATATAACGCATCTGTTCTCGCATCCAGTGCCCACGCCCCCCCCGATTCAGGGGGGGTGCAGGCCAGTAGATTCCCCGTTGATCGGTTGAACTGCGCCTACATTCCCCCAGCGTAAGAAACAAAATGTGTCTTGTCCTGACCATCTCGACGACGCAGGCCCGGGGCTACGACGGACAGGCACTGGCGTACTAGGTGCCGATCAACACAAGGGGCGGCCGTTTTTCGTTTGGCTACAACGACGACCGCACGCGCATCAAGTACGGTCCGTTCTCGCCGCTGAATGTGTCTGGCAAGGCCGAGTCGTGGAACGCTTCGTTGCGTCAGCCGGTCTGGGTCGACCAGCGCACACTGATCGCCGCCAACCTTGGCGTGGTGGATCGCCGATCCCTGACGTTCATTCAGTCTGTGCGGCTGCAGAAGGTAGAGACGGTGGATTTCAATCTGGGTGTCGATGCACTGCGCAGCGATGACAGCGGCGCCTGGTCAGGCAGCTTCAGCGTCACCACTGGCGACGCGCACTCGCCCGAGCACCTGAGCTATACGGTGCTTCGTGGAAACGTTGAGCGCGATCAGGATCTTGGCCGAGGATTTGAAGGTCGCGTCAATCTGGGCTGGCAGGCCACAAGCAGTGACCGCCTGCTCAGCAGTGCGCAGTACTTCCTGGGAGGGGCTGGCACGGTTCGGGCCTATTCGAACTCGTACTACAGCGGGCTCGAGGGCTATGTGCTGAACCTCGAATTGCGCCGTGCGCTGGACCTTCATACCCTGGCCCCCGGCTCGCTGACGCCGGACCTGACCTTGCTCGGCTTCCTGGACCGTGGTCAGACGCGCCCGAAAGGGCCGGGACTCAGCAACATCAACTTGCAGAGCATCGGCGCTGGTTTCGAAATGAGGGTCAGCCAGCGCTTCTTTGCCCGGTTGACCGTGGGCCACCAGATGTTCCACCGAGCGGAAGAACCTCGATCGGTCCGTGTCGACGCCAGCGTGGTGCTGGCACTGTTCTGACGCTGTCTGGGCGGTGCGAAGCGACGCGGCGTCAGCTGCGCTGCGGCCGAGGAGGGAGCGACAGCTTGCCGAGCAACTGCGTGGTCATCATCTCGGCAGACACGGCATGCTCGAGTGAGGAGCGTGACAGACCCGACAACTCGTAATGCATGTTTTCGTACAACTCGGCGGTCGACGGGTAGGTGTTCAGCACAGCTGTCAACGCATCGTCAGGCAAGTTGTCCATCAATGCGTTTTTCAGCCGCGACACCACGATCTGATACTGACCGGCGTCGATCGGATCGCCGCTGCGATCGATCCGCTCCAGCAGATGGGCGAGCGCAGCGGCTGCGTTGACGGAACTGCGAGGTGTCTGGACCTGGGGTGTGGACATGCTGAACTCCGGTGCTGTCGATGTCATCTGGACGTCATGTACATGCGGACACCTCACCGAAAGTCAAGCAGCCGGGGTGACGATAGACGGGCGTTCTCGGTCCATCGAAGCGCTCACCCCTGGCCAGGAGCCATTCAGGCGGCGGCTTGCGGCGCGGGGCTGGCGGGCAGATGCGTTTCGCTGCCGGCTGGGCTGCGCTGCTTGGCCTGCCGTTTCAAGGCCTTCGCCCGTTTTTGCTTTTGTCTGCGGATACCGCGGTCTTTGTCAGCGCTCATGTCGATCTCGTGTGGTTGGATGAAGGGGAACACGGGGGCGTGCCTGACCTCAGGCTCGCCGCCTCGTGCCATGATTTGAGCATGTTCCAGACCATCAAATATTTTTTCGATACGGTGCTGTCGCCGACGGCAGGTGACGACCCTGGTGCCACCGAGCATGCGCTGCGTCTCGCCACCGCGGTCATGCTGGTCGAGGTGATGCGGGCCGATACCAGTTTCGAGGCCCGCGAACGCGAGGCGGTGCTGAACGCTCTGCGCGAGCGGTTTGCCCTCTCCGAAGACGAGGCATCTCGCCTGACCGAACTGGCCGTCACCACCGCTCGAGATGCCACCGATCTGTTCGCGTTCACCTCGCGCCTCAATGAGCATTTCGACATGTCGCAGAAGCTGCGCATGGTTGAGCACATGTGGCGCGTGGCCTATGCCGACGGTCACCTCAGCGACCACGAGCGTCATGTGCTGTGGCGCGTTGCCGACCTGCTGCATGTGCCTCAGGGCGCATACGTCAATGCGCGGTTGCGAGTTCAGGAGGAACTCAAGGCGGCTCCGAGTTCTGAACGTGATCTGTGACGACTGAAACGCTTTCTGCCTGATTTCCCCTGCTCGTGCCCAGCCTGTGCACAGGTTTGTGCACAGGAGCCGGGTGTGACGACTCTTATGATCTTCAGATGTCGGCACTGATCTCATCACCCCCGTTTTCCAATCCATCGCCCCGCGGGGATGACGAGGTCGCGCGATTGCGGATACCCCCGCATTCGATCGAGGCCGAACAGAGCGTGCTGGGCGGCTTGCTGCTCGACAACAGCGCCTGGGACCGCGCAGGCGATCTGCTCACCGACAGCGACTTCTACCGCTTCGAGCACCGCGCGATTTACGCGGCCATCGGTGCGCTGATCAATGCCAGCAAGCCAGCCGATGTCATCACGGTGTTCGAGCAACTCCAAAGCCTCGGCAAGGCCGAGGAGTGCGGTGGGCTGGTGTACCTGAACGCGCTTGCGCAAAGCGTGCCGAGCGCGGCCAACTTGCGCCGCTATGCCGAGATCGTTCGCGAGCGGGCAGTGCTCCGCAAGCTGGTTTCGGCCAGCGACGAGATTGCCACCAGCGCGTTCAACCCGCAGGGCAGGGCGGTGTCGGAAATCCTCGACGAGGCCGAGGCGAAGATCTTCAAGATCGGCGAGGAAGGCTCACGCTCGCGCCAGGGCTTTCAGTCCATGGATTCGCTGGTCGTGCAGTTGCTGGACCGTGTGACTGAACTGCACGAGAACGGCGCCGAAGAGGTGACCGGCGTGAGAACCGGCTACTTCGACCTGGACCGCATGACAGCCGGCTTTCAGCCGGGTGACCTGATCGTGCTGGCCGCCCGGCCGTCGATGGGCAAGACTGCATTGGCGCTGAACATCGCCGAACATGTGGCCGTGCAGGAAGGCCTGCCGGTCGTCATCTTCTCGATGGAAATGGGTGCCGCGCAACTGGCTTTGCGCCTGGTGGGATCGCTGGGTCGTATCGATCAGCAGCACCTGCGCACCGGTGCGCTGAAGGACGACGAATGGGGTCGGCTGACCGAGGCGATCGAGAAGCTCGGTACCGTCAGCATGTTCATCGACGAGAGCCCTGCGCTGACGCCCAGTGAGCTGCGCGCCCGCGCGCGGCGCCAGGCACGCCAGTGCGGCAAGCTCGGGCTGATCGTCGTTGACTACCTGCAGCTGATGAGCGGCAGCGGCGGCAGCAATGAAGAGAACCGTGCCACGGTGATTGGCGAGATTTCGCGCGGGTTGAAGTCGCTGGCGAAGGAGTTGCAGTGCCCAGTCATCGCACTGTCGCAGCTCAATCGCAGCGTCGAGTCACGCACCGACAAGCGGCCGATGATGAGCGACCTGCGGGAGTCCGGTGCAATCGAACAGGACGCTGATGTCATCATGTTCATCTACCGCGACGAGTACTACACGAAGGAAGCCTGCAAGGAGCCGGGCGTGGCCGAAGTCATCATCGGCAAGCAGCGCAACGGGCCGACGGGGACGGTGAAGCTGACGTTCCTGAAGCCCTTGACCAAGTTCGACAACTTGGCGCCAGGCAGTGCCGGCGGTGATTACTGAGTGGGTGTCAGGCCGGCGCTGCCTCTGCAGCCCGCAAGTTCAGCCCACCTGCGGTTCGACCGGTTGATTGACCCAGTCCTACCTGCGTGCCCTTGGTGCAGTAGCGCTGCTTCAGGTCGTTGATCTGCTTGGCCATCGACTCGTGCTGGGAGATCTTGGCTGCGTGGTGCTTGAGTACGGCAGCGGCGAGTTCGATGAGCTTCGCGTTCAGGGTCTCGCTGCCCTTGGTCAGCAGTGACTCGACGGCCAGACCTGGCGAACCTGTCAGGCTGTGGGTCATGGCCTTCTCCGCCATCTGCGTGATCGTGTGCAGCCCCTCGCGGATGGCAGCGGCGTAAGTTGGGTCGCTTCCACAGGCACTGCACAGCATTTCGCTCGAGGCCTTCGACACGCAGAAGCGCTTCGCGATCCTGCTCACCCAGGCCTCGGCCTCGGGCAACTGGATCTCGGTCTGGCGCAGCCGGCCAATCACGGCGAGCATGTTGGTCGCCGCCTCGAAGTCGAAGTCCTTCTGCTGGAGTTCGTCGGCCAGTTCTCTCACCAACGCGACACACTCGGCGACCTTGCGCGAGCGCAAGGTCTGAAACACTTGAGCGACGCGCAGGAAGCGGACGAGGCGGCTGCTGTCGGGGCGACGCTCGACGGCCAGCGTGAGCTTAGCGACGGTGCGCGCGAGTCCCTTGTCGTCGGCTTGGTCGAAGTACAGCATCGACAGCATGACCAGCGTCTGGCAGTCGAACATCTTCGAACTGAGCCCGAGGCGCACGGTACGCTCCAGCGCCGAGATCGCTTCATCGGATTGCCCCATCAAGAAGGCGAGCATGCCGGTCTTCTGCAGCCGGCTGATGTTCTGCGGCGTGATGGCGGAGGCCTTGGTGTAGGTCTCCAGGGCACTCGCGAGGTTGCCTTGCTCGACCTGCACCCGACCCATGACGTCGTAGGCATCGCCGAAGCTCGGTTGCTCGGCAATCAGGCTTTCCAGGGTGCGTATCGCCTTGGGCAGTTCACCTGTCTCGACTTCGACCCGCGCGAGCCCGAGCTTGGCCCAGGGCAGCGCCTGCGATTGCTGGACAGCCTCGTAGAGGGTGCGTGCCGAGGCGTGGTCCTCGACGCGCAAGTACAGTTCGGCGCCGACCCGCGCGGCGTATAGCCAGAACTCGCCGCGGTCCAGAAAGCGCTGCGTGCACAGTGCCGCCGCCGCTGCAAAGCGTCCCGCTTCGATGGCCTCGAAGATGTACTTCAGTACGGACTTGCGGTAACGCGCCTGCAGTACGCGTTGCTCGAGCGCTGCAGCAGAGTGTGGCTTGATGAGGTAACTGTCGAGCGCAGCTTCCGCAGCTTCGGCCACGCTCACGTAGGACCGTTCGCCAGTGACCATCACGAAGACGGTCGAAAAGGGCAACAACTGAGAACGTCGCAAGTCGTCGAGCAGATCCCTGCCCGAGATCGGCGAGTTATCGAAGTGGTAGTCGCAGATGACGATGTCAAACGTGCGCTTCTCCAGCGTCTTGCGGGCATCGTCTGCCCTGCTGGTCTGCACCACATGCTTTACGCCGATGTCTCGAAGCATCGCCATGAGCATGCTGCGCGACGTCGGATTGCTGTCGATGACCAGCGCCTTGCAGTCTTCGGCTTCTTGGCGGGTCAGGTGCATGGCTGGTCGATTTCCGGTCTTGGTTACCGGATATCGGCCCGCGCGGCGTTCACTTGAAGATGTCTTTGACCCGATCCGACCAGGACTTCGAGTTCGGCGAGTGCTTGTCCCCGCCTTTCTGGAACGACTCTTCCAGTTCCTTGAGCAGCTTGCGCTGGTGCTCGGTCAGCTTGATGGGTGTCTCCACGGTGACATGGCAATACAGGTCGCCCGGGTAGCTGGAGCGCAGCCCCTTGATGCCCTTGCCACGCAGGCGGAAGGTCTTGCCGTGCTGGGTGCCTTCGGGCAGATCGATCTCGGCCTTGCCATTGAGCGTGGGCACCTGGATCTGCCCGCCCAGTGCCGCGGTGATCATGCTGACGGGCGCAGTGCAGTGCAGGTCATCGCCATCGCGCTCGAAAATCTCGTGCTGCTTGACGCGGATCTCGATGTACAGATCCCCGGGCGGTCCGCCATTGCTGCCCGGCTCGCCGTTCCCGGCTGATCGGATCCGCATGCCTTCGTTGATGCCGGCCGGAATCTTGACCTCCAGCGTCTTCGTCTTCTTGATGCGTCCCTGGCCGCTGCAGGCGGTGCAGGGCTCGGGAATCACCTTGCCGGCGCCGCGGCAGGTCGGGCAGGTCTGCTGGATGCTGAAGAAGCCCTGGCGCATCGTGACCGCACCCGAACCATTGCAGCTGCCGCACATCTTCGCGCTGGTGCCTGGCTTCGCGCCGCTGCCCTTGCAGGCCTCGCAGCTTTCGTAGGCCGGGATGCGTATCTGCGTTTCCTTGCCTGCGGCCGCTTCTTCCAGCGTGATTTCCATCTGGTACGACAGATCGCTGCCGCGGAACATTTGCTGGCCGCCGCCACCCCGGCGCTGACCCCCGTTACCGCCGAAGATGTCGCCGAAGATGTCGCCAAAGGCCTCGGCGAAGCCGCCCATGTTGTCGCCACCGGGGCGGAATCCGCCGCCCATGTTGGGGTCGACGCCCGCATGGCCATACTGGTCGTAGGCGGCGCGTTTCTGCGCGTCCGACAGCATCTCGTAGGCCTCCTTGGCCTCCTTGAATTTTTCTTCCGCCTTCTTCGCATCGTCCCCCTGATTGCGGTCAGGGTGGTGCTTCATCGCCAGCTTGCGATAGGCCTTCTTGATGTCTTCCTCGGACGCGTTCTTCGCCACGCCCAGGATCTCGTAGTAATCGCGCTTTGCCATCGATTCATCCGTCACGCCGCAGCGTCTGGTTCAAACAAGAAAGCCGCGCCGGGCCTGCGCTTGCGCACGAGCACCCTGACGCGGCGAGGTCACCGGGTCGCCCCGGCGCCGGTGTGTCATCGAGTTCGTGTCACTTTTTCTCTTTGACTTCGGTGAACTCGGCATCCACCACATTGTCGTCGGCGGGCTTGTCGGTCGACGGAGCAGATTGTGGCCCGGCCCCCGCACCGGCGGCGCCTCCGGCTGCAGCGGCAGCTGCTTGCGCGTCGGCATAGACTTTCTCGCCCAGCTTCTGGCTGGCCGTCATCAAGGTCTCGGTCGAGGCCTCGATGGTGGCCTGGTCTTCGCTGGTGAGTGCGGCTTCGGCGTCCTTCAAGGCTGCTTCGATCTTTTCCTTCTCGCCGGCGTCGAGCTTGTCACCGTGTTCGGC
>CANHNO010000123.1 GCA_947462065.1 Burkholderiales bacterium | reverse complement strand
GCCGGCTACGGGTTCTTCGGGGACAGGTGCCATCCTTAGAATTGTGAGCTTCACCGCAGGGGAGTGCATCCGTGGCCGTTTACCGTTTGGGCGATGCGCATCCGTCTGTCGCCGCCAGTGCCTGGGTGGCCGAGAGCGCGCAGGTGATCGGTGACGTGGCGCTGGCCGAGGGTGCCAGTGTCTGGTTCGGCGCGGTACTGCGTGGCGACAACACCCTGCTGCAGGTCGGTGCGCGCACCAACATCCAGGATGGCGCGGTGCTGCATGCCGACGCCGGGCAACCTTTGACGCTGGGTGACGATGTGACTGTCGGACATCAGGCGATGCTGCATGGCTGTACCGTGGGCGATGGCTCGCTGATCGGCATCCAGGCCGTCGTGCTGAACGGCGCACGCATTGGCAAATCGTGTCTGGTCGGCGCAGGCGCCGTGGTCACCGAGGGCAAGCAGTTCGAGGACGGCTGGCTGATCCTTGGCGCACCCGCCAAGGCGGTGCGGCAGCTGACGCCCGAGCAACTCGATGGCCTGGCTCGCAGCGCCGCCGGCTATGTCGCGAAGGCGCGGCGTTTCAGGACCGAACTGGTTCGCATTGATTGAACGGCTTCTGATGAGCGAACTCCATAAATTCATTTTCGAAGGCCTGCCGGTGCGCGGCATGCTGGTGCGTTTGACCGACAGCTGGCGCGAGGTGCTGCAGCGCCGCGCCGCCTCGAACGACACCTTCCCCGAGCCGGTGCGGGTACTGCTGGGCGAGATGGCGGCCGCCGGCGCGCTGATGCAGTCCAGCATCAAGTTCGATGGCGCGCTGGTGCTTCAGGTCTACGGCGACGGGCCTGTGAAGCTGGCCGTGGTCGAGGTGCAGAGCGACCTGGCGTTTCGCGTCACGGCGAAGGTGGTGGGCGATGTGGTGCCCCATGCCCAGGTCGAGGCGATGCTCAATGTGCACGGCCAAGGCCGATGCGCGATCACGCTTGACCCGAAAACCAGGTTTCCTGGCCAGACGCCCTACCAGGGCGTGGTCTCCCTGCACGGTGACCACCGCGAGCCCTTGCAGAAGATCAGCGAGGTGCTGGAGCACTACATGCTGCAGTCCGAGCAGCTCGACACCTGCCTGATCCTGGCTGCCAACGACGAGACCGCCGCCGGCCTGCTGATCCAGCGCGTGCCGGTGGAGGGTGCGGCCAATCTGGGCCGACGCAATGAGGACGAGATCGGCCTCAACGAGGACTACAAGCGCCTGGCGATGCTGGCCTCGACGCTGACCCGCGACGAACTGCTGACGCTCGATGCCGACACGGTGCTGCGCCGTCTGTTCTGGGAAGAACCCTTGCGACGATTTCCGCCGCAGACGGGCGAAGACGGGCCGCACTTTGCCTGCAGTTGCTCACGCGAGCGCGTGGGTCGAATGCTGATGGGCCTGGGCCGCCCCGAGGTCGACGACATCATCGTCGAGCAGGGCCGCGTCGAGATCGGTTGCGACTTCTGCGGCATCAAGTACCACTTCGATGCGGTTGATGTCGGCGAGCTGTTCACGCCAACGCCGCAGCAAGCGCCCGGCTCGGCGGCGATCAACTGATCCCTGCGGTCTGAGCCCAAAGGCGCTCGATGACGCAGAGCGGCTGCGCTACTTCGTCGATACGCTCCACTGCACCAGGATCTCGTCGGGCTTGACCATGCCGAGGTCGTAGCGGGCCTTCTCCTCGACCATCTCCAGGCCTTCCTTCAGGTCGATGACTTCCGCGGCCAGCTGATCGTTGCGGTGCCTGGCGATGTCATTGGTGGCCAATTGCGCATCCAGCTGCGCCTGCAGGTCGAGCACCCTCGGCAGCCCCGAGTCGCCCACCCACAGCTGCACGTGCACCAGCACCAGCAGCGTGATCAGGGCCAGTCGGATGAAGCTCATGGTGGGTCGGCTGGTCCAGTGAAGTGCTGAACTCGCAGTGCCGCGTCAGCGCAGGTTGTAGAACGCGCCGCGACCGGGGTAGGTGGCGACGTCGCCCAGGTCTTCCTCGATGCGCAGCAGCTGGTTGTACTTCGCGATGCGGTCACTGCGGCTCATCGAGCCCGTCTTGATCTGGCCGGCGTTGGTGCCGACCGCGATGTCGGCGATCGTCGAGTCTTCGGTCTCGCCCGAGCGGTGGCTGATCACTGCGGTGTAGTTCGCGCGCTTGGCCATCTCGATCGCGGCGAAGGTTTCGGTCAGCGTGCCGATCTGGTTGATCTTGATCAGGATCGAGTTGGCAATGCGCTTCTCGATGCCTTCCTTCAGGATGCTGGTGTTGGTGACGAACAGGTCGTCGCCGACCAGCTGCACCTTGCTGCCGAGGCGCTCGGTGAGGTGCTTCCAGCCATCCCAGTCGCCCTCGTGCATGCCGTCTTCGATGCTGATGATCGGGTACTTGTCGACCCAGTTCGCCAGCATGTCGGTCCAGCCTTCGGCCGACAGCTTCAGGCCGCCTTCGCCTTCCAGCACGTACTGGCCGTCCTTGTAGAACTCGCTGGCGGCGCAGTCCAGGCCGATGGCGATCTGCTCACCGGCCGTGTAGCCAGCCTTGTCGATCGCGGCCAGGATCATCTGGATCGCCGCTTCGTGGCTGGCCACGCTGGGCGCAAAGCCGCCTTCATCGCCAACCGCGGTGCTGATGCCCTGGTCGTGCAGGATCTTCTTGAGCGCATGGAAGGTTTCGGCACCCCAGCGCACTGCTTCACGGAAGCTCGGCGCGCCGACCGGAATGATCATGAACTCCTGCAGGTCGAGCGAGTTGTTGGCGTGGGCGCCGCCGTTGATCACGTTCATCATCGGCACCGGCAGCTGCATGCCGCCGGATCCGCCGAAGTAGCGGTACAGCGGCAAGCCGCTTTCTTCCGCTGCGGCGCGAGCCACTGCCATGCTGACCGCCAACATCGCGTTGGCGCCGAGGCGGCACTTGTTGTCGGTGCCGTCGAGGTCGATCAAGGTGCGGTCCAGGAACGCTTGTTCGCTGGCGTCGAGGCCGAGCACCGCTTCGCTGATCTCGGTGTTGACGTGCTGCACCGCGCGCATCACGCCCTTGCCCAGGTAGCGATTGGCATCGCCATCTCGCAACTCGATCGCTTCGCGGGAGCCGGTCGATGCACCCGACGGCACAGCCGCGCGGCCCATCACGCCCGATTCGAGCAGCACATCGCATTCGACGGTCGGGTTGCCTCGGCTGTCCAGGATCTCGCGGCCGACGATGTCAACGATCGCACTCATTTGTCTCAGTCCTCAGTGTGGTGTCAGTGTTCGGAAAAAGCAGGTGGGTGGCTGGGCTTCAGCAACCGAAATCGTTCTCGAGCAGGGGCTGCTGCTTGACCACGCGGTCGAGCGCCTGCAGTTGTTCGAGCAGGGCCTTCATGTGCTTGAGCGGCACCGCGTTGGGGCCGTCGCACAGCGCATTCGCGGGGTCGGGGTGAGTTTCCATGAAGACGCCGGCGATGCCCACGGCAATCGCGGCGCGTGCCAGCACGGGCACAAACTCCCGAGCGCCGCCTGAACTGCTGCCCTGGCCACCGGGCAATTGCACGCTGTGGGTGGCATCGAAGACCACCGGGGCGTTCGTCTCGCGCATGATGGCCAGCGAGCGCATGTCCGACACCAGGTTGTTGTAGCCAAAGCTCACACCGCGCTCGCAGGCCATGAAGTTGTCTTCGATCAGCCCCGCTGCACGCGCTGCGGCGCGGGCCTTGGCAATGACGTTCTTCATGTCGTGGGGCGCCATGAACTGCCCCTTCTTGATGTTCACCGGCTTGCCGCTGCGAGCCACAGCCTGGATGAAATCCGTCTGGCGGCTGAGCAGGGCAGGGGTTTGCAGCACATCGACCACCGCTGAGGCAGCGGCCACCTCTGCTTCGTTGTGCACGTCCGTGATGATGTGCACCTGAAGTTCGCGCCTGACCTTGGCCAGGATCTCCAGCCCCCGTTCCGCGCCCAGGCCGCGAAAGCCGCTGTCGCTGGTGCGGTTGGCCTTGTCGTAGCTGCTCTTGAAGATGAACGGTATGCCGAGCGCCGAGGTCATTTCCTTCAGTGCGCCGGCCACATCCATCTGCAGCTGTTCCGACTCGACGACACAGGGGCCGGCGATCAGGAAAAAGGGTTGCGTCAGGCCGACCTCGTGACCGCACAATTTCATGCGGCGGCCTTCGCGGAGCCCACCACCTGCAAGCGCTCGCGCTGATGCGCCAGCGCGGCAGAAATGAAGGAGCTGAACAGTGGATGTCCGCCCCACGGCGTCGATTTGAACTCGGGGTGGAACTGCACGCCCATGAACCACGGGTGAACGCTGCGCGGCAGCTCGACGATCTCGGTCAGCTTCTCGCGCTGCGTGATTGCCGAGATCACCAGGCCGGCGGCGCCGAGCTGGTCGAGGTAGTTGACGTTGGCCTCGTAGCGGTGGCGATGGCGTTCCGTCACCACATCGCCGTAGATTTCGTGTGCCAGCGTCCCGGGCTTCACGTCCGAGCTCTGGGCGCCCAGGCGCATGGTGCCGCCCAGGTCGGAGTTGCTGCTGCGCTTCTGGATCGAGCCGTCGGCGTCCTGCCACTCCTCGATCAGCGCGATCACCGGGTGCTGGGTGTCGGGCTCGAATTCGGTGCTGTTGGCTTTCTCGAGGCCGGCCTGATGGCGCGCGAATTCGATGGTGGCCACCTGCATGCCCAGACAGATGCCGAGGTAGGGGAGCTTGGACTCGCGGGCGAATTTCGCCGCAAGCACCTTGCCTTCGACACCGCGCTTTCCGAAACCGCCCGGCACCAGCACCGCATCGAAGGCGGCGAGCTGCTGCACGTTGTCAGGCGTCAGCGTTTCGGAGTCGACATACTCGATCAGCACCCTCGCATGGCTGTGCATGCCGGCGTGGCGCAGCGCCTCGTTCAGCGATTTGTAGGAGTCCGACAAGTCGGTGTACTTGCCGCACATCGCGATCGTGATCTCGCGCTCGGGGTGCTCGAACTCGCGCACCAGCTCGTCCCAGCGCTTGAGGTTGGCCGGCGGCGTGTTGATGCGCAGCTTGTCGCAGATCAGCCCGTCGAGCCCCTGTTCGTGAAGGATGCGCGGCACCTTGTAGATGGTGTCCACGTCCCACATCGATATCACGCCCCAGGTCGGCACATTGGTGAAAAGCGAGATCTTCTCGCGCTCTTCATCGGGGATGCGGCGGTCGGCGCGGCACAAGAGCACATCGGCCTGGATGCCGATCTCGCGCAGCTTCTGGGCGGTGTGCTGCGTCGGCTTGGTCTTCAGTTCGCCGGCGGCAGCGATCCACGGCACATAGGTCAGGTGAACGAAAGCGCTGTTGTTCGGGCCCATGCGCAGGCTCATCTGGCGCACGGCCTCGAGGAAGGGCAGCGACTCGATGTCTCCGACCGTGCCGCCGATCTCGACGATGGCCACATCGACCTCATGCTCCGTGCCCACGCCTGCGCCGCGCTTGACGAACTCCTGGATCTCGTTGGTGACGTGCGGGATGACCTGCACCGTCTTGCCGAGGTAGTCGCCACGGCGCTCGCGCTCGAGCACGCTCTTGTAGATCTGGCCGGTGGTGAAGTTGTTGGCCTTCTTCATCCGTGTGGTGATGAAGCGCTCGTAGTGGCCGAGATCGAGGTCGGTTTCGGCGCCGTCCTCGGTCACGTAGACCTCGCCGTGCTGGAACGGGGACATCGTGCCAGGATCGACATTGAGGTAGGGGTCGAGCTTGATCAGCGTGACCTTGATGCCGCGCGATTCGAGGATCGCTGCGAGAGACGCCGCCGCAATGCCCTTGCCCAGCGAGGACACCACACCGCCGGTGACAAAGACGTACTTGGTCATTGCATGCAGCAGCGGATTTTTACGCTGCTGTGGTGGGAAAAAATGATTATAGGAGGGGCCCTTTCGGCCACGCCTCAGACGATCTTCTCGCCCGGGTGCGTGATCTTGCGCATGGGTTCGTAGCGGGCGGATTCCACGCACAGCGGATTCGTCGCCGCGGCATCACCCGTCCACTGCGGGTCTTCGAGCGACTCGAACACCTCGCGCAGCTTGTGGCCCCAGGTGCCTCGGATCATCTGGAAGTACGGGTTCTGCTCGTCGATGCAGACTGCCTGATCGCACTTCAGCGCATCGTTCTGGTAGACCAGCAAATCCAGCGGCAGCCCGACCGACAGGTTCGACTTCAGGGTCGAATCCATCGACACCAGCGCGCATTTCGATGCTTCATCCAGCGGCGTGGTCGGCGAGATCATCCGGTCGAGCACCGGCTTGCCGTACTTCGATTCACCGGCCTGGAAGTAGCAGGTCTCGCGGGTGGCCTCGATGAAGTTGCCGGCGGAGTAGACAAGAAACAGGCGCATCGCCTCGCCCTTGATCTGCCCGCCGAAGATCATCGACGCATTGAAGTCGACGCCCGCCGCCTTCAGCGATTGGCCGTCCTGGTCGTAGACGCGACGCACTGCACTGCCGAGCACGCGCACCGCGTCGAACATGCTGGTCGCGTTCCAGATCGTGATCGGCGGCTCGTCGCCGTTGTCGATCTTCTCGACCTGCAGGATTTCCCGTACCGACTGGCTGATCGACAGGTTGCCCGCCGAGAGCATCACCATGAAGCGGTCCCCCGGCTTCTCGTAGACGATCATCTTGCGGAAGGTGCTGATCTGGTCGAGACCGGCGTTGGTGCGAGAGTCGGACAGGAAGACCAGTCCCGCATCGAGCTTGATGCCTACGCAATAGGTCATGGTGCGGTGTCGCTTTCGGGTGGGTGTTGCAGTGCCTGCAAACGGTACAGCGTTTCAAGGGCCTGTTTCGGGGTCAAGGCATCGGGATCGATCTGCGCCAGTGCGCGCTCAACCGCCGAGGCTTCCCGCACCGTCAATGGAGCCGGTGCGGCAAACAGATCAATCTGAGCCTGCCCCGATTTTTGCTGCGTTTCGAGCGCTTCCAGTGCCGCACGCGCCTGGCGCACCAGCGAGGCCGGCATGCCAGCCAGGCGCGCCACCTGCACGCCGTAGCTGCGGCTCGCCGGCCCGGGCTGGATGTCGTGCAGGAACACGATGTCATCGCCTGACTTTCCGTGGCCGCTGGTGTGTGTTTCCACCGCCGACACATGCACGTTGATCGCGCGATCGTGCTTCGCTGGGAAGGCCGTCAACTCGAAGTAATGCGTGGCAAACAGCGTGAAGGCGTTGTTGCGCTCATGCAGATGGCTCGCAATGGCGCCGGCCAGTGCCAGGCCGTCGAAGGTCGAGGTGCCGCGGCCGATTTCGTCCATCAGCACCAGCGACTGGGCGGTGGCCCCGTGCAGGATGGCGGCGGCCTCGGTCATCTCGACCATGAAGGTCGATTGCGCATTGGCCAGGTCATCGGCCGCGCCGATGCGGGTGTGGATCGCATCCATCGGACCGAGCCGGCAGGCCGTGGCCGGCACAAAGGAACCCATGGCTGCCAGCAAGCAAATGAGCGCCACCTGGCGCATGTAGGTGCTCTTGCCGCCCATGTTGGGCCCGGTGATGACCAGCATCTTGCGGCTCGCGTCCAGCCGGCAGTCGTT
>CANHNO010000122.1 GCA_947462065.1 Burkholderiales bacterium | reverse complement strand
GCACACCACCCGCGATGAGGCCGAAGGTCACGCTGAGAGAGATTACCGCTGGGATCTTGCCGATCACGCCAACCAGGAAGATCTTCGAGCCGATAAACACCAGCACCAGGGCCAGCGCGTACTTCAGATACTTGAAGCGATGGATCATTGCCGCCAGCGCGAAGTACAGCGCGCGCAGACCCAGGATGGCAAAGATGTTGCTCGTGTAGACGATGAAAGGGTCGGTGGTAATGGCAAAGATGGCCGGCACGGAGTCGACCGCGAAGACCAAGTCTACGAACTCGATCAACACCAGAGCCAGGAAAAGCGGGGTGGCAAAGCGCTCGAGCTTGCCGCTCGCCGGGTCAGCCTCCTGCACCCAGAAGGCGTTGCCGCGCAGCCCGTCGGTCACCCGCAGGTGTCGCTTCAGGAACTTCAGCAGCGGGTTGTTGGCGATGTCGGGCATGTGGTCGGCAATGATCCACATCTTGATACCCGTAAAGATGAGGAAGGCACCGAACAGATACAGTACCCAGCTGAACTGGCTGACCAGCGTGGCGCCGAGGCCAATCATGATGGCGCGAAGCACGATCACACCCAGAATGCCCCAGAACAGTACCCGATGCTGGTACTGCCGCGGGATCGCGAAGAAGGTGAAGATCAGCGCGATGACAAAGACGTTGTCCATCGACAGCGACTTCTCGATCAGGAAGCCGGTGTAGTAGTCCATGCCGCTTTGCGCGCCCAGGTACCACCAGACCCAGGCACCAAAGATCAATGCGACGCTGATGTACCCGGCCGAGAGCAGAAGGCTCTCACGCACGCCGATCTCCTTGTCGCCCTTGTGAAGGACGCCAAGGTCGAAGGCCAGAAGCGCGACGACGATGCCGATGAAGGTAAGCCAGATCCAAGCCGGTTTGCCAAGGAAGTCAGCTGCGAAGAAGGGGATCAAGGCGTCCATTGGCGCTTTTCAGATGATCGCGGCCACGGCGGCACCAACACTACACAGGCCGCCAACCGCGCCCAGCAGATCCACGTCACGTTTTTAGTTGCCAAGACGCCAAGCCTGGAAGGTGACAGCGAACATCGTGGCGGTCACGACGGCGAGAGGGAGAACAGTGGTGTCCATGCGTTTTGTTGTTGCGGAGAAGATGGTGGATCTTCGGCCGCTTCGGGTTTCGTATGAATCAGCGCCAGCGTGAGCTTGGGTGCGTACTTCCCGAAGCTCTCGGCTGATCCGGTCAGCCGGATACTGCCGGGCCTCCGGAGGAAACGGCCGGCGTGGTCGAACGTCCGCGCAACACAGCGAACATTGCGCTCAGCACAACGCCCAGAACGATGAGCATTGCGCTGCCGATAGCCCAGACCACCCAGACCGCCACTGAAAGTCCACCCGCCAACGCGGGGGCCCATTCCAACACGGCTTCGACGACAGGCGTGAAGGCCGAGAGCATTGAAGCAAGCGCGAGTGCGAACTCTTCCGGTACCCAGGGCGCAAGCCAATCCGGGACGTGCAAGGCCTCGATCGCCCCCGAAGATCCCGCCAGGGCGCCTGCGCTCGAGATCGTCCATGCTGTGACCGCGTGGAACGCCCAGGCTCCGAGCGACCAAAGCGCGATAAGGATGAACACCGCAAACCAGCCAAGTGCGTAGAACATGCTCGTTTCCTCTTTGTTGAGCGGTAGCAGACGGTAGTCTTCAGCGATTCGAGAGCCGAAAAAACCAGTACCAGGCAGACTTAGACTTCTGTTTTTCCGATGTGAGATCAGCATGCTCAACTATCGCCATCTCTACTACTTCTGGGTCGTCACCAAGGAAGGCGGCTTCGCCCGCGCGGCCGCGCGGCTGGACATGGCGTTGCAGACCATCAGTGCGCAGGTCCGTGAGCTTGAGAAGGCGCTGGGGCACCAGTTGCTTAAGCCGGCCGGCCGCGGCGTCGCAATGACCGAGGCGGGCCAGGCCGCCTTTGCCCGGGCTGAGGAAATCTTTCAGCTGGGGCAGCTCATTCCGGATGATGTTCGCGAGGCCGCCAGTGGCAAGGTCGCACGCTTGGCTGTTGGACTGTGCGACGGAATCTCAAAGCTGGCGGCCCATGCGTTGCTGTCGCCGGTCTTGGCGACGCCGACGCTGCGGCTGCTCTGCCATGAGGGCGAGTTCGAGCAGCTGCTGGCTGAGCTGGCGCTGCACCATCTGGATCTGGTGTTGGCGGGTCAATCTGCGCCCCACAACCCGAATCTGCGCTTGACGAGTGAACGGCTGGTCGAGTCGCCCGTCGACTGGTACGGGCCCTCGGCCCTGGTGCACAAGGTCGCGGTGGCGGGGTTTCCGCAATCGTTGGCAAGACTGCCGGTGCTGCTTCCAACGGGGCACTCGGCGCTTCGACCCCGTCTGGACCGCTGGTTCGATTCGCAGGGACTGCGGCCGCACATCGTCGGAGAGTTCGAGGACAGCGCCTTGCTCGCCGTATTTGCAGCCCGAGGCCTCGGCGTGTTTCCGGTCAGCCGGTTTGGGGCCGCGGACGTGGCGCTGATGAGAGGCCTACGGCTTTTGGGTCCTTGCGAAGGTGTGCTGGAAGAGATCCACGCCATCCGCTCGCGCCGCGGTCAGCATCATCCACTGGTGCTGCAAGTGATGGCTGCGGCTCGCTCCTGAACCCGCTCGCGCTGATTCGGTCAGGTGGCGCGCTGGCGTGCCGACGTCGGGAGGCTCGACTCCTCACCTTCGAACAGCTGCCAATGTCGCCGGGCAGCCTCCAGGACGATGGCTTCGCCGTCGGCCAGGTGACCGTCTGCACGCGCGGCGGCCAAGGACAGACGCAAGACCGTCCTCTGAAGAGCAGGATCCGAGATTTCGGCCATCAATGACGCCAAGGCAGCGT
The DNA here is from genome assembly GCA_947462065.1 of Burkholderiales bacterium. Lineage (GTDB taxonomy): Bacteria > Pseudomonadota > Gammaproteobacteria > Burkholderiales > Burkholderiaceae_C > PBB1. The sequence continues at coordinate 4,697 of CANHNO010000122.1, read as the reverse complement.
CATCGACGTTGCTCATGAGAGAGCCTGTTTCGTACCCACCCAGCAGCAGTTCTTCGCACAGCGTGTGAACGATATGCGGCAGTAGACGAGGCTCCAGACCGAGCTCGCGCTCGGCACCCAGTTGATTGAGGATGTCGAACTCGGAACTGCAAACATGACCGTCGGAAATGAGAACCAGCGCGATGATGCGTGCAGCGGCTTCGGGGCTGTTGTGGGGGTAGCTTCGCATGGAAGAGCTCCTTTGGTGTTGGGGTCGTGATTAAGGGCCAGAACAGACGGACGAGTCGCTATCTCTCGGGGGCATGGAGGGTGGCCACGAGCGAGTACTTATCGAACAGAAAGCGGCGCGGCGATTCGGCAACCGCGATAGAACCGCTTACCCTCGCGCGGACAGGCATCAGCGCCATGGATTGATGCTTCGCCATCGTTGCACGGTGGAATTGCAAAGCAACCCGCTGCCGTATACGGGACGCCACCTCCTCGACCGAGTCTTGCCACGAACGGGAGGGGACGCTGATGGCCACGGTCCCGCTACCGCGTACGAACATCTCGACGATGCAGCGTTTGTCGACGCCTCCGGCAGGCCCATTGATGTCGTCTAGCCTGACCTTGATGCGCGCCACCAGCCCCTGCAGGCGGCCAAGCGCTCTGTGAAACCTGTCCGTCGTGCGCTGCCGCCAACGCAGGCCTTCAAGGTCGTTGGAGCGGAAGTGAAGCCTCACGATTAAGCCCTTGCGGTGTTGCGAGAGCTCGACTGTGGCGCCAATGCAGACTCGGAGAAAGCAGATGCGCAGTGAGTCCTTGTTCGGGAAATACGAAGCCGTCGACTTTGCGTCGAGTCTGGCCGGCGACGGTGCGGCCAGACAAGGGCAGGCATCGTTCCTTGGCTGGCACTGCCGCACGATCAGGAGCGATCCGGCTGCACCCGGCCTTCGCTTCCGCCGAACGTCTGACCCCATCGCACCAGGCTCACAGATTTGGGTGCCACCATGGGGGTGCGCGACGACACGGCAGTTCCGGCCTGAACCGTCCACACCCACTGTCGCGGCGCCAACCCGAGTACCGCCAGCGAGTAGCGCAAATGAGTTTGCTTACCCATCACCAAGGCGGCCCCAACGGCTGACCAGACATGCGTGGTGGCAATCTGGCCACGCAAACTGGCACGGGCTCAAGCTCGGCCCCTCAATAGCGCGGCACCTCTCGCGCGCGGGTCAGGCGGAGGCAGAGGTCGAGCAGCGCAATGTCGTGGTTTTCAGGGAGCTCAGGACTGAAGCGCCGAATCGATCGGGGAAGGCCCTCTCAGCGCAGAACTGGTCCGGGTGAGCACGCTGCGTGATGTCCCTGCACAGCATCACTGCTTCCGGCTGCTGTTGGTTTGCAAGGGTGATCAGAGCCTCCCCAACGTGCAGATTCTCGACGCCGATGTGAGGGACGTAGATCTGCTGCAGGACACTCATGCCGCAGCCTCTGACGCGTTGGGCGCGCCCGCTGAGCCAATGGCTTGGAGGAGGTACAAGGGCTTGTCCAGCACACGAATATCGATGGGCGAGCGCATGTGTGCTACCTCACCGTCGAACGCCACCACGATCTCTCTGCGACCAGGAGCGAGCGTCGGCTGAACCACCATGTGCTGGAACTCGAATCCCTCCACGCCGGCGGCTTCACCCAGCTTGCCCATCGCTCCGTGCAGCATCAGGCCGATCATCGACATCGTTCCGATGGGCTGCAACATCAACGCGGCCATGCTGCCATGGCCGGGCGTGCCTGCCATGGTGTCCTCTGGGTCCGCACCGAACTGCTGCAACTGCAGCGGGTTATTGCCCACGAAGAGGGTCAAGGTCTGCACGTCGCGAACCGTGCCGCCCATCTCGATGTGCAGTCGCAACCGGCGCTGTGCGCGCAGCAGCGTCGCACAGGCTGCCACGAATGCCACCCAACGACTACGGCCGAAGCGGGCTTTGTAGGCCTCTCGGTCCTGCAGGAGTTCGGGGTAGACGCCCAGGCTGGCGTTGACCAGGAACACTCGGTTGTTGATGGCTGCCACCTGCACTGGCATCGGGCGCGCATCCAGCAACATCCGCGCGGCAGCAGCCGGCTCGGCCGGAATGCCGTGCGTCCTGGCAAAGTAATTGAATGTCCCGTAAGGAATGACGCCCATCGCACAGCCCAGCTCGTGCGCGGCCTGCGCCACCGTGTTGAGGGTGCCGTCGCCGCCGACGGCGACAACAGCCGTGCGAATGGCGACGGCCTTTGTCGCAGCCTGGTGCGAGACGCAGGTCAACTCGGCGGGGCTGCAAAACAGCAATTCACCTCGCCGTCCGCCAGCCCGCAGCGCGGCTTCGATAACTTCTCGCTTTGCCTCCGCGTCGCTGCTACCTGCTGCCGCATTGACGACGAACTGGAGCGGTGACGCGACGTCGATTTCGGGGAAATCGACAGAGAAATCCAGTTGATCAGCATTCGCGGTCATGGCCCTAGGCGCCTTGTTCCTTCTCCCGCGTCAACCGCTCTGCAAAGGAAATTCCGATGGCAGAAAGCACGAAAGTGAAGTGAATAACAGCCACCATCGTCACTACCTGTATGTTTTCCAAAGTCAGGTCGCCACTCAGGTAGGTCTTCAACGCATGAACGCCTGAGATGGAGATGATGGCGAATGCGAGCTTTAACTTGAGGTTGTAGGTATTGACGTGGTCCAGCCAGTCAGGCTTTTTCATGTCCTTCTTGTCAAAGTGTCCGGTGGTCACAAAGAGCGACACACCCGCCAGCGCCACAACCCAAACCAACTGCGCCACCATCGTCATGTCCACCAATTCCAGCACCTTGATGATCAGGTCGATTTTCTCGAGCTCGCCAAACAGCAATGTGCTCATCAGCTTGTAGGTTTCCAGCAGGAACTTTCCCAGGATGCCGAAGATGATGGTGACCAGACCCACATAGAAGAACAGCATGGTGAATCGCATGCCGTAAAGCAGCGACCCAACTCCTGATAGTAGTTTTTCCATTCTTGATTGCCCTAAAGCAGAGTAAGTAGTGACTTCAAACAGTTATCGAGACGCAAGATATCAATCGTGGCGCAGCAGATCCCCGAAGACGGTGTGCTCGCCCTCCTTCCGATCGGCGCCAGGTGCGTCGTACAGCACGAGCCAGCGCGCCTTGCCGCCAGACAGCGCCAGCGGCAGGTCGCAGATGGCCTCGGCGCGGTTGGTGCCATGTCCGTGCGGCAGTGGCACAGACTCGGTCAGAGCCGATTCGAAGCGCACAGGCTCCCGGTTGGTGGCCAGCAAGTGCCGGGCGGCAGGCCACTTGAAGACGCGAATGTCACCGTTCAGCACCATCGTCGGTCCGGCCAGGATGTAAAGGTCGTCGCCTGAGAAATGAAGGTCCCGCACGCCCAGGCCGTCGAGTTGCAGGAAATGCTTGCGGATCAGCGTGCCGCTGTCGTCCAGGGGCACCAGGTGCAGCTGGTCACCGCGGGCCTCTACAGCGATTTCGAGCAGCGCCGACCAGCCGCGCAGCACCGGTCCCCGCAGCCCGAGCAGCAGCCGGTGGCCGTCGACGGCCAGGCCCTCGATGTCGAAGCCGTTGTCCTTGCCAGGGATCGCCATGTAGGGACCGAAGTGAGGGTCATCGGCCAGCGCGCGGGTGAGCAGATTCGTTTTCGCGTCCCCCTTCAGGCGGAGCGCACGCCTTCCGTCCTGCGCCTGTCGTACCAAGCATGGTTCGCCCTTGGCGTCGGGCTCGACGGGCAGGCAGGCCAGCAGGCGTCGATTGCCGTCGAGCGCCACTTTCGCCAGCCGCTTGGCGTTGTCGGCGTGGTCCCGGTCCGGTTTGGCGTTCTTGCGCTTCAGGCCATGCGAGCCGATTACCCAGAGGAAGCCATCGGCGACGGCCATGCCTTCCAGATCGGCCTCTTCGCCGGCTTCGCCGGGCAGGTCGAGCAGATCGGCCAGCGGGAAGTCACGCACCTCGCCGAAGCGCACTGCCTCTCGCCCCACGGGGTCGAGCCGGCGAAGGCGGTCCAGGCCGCAGGCTTCGTCGCCCGCCACCCAGAGCCAGTCACCCGTAAAGGCCGCACCGGACAGATTGGATTGAACGAGGGAGTCAGGAGAGAACTCCAGACGGACGGCGTTGGCGGTTCGAGCATTGGGCATAGGGGTGTTTCTCCAAAGGGTGACGTGCCAAGCAGGCTCGCGTGCTGCAACGTGTGCCGACCGAAGCCGCCAAACCCCGAAGTCTGCGGCCATAGCTTAGACCGATGTTCAGTTTTATCCGATTCTTGTGTTCTTGAAAGACTGCTTTTCCAGAACCGCCAAGCGCCACACATTCCGTCTGTCCCTCAACCGATGGAGATCCGTGATGCAAGTGCTCTTCAACTCTCGCCATTCGCAAGCTGCTGACCTGCGCGACCTGACCGAACGTCGCGTGCGCTTCGTGCTGCGACGCCTTGGCTGGCTGGTGCCACGCGCCGAGGTGCAGATGTCGGACGTGAACGGACCGCGTGGCGGCATCGACAAGCACTGCCAAGTGGAACTCCGGACTGACGGCGCAGGGTCCGTGGTTGTCACCTCGGTGGCGAAGGACTGGCGCACTGCGCTAGATCAGGCGGTGGCACGCGCGACCCGGCTCCTGATGCGGCTCTGGCGCCGGAGCAATGACGCCCGCCGCCTGCGTCAGCGCCTCATCCGTGATGAGCGATG
>CANHNO010000121.1 GCA_947462065.1 Burkholderiales bacterium | reverse complement strand
GATGCACTCCCCTGCGGTGAAGCTCACAATTCTAAGGATGGCACCTGTCCCCGAAGAACCCGTAGCCGGCCTGTCCCTGCGATCCCGTGCGCTGGCCTTGTGGGCCGAGTGCGACCCAGCCACCAAGGCCGAGGGGACCCGCGCGCTGTGGGCGGTTCGCGAACGGCATCCCTTGCACCCGAAGCAACCGTTCGAGTTGGCGGAGACTGCAGCGCCCTCACCAGGGCGGCCCGCACGACCAGCGCTGGTGCCACCCAAAGACGTGCCCTCGCGCACCGCCTTCACCGTCGAGGGACGCGCCGCGCTGCTCCATGCCATCGCGCACATCGAGTTCAACGCGATCAACCTGGCGCTGGACGCCGTCTGGCGCTTCGATGGCCTGCCGGACGCCTTCTATCTGGACTGGCTGAGCGTTGCCAGCGAGGAGGCACACCACTTCAGCCTGCTGCGCGAGCACTTGCGCAGCCTGGGCTTCGACTACGGCGACTTCGACGCGCACGACGGCCTGTGGCTGATGACCCAGCGCACCTCAGCCGACGTGGTCGCGCGGATGGCACTGGTGCCTCGCACGCTGGAGGCGCGCGGGCTCGACGCCACACCGCCACTGCAGGCGAAGTTCGAGCGTGCCGGTGACCATCGCGCGGTGGAGATCCTGGGCGTGATCCTGCGCGACGAAATCGGCCACGTTGCCATCGGCAACCACTGGTACCGGTGGCTGTGCGAACAGCAAGGGCTCGACCCGGCGACCCACTACGCACTGCTCGCGCAGCATCACCAGGCGCCGCGGCTGCGCGCACCCTTCAACTTCGAGGCGCGCCGTGCTGCCGGATTCACCGATGAAGAAATGGATGCACTGACCTGACGCGGGGAGCCCGACGCTGGGGCCTGCAGCGCTCGAGTAGCGATCCATCCGGTCGAGAGACCGGCCGTTTTTCAGGGGGGCGGCGAATCCGACGTCTTCGGCTCCGTCACCGCGGCTGCATTGCCGGGCGATGACAGCACGCGCACCTCCCGTTGTGGATAGGAAATCTGCACCCCTTGCGCGTGGAAGACGGCCAGCAAGGCCAGGTTGACGTCCGAACGCACATTGCCCTGGCCGTTCTCGGGGTCGAGGATCCAGAAGTTGATCAACAGGTCCATCCCATCTGCGGCAAAGGTCAGCAGCTGCGCGCTGGGCGGCGGGTCGGCCAGCACCCGAGGCACCAGGGCGACCGCCGCCTCGATCAAGGGCTGAAGGGAGCGTACATCGGTGCCGTAGGCCACCTGCACCGTGCTCGTGAGCAGCACGCGTGGATCGGCAAGCGACGAATTCTCGACGCGCTGGGTGATCAGCATCTCGTTGGGAACGATGGCCTCGCGTCCGTTCAGCGCGCGGATCACGGTGTAGCGGGTGCGGATGTCGGTGATGCGGCCATCGAAGTTGTCGACCTTGACCATGTCGCCGATGCGCAGCGAACGCTCGGCGAGGATCACGAAGCCGCTGACGTAATTGGCAGCGATCTTCTGCAGGCCGAAGCCGACACCGACGCCGATAGCGCCACCGAGAACGCTGAATGCGGTGAGATCGATGCCGACCGCACTCATCGCAAACATCAAGCCGATGACCAGCAGCAGCACGCGCACCAGATTGGCAGCGATCATGCGGATCGACAAATCGCTGCTGCTGCCGGTACCGCTCAGAAGGCGCTTCTCGATTGCCGCGGCCACCCACAGCGCCAGCACCATCACCAGGCCGGCCGTGATCCCGCCCTCGACCACGTTGCGCAAGGAAATCTCGTGCGCGCCCATCTTCCAGCGCACCTCCTCCATCGCCTCGAGCAGCCAGGGCAGCACACCGGTGATCCAGAGCACCACCGCCAGCCACGCGATCCAGGAGATGCTGCGCTCGATGATGCGCATCCAGCGCGAGTCCGGGTAGCTCACCGACAGCACCCGCACCGTCAGCCGGATCAGCAGCAGCGAGATCAGGATCGGCACCGCCAGCTTGAACACCGCGGCCTTGACGAAATTGGCGAGCAGCAACTTGGCGCCGAAGGCCAGCAACAGCGCCAGCAACGGAAACAACACGCCATCGACCCCACGACGGCCGAACCAGATCGGCGCATCCACTGGCGGCGTGCCGCGCAGCAGGCGCACGATCAGCCAGGCGAGCCCCAGGCACATGGCGAGCACGCCGAGTTCCATCAGCGCGGTCGGCTGCAGCAGGCCGGCGATCAGGTCCTGCAGTTCAGTGTTGTCGAGGGTTCGGGTCACGCGTGGGCCTCCGGCAGTTCCATCTCATCGACATCGGCCAGCGCGCGCAGGTGCGCCGCCACGCTGCGACCCAGAGCGCTCAGGTGGTAGCCGCCTTCCAGGCAAGACACGATGCGACCCTGTGCGTGGCGGTCGGCGACGTCCATCAGTCGGCGAGTGACCCAGGCGTAGTCGGCCTCGACGAGACCCAGTTGGCCCAGCGGATCTTCACGGTGAGCGTCGAAGCCGGCCGAAATGAACAGCATCTGTGGCGCAAAGGCATCGAGCCGTGGCAGCCAGTGTGCTTCGATCAATGAGCGCAGCTCGCTGCCTTCCGTGTGCGCCGCCACCGGCAGGTTCAGCAGGTTGTCGGCGCTCGGCATGTCGCCGCTGTACGGGTAATGCGGATGCTGGAAGTAGCTGACCATCAGAACCCGATCGTCGCCGGCGATGATGTCTTCGGTGCCATTGCCATGGTGCACGTCGAAATCGACGATCGCCACCCGCTGCAGGCCATGCACGGTCAACGCATGGTGCGCCGCGATGGCGACGTTGTTGAAGAAGCAGAAGCCCATCGCGGTGTCGCGCGTCGCATGGTGACCGGGTGGGCGCACCGCACAGAAGGCGTTGCGCACCTCGCCGGCGATCACCGCGTCGGTCGCGGCCACGGCCGCACCGGCCGCGCGGCACATCGCCGTCCAGGTGCCGGGGCCGGCCATGGTGTCGGCATCGAGCACGTGCGAGCGGCCGCTGGCAGCCAGCGGCTCCAAAGCGCTGCGCAGCCGGGCAAGGTGGGCTGCATCGTGCGCCAGGGCGACCCGATCCAGATCGACCAGCGGTGCCTCGCGCCGTTCCAGCACCTGGGCCAGCCCGCTGGCAAGCAGCTGCTCGTCGATCGCGTCCAGCCGCTGAGGGGATTCTGGATGGCCGCGCGCCATGACATGAGCGCGGCAGTCGGGATGACTGAAGAGGGCGGTGGACATGCTATTTCAGGGGATAAAGCCGCTGGCGCATCGGTTAACGTGTCAGCGATGAGCGCCTTGCCGATACCCAAACTGTCCGAAGACCTCACGCGGCTGATCGACCAGATTAGCACGATCATCGTCGGCAAACGATCGCAGATCCGTGACTGTGTGGCCTGCCTGCTGGCCGGCGGTCACCTGCTGATCGAAGACGTGCCCGGCGTGGGCAAGACAACGCTGGCGCATGCGCTGTCCGTGTCGCTGGGTCTGCGTTTCTCGCGCGTGCAGTTCACCGCCGACCTGATGCCCACCGACCTGATCGGTGTCAGCGTCTACGAACGATCGAAAGAGGCGTTCGTGTTCCACCCGGGCCCGGTGTTCGCCCAGGTGCTGCTGGCCGACGAGATCAACCGCGCCGGGCCCCGCACGCAAAGCGCGCTGCTTGAGGCGATGGAAGAACAACAGATCAGCGTCGAGGGCGAAAGCCGCGCCCTGCCCCGACCCTTCTTCGTCATCGCCACCCAGAACCCGAGCGATCAGCTGGGCACCTATGCGCTGCCGGAGTCGCAGCTCGACCGCTTCCTGATGTGCATCACGCTGGGCTACCCAGACCGCGCCAGCGAACGCGAATTGCTGGCCGGCCAGGACCGGCGCGAAGCCGTGCAGCAGTTGCGCGCGGTGATGACGCCCGAGCAACTGATCGAGGCCCAGCGCGCGGTGCTGGCCGTGCATGCCTCACCGGCACTGCTCGACTACCTGCAGGCCTTGATTGCCGCGACCCGATCGGGCGTGTGGTTCGTCGAAGGCTTGAGCCCGCGTGCCGGCATTGCGGTGTTGCGCGCGGCGAAGGCTCATGCGCTGCTTGATCGTCGCAACCATGTGGCGCCCGACGACGTCCAGGCGATCCTGGTGCAGACCGTCGCGCACCGTCTCGTGCCCGTCGCGAGCGCCGGTCGCGGCCGCGCCGAGCAGGTGCGCGCGATGATCGAAGCGACCGCCCTGCCGTGAATCCGCTGGCAACGACCCGCGGCCCGCTGCGTCGCCGGATCGATGCCTGGTGGCAGGCCCGCTCGCCCCGCACCGACAGCCTGCTGCTCACGCAGCGCAATGTGTACATCCTGCCCACCCGCGGCGGCATGCTGTTCTGCTTCACGCTGGGGGTGCTGCTGATCGCCTCGATCAACTACCAACTCAACCTGGGTTATGTGCTGACCTTCCTGCTGACGGGCAGCGGCGTCGTGTCGATGCACATGACGCACAACACCTTGCGTGGCATGACCATGCACCTGCGTCCTCTGGCCCCCGCGTTCGCCGGCGACACGGCGCTGCTCGAGGTCGTCTTGTCCAACCCCAAGGGCACGCGCTACGGCGTGGGCATGGGGCTGCGTCTGGACGAACGTGAAACCAAGGCGCTGAGTTACACCGATGTGCCGGCCGGTGGTCAGGCGGTGCTGCACCTGGGCTTCGTGCCGGCAACGCGTGGGCAACACGCCTTGCCCACCGTGACGGCCGAGACCCGATTCCCACTCGGTCTTTTTCGCGCCTGGGCGGTGTGGCGCCCCGCGAGCATGCTGTTGGTGTACCCGCGACCGGAGCGTCCGGCCAGCCCCTTGCCGCCGGCGAGCACGGTGCCGGGCGGTGGGGCGCGGGCGCGCGCCAGCAGCAGCGGCGAGTTCGAGGGCATCCGCGTGTACAGGCGTGGCGATCCACCCAAGAGCGTGGCCTGGAAGCGATCCGCGCAATCCATGGCCAGCAGCGGAGAGCTGGTCAGTCGCGACAGCAGTGCGCGCAGCCAGCAGCAACTCTGGCTGGACTGGCAGCAGGGTGGCAGCGGCGATGCCGAGGCGCGGCTGTCGCGCCTGACGGCCTGGGTCCTGGAAGCTGATCGGCGCGACGCCGCCTGGGGGCTGAGCCTGCCCGGGCGAGAGATCGATATCGGCCACGGTGATCTGCATCGGCAGCAAGGCCTGCAGGCTCTGGCACTCTGGCAGGCCTGAAGCCGCGCATGAACAGCACCGCACTGAACTTCGCAGTCCCCCTGGCCCGCCGCCTGGGCTGGCCAGGCTGGTCGCACCTGCCGCGCGAGACGCGCGACACGCTGTTCCTGCTGATCGTGATCGGCTGGACCTCGCTGCCGCACCTGAGCCATCTGCCCGCGTGGTGCGCAGCACTCACCGCCGGCGTGCTGCTGTGGCGAGCCCGGCTGGCGCTGGCCGGTTCGGCGTTGCCGGGGCGTTCGGTGCTGGTGCTCGTGCTGGTGCTTGCTGCCAGCCTCACCTACTGGTCGTTCGGCTCGCTACTGGGCAAGGAGCCTGGCGTCACCATGGCGGTCGCGCTGATGGCACTGAAAACCCTGGAACTGCGTGCGCGGCGCGACGCCTTCGTGGTGTTCTTCCTGGGCTTCTTCCTGATCCTGACCCACTTCCTGTATTCGCAGAGCCTCGGGGTCGCGGCAATGATGCTGATGTCGATCTGGGGGCTGCTGACGGCGCTGGTACTCGCCCACATGCCAGCCGGTACGCCCAGCCTGCGCACGGCCGCGGCATTGGCGGGCAAGACCGCAGCGCTGGGGGCGCCGCTGATGGTGCTGCTGTTCGTGCTGTTCCCACGCATCGGCCCGCTGTGGGGCGTGCCGCAGGACGGCTTCGCAGGCACCGGGCTGTCGAACGTGATGAGCATGGGCACGGTCGCCGCGCTGGCACAGGACGACAGCGTGGCGCTGCGCATCCGCTTCGAGGGCACACCGCCGCCGCCGCAGGAGATGTACTTCCGCGGCCCGGTGCTGGGCAACTTCGATGGACGTGACTGGACGCCTCAGAAGCCCGGCTTTCCGCCCGCAATGACGCCGCGCGCCGAACTGCAGGTGCAGGGTGCGCCCATCCGCTACGAGATGACGCTGGAGCCCTCACGGCTGACCGTGTTGCCGATGCTCGAGGCCAGCCCCGAAGCGCCCAAGATTGATGGGTTCAGTTTCACGCAGAACGATGATCTGCAGTGGGTGTCCAACCGCTCGCTGTATGAGCGGCTGCGCTTTCAGAGCGTGGCGTACCCGAAGTTCCAGCACGGACCGACCCAGCCCATGATCGGGCTGCAGGACTACATCGACCTGCCCCCAGGCTACAACCCGCGCACCCTCGCCTGGGCCTCCGCCATGCGCAAGGACCCGCGCTATGCCGAAGCCGATGCGGCGACCCTCGCTGCGGCGCTGATGGAGCACATCCGCGCGGGCGGATACGGCTACACGCTGACACCTGGCCTGTACGGCGAGAAAAACCCGCGCACGTCGATCGACGAGTTCTGGCTCGATCGCAAGCTGGGTTTCTGCGAACACTATGCGGCCGCGTTCGTGGTGGTGATGCGCGCACTCGACGTGCCGGCACGGGTGGTCACTGGCTATCAGGGCCTGGACCCGAAGCCGGTGGATGGCTACCGCATCGTTCGCCAGAGCTATGCCCATGCCTGGGCCGAATACTGGCAGCCCGGCATCGGTTGGGTGCGCGCCGATCCAACCGCCGCTGTGGCCCCTGATCGCGTGCTGAGCAGTCGCCCGCTGGTCACGCAACCAGGTTTGGTCGCGGGCGCCTTGAACAATTTCAACCCGCAGTTGCTGGCCAATCTGCGCAACGGCTGGGAAGCCCTGAACAACCGCTGGAACCAATGGGTGCTGAGCTACTCGCGTGGTTCGCAGTTCGACCTGCTTCGCCAACTGGGCTTTGACGCCCCGAGCTGGGAGGATCTGGCGGTGCTGCTGGCCGGCGCCTTCGGTTCGCTGTCGCTGGCAGCGGCAGCCTGGGCCTGGTGGGACCGACATCACACCGACCCGTGGGTGCGGCAGATGCAGCGGCTGCGCGCCACCTTGCAAGGGTTGGGCGTCAGCGCGGCGGAGCATGAAGCACCTCGCACGCTGGCGCAGCGGGTGCGCAAGCGTTTTGGCGACCACGGCGAGCCGCTGGCCGCGCTGCTCGACCGTCTGGACGAGCAGCGCTACAGCGCCCGTGCGGCGGCACGGCCCGATCCCGCACTGACCCGGCACTTCAAGTCTCAGGCCAAGCGTCTGGCGCGCGTTGCCCAGGCCCTGTGCGCGGTGGTGTTCATTGCTGCCGCGTCGCCTGACGATGCGGCAGCCGCTGCTGCCGCCGCCACATCGGCAGCGTCCAACACCCGCGTGAACTTGGCCTCCGCCACCAAGCCGACCCAGCGCGCCAAGCCGCGCAAGCACCGCGCCCGCAAGGCGCCCGTGCGCTCCGACAACGACCCCGACATCGTGGCCTACGGCCGGCGCGAAGACCTGATGCGTTTCGGCGCGGAGGTCGCGGCTCGCCAGGGCCTGGACGTGGAGGCGGTGCAGGCCACGCTCGCGCAAGCGCGCTTCGTGCCCAGCATCGTCAAG
>CANHNO010000120.1 GCA_947462065.1 Burkholderiales bacterium | reverse complement strand
TCAGCATCGCGATGAAGCCAAAGATCGACGCAAACATCGCCAGCGCCTGACCGTAGTACGGGTTCAACGTCTCGTAGTCGAAGACGGCCAGCGGCTCGTCCTTCAGCGTTGTCTTCAAGATCTGGTCCAGCCGTTCTCTGGCAGCTGGAATCTGGGAGGTGTGCTGCAACTGCAGCACGATGGCGGTGACCTGCGCGGGCCCGGCACCGTAGATCAGCCTCTGTGCCTGGGACAGGTGCAGTCCCACATAGACATCGTCCAGTTCTTTCAAGCCCTGGAACTCGGCGCGCACGACACTGACGGACGCCACATTGGGGGCGCCTCGCGCGTTGCCGGCCAAAAGTTCTATGCGTTGTGCACCGTCTGCCGATCGAACGGCTTGTTGCGTCGATGCAGCTCCTGTCAGGTCCGCAATGTCGCTCGGCAGATCGACGCCCTGCGGCTCGACTTTGAGGGCCGCAGCAGCGCAATCAGGCACTTTCAAGGCCGTGCAGAGTTCCAGCACGCGGGCAACGCCGGTCCCGATCACTGCCGAATCGCGATCGGTGCCGGTCAGCGACAAGTGGCGAGACAGGATGCGCATCCCGTAGTCGTTCCATGCGCGCATCCGATTCTGGTCTTCGACCACCACGCCGGTGACGAGGACCGTGCGTGAAACGCTGGCCGCGAAGTTGCCAGCGACGCCGCCGAACTGCAAGGTCGGCGTCACCACCACCAACAGCGGTGCGAGCACGGGATCCTGCTTGATGGCCGAGACGATCCGCTCGTACGACGCGATGCCATAAGCCGTCGGGTTACCGCTGCCCAGCCTGAAATAGTCCTGGTGCTGGACCTGAAGATGCCCCGTGCGCCTGACGAACTCCGACTGGAGGCCGTGCCGGATGTCGGTGACGTAACCGCCAAACAGCAGCACAGCCACCAGACCCAGCACCATCGCAATCAGCGTCATCAGCGATCGCCGCCGATTGCGCAGCAGATTTCGCCAAGCTAACGTCAGTGTTCTCAAGATCGCGCCTTTTGCATGTCCGAGCTCAGCACCCCAGCGCGCATTCAATCATGCCGGCGGCTCTCCATGTGCCAGAAACAGCACGGCTGTCGCCGGGCATTTCCAGGCTGCGCGGCGTGGAATCACTTGTACTATGCAAGCAACCTTGGCTTAGTCGTTCCGCACTGTAGCGACAGCCACCCGGCAAATCGGTCATGACAGATTCCTCGGAAGCTCGCCAAACACGTCGCATACCGCGACTCGCCCGTGCGGCGTTGAGCGGGCTGCCACGCGAGACGCGCTTTGCGCTTTATCGGCGAATGGTCGATTGCAATCCCAACCCGGATCCTCGCTTGACGCTCGGCATTGCCGCGACGCAACAGGAACTGGAGGGCTGCTTTTCATTGCTGCACGAGGCGTACGTGGCCAGTGGCTTCATGAAGCCCGATCCCTCCGGCCTGCGGGTGACGCCGTACCACGCGTTGCCGACCACCACCACACTGTTCGCCAAGTTCGACGAACAGATCGTCGGCACGCTCTCCATCATTCGCGAAGGCGTGTTCGGTTTCCCCATGCAGTCGGCGTTCGACTTGACGGCCGTGCGAGCGCAGCCTGGTCGCATCGCCGAAATATCAGCACTCGCGGTTCATGCTGAGTTCCGCGACGCCAGTGGAACGATCCTGTTCCCGCTGATGAAGTTCATGTACCAGTACTGCACCGAGTACTTCGACACCCGCCATCTCGTCATCGCGGTCAATCCGAAGCACATCGAGATGTATGAATCACTGCTGTTCTTCCAGCGGCTGGAGGCTGATGTCGTGAACAGCTACGACTTTGCCAATGGCGCACCAGCCGTCGGTGCCACTCTGGACTTGCAGGCGGCGCCGCAGAAGTTTTACGAGGCCTATGAAGGACGCCGGCCCAACAAGAACCTGCATCACTACTTCACCAAGGTTTCGCTGCCGAACATCAAGTTTCCAGAGCGCACCTACTACACGACCAATGATCCTGTCATGTCGCCCGCATTGCTCGATCACTTCTTCAACCAGCAAACTCGGGTCTTTGAGCAACTCGACCAAAGGCGTCGCCGGTTGCTGAAGGCGATCTACCATGAAGACAGCTACCGCGCCGTGTTACCGACGGTTCAAGGCGAATCGGCCATCCGGGAATCCTTGCGACGACATCGACGCTATTCGCTCAAGTGTCCTGCCACGCTCACACTCGATCATCAGGGCGGCGATCAAGCGGTGGCGCTGGAGGTCATTGACGCGTCGCTCAACGGATTTCTCGCTCGCGCTGCAGTTTCACTCCCGGATCGGGCACGAGGTCAGGTCAGCATCCAGCTGGGTGCAGGGCTGATTGCCACTGCCGAGGCGGTGGCCGTCCGAAGCATCATCGCCAAAGGCGGCCCCTACTTCGGGTTTCGTATCGACAATCCCGACGTGGATTGGCGACGCAAGATCGAGAGCATGGACGAGCACCACACTGAACCGGGCGGCCTGTCGCGCACGAGCGAGGTCGCCGATGCTTCACAGGAGTGGTCGGTTCACGACGCAGAACCTGGCAATTGAGCCGGCGCTACGGCTTCGATGTCAGCCGTTGCCCTTGAGCTTGGATCGCACCAGGATCAACAGCAGCCGTTGCAGCGGATTGTTGTTGCCGAAGGGCCGCCACGTGAACCGCAGCGTCTGTTCGTAGGCGTCAAACTGCATCGCCCACGGAGCGGCCTTCAACGACCCTCGACCAAGCAGCACTTTCAACGCAGCGGTACCCATCAGGCCTGCGCAAAGATCACAGGCCATCATCGTCGAGGGGCCTCGCATCTCGGTGAAGTTGACGGCCTCCGCGGCGACGAGATACCGACGCTGCAACATGGCCGGTGACAACCCGGCGATGAAGCGGGCGTACTGCTCCTGCACGGGTTGCCCTTCCAGCTGGAAGTAATCTTCGAAGCTCATGCCCTTCGGGTCGAAGTACAGCAGCGACACGCCCATGCCCAGCGGCGCGGCAGTCAGTGCCGGGATGCCGCGCTCGCGACATGCGGCGAACACCATTCGCCTCGCATCGATGGCAAAGAAGTCGATCCCATCGACATAGAGATCAACATCACGCAGAAACTCATCCACGTTCTCTGGCGTCACGCCCCGGCCGAATCTGCGCAACTCGGCTTCAGGGTTCACGTCCAGGGCCAACTGCGCCAACACGTCCACTTTTGGCTGACCCAGAAAGGGCATCGAGGCACCGGCCTGCCGGTTGAAGTTGTGGACCTCGAAGTGGTCGAAATCGGCAATGTTGAACTTGGCGATACCGAGTCGGCACAAGGTCAGCAGATGGGCGCCGCCGACCCCGCCAAGACCGGCAATGGCAATTCGGCCACTGCGCAACACCGCCTGCTCAGGCTTGGTGACCCAACCGATGTTGCGCGAGAACGCGGTCGAGTAATCGAATGAGTGATTAGAGATGTTCAACCCGCAGTTTGCAGTGGCGGTGCGGATTATTGTGCTGCGGGTTTGCGCGCCAGCACGTTGTAACAGTTGCCAGAAACTCCCTCAGTCACGATCTCGAACCCGGCGGCGATGATGCGCTGGCGAATGTCGTTGCGGTCGTAAGGCGTGTACAGGATTCCCTTGCGCATGCCCCAGCGATTGATGCGCTCTGCAAGCGGGCGAAGCGGCCAGCGTCCTCGGGGGAAGAGCAGCACATTCGCGGCCATCGTGCCGCCGGGCTTGAGTACCCGCAACACGCCGCGCATGCCGCCATCGACATCAGGAAAGCAATGCACGGCGTTTGCGACGTTGGCTGTGTCGAATGATTCCGCTGCGAAAGGCATCTCCGCGACATCGGCATGCAGGAACTCGAGGTCGGCCTTGCCGGCAAAACGGTGTCGCGCGCCGGCCAGCATCGGTTCGGCGTAATCGACCCCGACAACCTGGGCTGTCGGCAACTTCTTCCAGCGGCGCCAGTAGAAAACCAGCTCAAGCAGGGTTCCTGTCCCACAGGCCACTTCGAGATGTTGCTTGCCGAAATTCGGACCGAAGAAGCGCAACTGCTCGGTCAACGTGCTGTTGTACGCGAAGGTGAGGATGAAAAAGCCCCGGACGTCGTACCACCATGGCTCTGACTTGTAGGCGGCTGCAATGGCCTCCCGGCTCTTCGGTGTCGTCGGGGTTTGCATTGGTTGATCCTGGGCGTAGATCGCGTTTCCCGGCCTTGGGCGGGGCTCAACTGACTTTTAGGTTGACACCATAGCTCGAAAAAGCTCATTGAGCGGCAGGGAATTTCGGGCGGCGGCAAGGGTGTCGGAAAAACTTACATCAGATCAGAGTTCTTTCGAGTAATCGTCCTAAGTGATTGATTTTTATAGATTTAATTTTCTGGCACGACTGGTGCTTAAAGGTTCTCGTGAGTGAATCACTCGACCCCAACCCCTCTGGAGGATCTGATGTCTAAATATCTTGTTTCCATCGTTGCAACTGCCGCCGCTCTGGCGTGTGGTTCTGCGTCCGCTGCAATCTTCGAAGAGTTCACGGTCAATGAAACCGTGATTCCTGGTGCCAATGTTCTCTCTTTGGCCAACCCCGCTCTGAAGGCTGGCAAGCTGAATGGCGGCTACACCGAGGCTCTGACCGTCACGGGTCCTGGAACCTTCGCGGCTTCGGCGTTTGCGAATTTCAACGCCTTTCTAGGCACCGACGGTATCACCGCGCCAACAAGCTTGCTGAACAACCTTCCAGCGATTGGCGGCTACAAGCTCTACGCGGTGTTTCAGGCTACCGGCGCGATCACAGGGCCTAACACCTTTGCTTCTAACAGCAATTCTTTCGACCTTTATCTGGACTCCAACTCGGATACGACGGGTACCGTGTCGACCGGTACGGTGGCTGCCGTGCTGGCTGGTAACGGCGAAGACATCAAGCTCGCGTCTGCAGGTATGGCCCTCTTGTCCAGCGCCGGGACGGGCAATCTGAATGGCCCTCCTGGCGCCTTCAACATTGATTTCACAGACTTCACGTTGACCGCCTTCGGCAAGACGCTTTTTGTGGCCCCCGATCCCTTCTTCATGAACGTTCGCGTGAACGGGGACTATGACGGTGTCAGTAACACCAATGACCCTTTCACCAAGACGATCACTGGTGATGTGAGCGCGAATTTCCAGGTTCCTGAGCCAGGCAGCTTGGCCTTGGTTGGTTTGGCTCTCTTGGGTGCTGGCGTGGCAAGCCGTCGCTCCGCATCAAAGAAAAAGTAAGCAGTTCTTCGAATCAAAAGCCCCAGGGTTTCCCCGGGGCTTTTTTGTTTCTGGGTGGACTCTTGAAGCGGTGAGAGCCGTTGAAACGAACACACCAAGTCATGCGCTGATGAGGTCTGCAGCGAGCAGTCGTGTGACAGACAACTTGGGAACGCCTGAGCAGTTCCTGAATACGCGCCTTACATCGCGTTGATGAGCGCTGTCACTTCGGCATGAACGGGTAGCTTGTCACCCAACTTGGCCAGCGCATCAAGTTCCGAGCGCGCCTTCGCTTTGTCGCCAGAAGCCAAATAGATTTTGGCCAGATTCAGCTTGAATCCGGCGTTTGCAGGTTCTGCCAGCAGCACCTTGGTCTGCAGTTCGATGGCCTTGGCGTGCTGCCCCCTGTCGGACAGCAACATGGCCCAGGTGTCCATCAGTGCGGGCTGATTCGGAGCGATCTGGTTGGCCTTTTCGGCATAGCCGATGGCGTTGTCTCTGCGGAGTTGCTGGCCGACCCAAGCCAGGTTGTTCAGGGCCGCAGCGTTGTCGGGTTGGGCTCGAATGACACTCAGGTAATGGGCTTCGGCCGCTCTGTAGTCCTTGCGTTCCGTCGCTACTGAGCCAAGGTAAAACAGAAACCGGGCGTCCTTGGGGTGTGTTTTCACCCAGGTGGCGGCCAACCGTTCTGCCTCGGCCGCCTTGCCTGCTTCCACCGTGACGGCGTGCAGCTTGATGGCGAGTTCGGGCGCCTCAGCGACCTTCAGGCCTGTCCGGTAGGCGACAGTTGCGGCATCCCAGTTTTTTTGGGCCGATTGAATGTCTCCTTCGAACACAAAACCTGCACTTTCGTTCGGACGCTGTTTTTGCACGGTGTGCGCCACCGCCAAGGCCCGCGAATACTCCTTGGCCTCCATGTCCAGCAGGATCAGGCTGCGTTGTGCTTCCAGAAAATCCGGCTTCAGGTCCAGCGCCTTGCGCAGGCTCTTCTCGGCAGATGAGGCGTTCTTGTTGGCGTGTTGGACCACCGCCAGACGCAGCAGGGCTTGTGCCGACAAGGGCTGAGCTTCCGCCAATTTGGCGAAAGTCGTTGACGCCTGGTTCAGGTCGCCAGAAGCCTGCTGTGATCGACCCAGTGCGTCCAGCAGTTCTGGACTGGCGGGTACCCCGCTGACCGCACTCTGCGCGGCTGCAAGTGCGAGCTTGCTGTCGTTGGTACGCAGATGCAGTTCGATCAGCAGCAGGCGCGGCGCCACGTCCGTGGGGTTGGCATCGACGGCCTTGGTCAGCAGCCCGGCGACTTCTTCCTTGCCGGCGCCTTGCAGAGCTGCGAGTTCGGCCAGCGCCAGCAAGGCCTGACCCTGCTTCGGGTTCTTTGCCAGCAGACTTTCAAACCGCTTTTTCGCATCGGCGGGTTTCTTGTCGATCATGTCCAGCGTAGCCAGGCTGGCGGCGGCGGAAAAGTACGAAGGGTCCAGCACCAGTGCTTGCTCGAAGCTTTTGCGCGCAGCAGCAGTGTCCTTTTGCGCAAGTTGAATCTGCCCGCGGAGGTCGGCAGCCAACGGTTTGTCGGGCTGCTTGGCTTCAAGCTTGGCGACCGCTGCCAGAGCCTTGCCGAAGTCCTTGCGCTGCATGTGCGCGCTGATCAAGGCCAAGTCGGCGTTGGGTGCGCTGTTCGATTCGGCGATGCCTTCGAGTTCATCGAAAGCGCTGCTGTCGTCTCTTCCACTCGACAGGTGCGCCACGGCCAACGCGGTGCGGGCCGCCACATTGTTCGGGTCGGCTTTCAGTGCCTTGGAAAAGTACTCTTCAGCCGCCTTGGTGTCACCGTTCAGAAGATAGACCGCCCCGGCAAGGCGAAAGAATCTCGGATCCAGGCCATCCTTTCCAGTGATGGCTTTCAAGGCATCCAGCGCCTTGGAGGCCTGGCCTGACTGCAGGTAGGTGTTGATCAGCAGCTGTTGCGACAACGCGCTTTGGGGTTCCGCCTGGGCGGCCCGCGTCAGATAGATCTCGGCCTGTGCAAGCGAGTTGGTTTTCAACTCAATGGCGCCTGCCAGTTGCAGGATCCGCGGATTGCTGGATGCCAGTCGCAACAACTCCTGCGTCAGCTCTCGCGCCAGTTTGTAATCCTCCTTCTGATAGGCCAGCTGCGCCTCCGCATACTTGACCTCTGTGCTCTTGGGCGCCAGTTTCTTTACTTGATCGAGCTGGATCGAGGCCTCTTCCAGCTTGTCTTTATCCATCAGTATGGCCAGCACCGCCAAATGGCCAATCACAAACTTCGGGTTGACCTCGATGGATTTTCGATAAGCAGCCAAAGCATCGTCGACTCTGCCCTGTGCATAGAGGGCGACGTCGCCTTTGAGCTTCCAGGCTTCAGCGTTTGCCGGAGCCT
>CANHNO010000119.1 GCA_947462065.1 Burkholderiales bacterium | reverse complement strand
TTGCCTTTGGCCAGTCGATCGGCGGGCATTTCGATGCCATGGTCGCAGCTGTTGCGCACCAGGTGAGTCAGCGGATCGGTGATCTTCTCGACCAGGCCCTTGTCCAGTTCGGTGGCCTCGCCTTGCGTCACGAAGTCGACCTTCTTGCCAAGCTTGGCTGCGAGGTCTCGAAGCATCCGTGGGAAGCGGCTGAACACCATCGACATCGGAATCATCCGGATCGACATCACCGACTCTTGCAGGTCGCGTGTGTTGCGGTCCAGGTCCGCCAGGCCCGAGGCCAGTTGCTGGTAGAGCGCGGGGTCGATCTGCTTGCTGTTCTGCGCCAGCATGGCCTGCGTGATGACGAGCTCACCGACCAGATTGATCAGCTGGTCGACCTTCTCGACCGATACCCGCAGCGTCGAGGATTCCAGTGCGGCGGCCGGTGCCTTTTCGGTCTTGGCCGGCGCACGAGACGGCGCGGCGACGCTGCTGTCGCTTGTGTTGCTTGTGTTGCTTGTTGCTGAAGTGGCTGTCGATGCCCCGTCCGCCTTGGCTGCCGAGCCCGGCGCACCAGGGGCGTCGTCGAAGAACCCGAATCCCGGGTCGGGCGGGTTCTCGACCGGCGGTGCGCCAGGCGCACCGTCGTGGAAACCGAAGCCCGCGGTCAGTGGCAGCAAGGCCACCTGCTCGCGGGCGACGTGGAAGGTGAACAGGTCGAGCAGATCGTCGTCGCTGCTGGTGGTCACGATCTTGAAGCGGCGCAGGCCATCACTCGATTGGCCGCCGTCGAGCGGCTCGATGGTGCCGAGGTCGACGATTTCCTTGAACAGATCGACCAGGTTGTCGGCGTCTTTTGGATCGTTCAGCGGGCCGACACGCAACTCCAGGCCGCGTGCCAGCTTCGATGTCGGCGCCGAAGCAGCAGGTGCCACCGCTTCTACGGGCGGCTGCGCCAGCACGGAGACCGGCTTGGCAACGACAGCCGCAGGGGCGGACGCGGGCAGGGCCTGCCCGGACACCAGCGCGCGGATCTTCACCAGCAGTTCGCTCGTGTCTACCGGGTCACCGCCGGCGCCCTGGTGGCGTGCCAGTTGCGAGCGCAGCGCGTCGCCGGATTGCAGCAGCACGTCGACCATCGGCGCAGTCGGCTCAAGCTCATGGCGGCGCAGCTTGTCCAGCAGCGTCTCCATCTGGTGGGTCAGCTCGGCGACATCGGCAAAGCCGAAGGTCGCCGCGCCACCCTTGACCGAATGGGCGCAGCGGAAGATCGAGTTCAGTTCCTCGTCGTCGGCGGCCTCGATGTCGATGGCCAGCAGCTGCTGTTCCAGACGGTCGAGGTTTTCACCCGCCTCTTCGAAAAACACCTGGTAGAACTGGCTCAGGTCGATGCCTGCACCGCCTGATTGATCTGTGTTCATGTCACTCATTGCCAACCCCTGGTCGTCGGATGCGTGTGTTGTCGGGCGCCGCGTGGCGGATCAGCGAATCACCTTCTTGATGACCTCGAGCAGCTTGGCCGGGTCGAAGGGCTTGACCATCCAGCCGGTCGCCCCCGCGCTGCGGCCGGCCTGCTTCATCTGGTCGCTGGACTCCGTGGTCAGGATCAGGATGGGCGTGGCCTTGAACTTCGGGTGATTGCGCAGGCTCTTGGTCAGGTTGATGCCGTCCATGCGGGGCATGTTCTGGTCGGTCAGCACCAGATCGAAATCCTGCTGACCGGATTTCTCCAGCGCGTCCTGGCCATCGACGGCCTCGACGACGTGGTAACCCGCACTTTTGAGGGTGAAGGTGACCATCTGGCGCATCGAAGCCGAGTCGTCCACGGCAAGAATTGAGTGCATTGCTGTCTCCGAAAGAACTGTGTAAGGAGTGATGGAAAGGTGGTGTGGGGCGCTCAGAACAGCTCGACCGAGCCGGCGTCCATTTCCGCCTGGGTGACGGGGTTCGGTCGCTGCGGCGGCGCCTCGACCACGCTGGCACCGTCTTCGTCGTCGTCGCCGAAGGCCTCACGGGCCAGGGTGTCGACGCAGCTGCGCAGCCGGTGATTGGTGTGAACGATCAGTTGTGAGGCCATGTCCTGGAATTGCAGCGCGGTGACCGCCCCACCGAGTTGCTGCATCAGCGACTGATAGGCCGCGGAATCGCGCTTGTCGTCGCCTTGCGAGCTGTGCGCATCCATCAGCGCGTGGATCTGTTCGGTGGCGTTGTAGAAGCGTTGCATCAGCGTGTCGCAGGCATCGGCCAGCAGCGTGTGCAGGCGATCGAGGTCGTTGGTCGCCATCAACAGGTGATCCTGCAGATCTGCGGCCAGCATCAACGGCGCCGGTGCTTGCCCGGTTTGCGTTGGCTGGACCTCGGGTGTTGCGTGTTCCATCTGTTGTCTGCTCGCAGTGATAACGCCCGTCGTCGCCGCTACCCGGCGATGGGTGCCACAGGGATCGCTCGCGCGGTCTCTGGGCGTCGGTTGGGTTTGAATCATTTTCGGCACGCATCGCCAATACCTAAGGGCAATCAAACTGCGCTTCCACCGGCTGTTTTCTGCGGGAGTGCAGGCGGCATACTCATGGCATGTCGTCACGGATCGCCGAAGCACCGCTGCGCCTGCTGCACCTCGAGGATTCGGAACTCGACCATGCCTTGACGCTGGCACATCTGCACCGCGGCGGTCTGCGTGTCGAGTCGCAGCGTGTTGACAGCGAGGCCGACTTCCTGCTCGCCCTCGAGCGTCCCTGGGACGTCATCGTCTCCGACTACAACCTGCCGGGCTTCTCTGGACTGGTCGCGCTCGATCTGCTGATGGCGCGTGGCGACGACGTGCCGTTTGTGCTGGTGTCGGGCGAGATCGGCGAGGACACCGCCGTCGAGGCGATGCGCAACGGCGCGAGCGACTACCTGCTCAAGAACAACCTGGCGCGCCTGGTGCCGGCGCTGCTGCATGCGATCGAAGCCGCACGGACACGGCGTGCCCGGCAGCGTGCCGATCGCCAACTCGGCGAGTCGCAGCAGCGCCTGCAGGAACTGGCGCAGCACCTGCAGACCAGCATCGAGATGGAGCGCGCAGCGATCGCCCGAGAGATCCACGACGATGTCGGCGGCTCGCTGACTGCGCTGAAGTTCGATCTGGCCTGGATCGCGCGTCACAGCGATTCAGCCGAAGTGCAGACGCGGGTGCAGGGCGCGCTGGAAACCGTCACGGCGGCGATCGAATCGAGCCAGCGCATCATGCACAACCTGCGACCGGCCATCCTTGAACAGGGCCTGCTCGCGGCCCTGCAGTGGATGACGGCGCGCTTCGAGCGGCGCACCGGCATCGCCTGCAGCCTGCGTGCCCCGGAGCAGGCACTGCCGCTGGACCCCGGCGTGCCGCTGGTCGCCTATCGCACCGCGCAGGAGGCGCTGACCAACGTCAGCAAGCACGCGCAGGCGACGCAGGTGACCATCGATCTGTCGATGGCCGGCGGCGTGCTGTCTCTGGAAATCAGCGACAACGGCCGTGGCCTGTCGCCAGACGACCTGGCGAAAGCCCGCTCCTTCGGCATCCGTGGGCTGCACGAGCGGGCGCGCACAGTGGGGGGCTGGGTTGACCTGAGCAGCGATGCCAGCGGCACCACGCTCATCCTGTCGGTGCCTCTGAACCCCGGTGGAGTCAGCCCGTCGCCGAGCGAGCCGGATGCCGATGACCCGACCGAATGGGGCGACCTATGATGTTGTCATGATCAATGTGATGCTTTGCGACGACCACGCGCTGATACGGCGCGGCATCCGCGACACCCTGTCGGATGCGCCTGACATCCAGGTGGTGGGCGAAGCGGGTGATTACGGCGAGTTGCGCAGCCTGTTGCGCCAATCGAGTTGCGACGTGCTGGTGCTGGACATCAACCTGCCGGGCCGCAGCGGGCTCGATGTGCTGCACGCATTGAAGGAAGAGGGGTCGACGCTGCGCGTGCTGGTGGTGTCGATGTACCCGGAAGATCAGTACGCGATCCGCGCGCTGCGCGCCGGTGCTTTCGGTTATGTGAACAAGGGGGGCGACCCGGCCCTGATCGTCGCTGCAGTGCGCACCGTGGCACAGGGCCGCAAGTACGTGACCCCGGAGATCGCGCAGATGCTGGTCGAGAGCCTGACCACGCCGACCACCGAACTGGCCCACCAGAAGCTGTCAGATCGCGAATTGCAGACACTGGTGATGATCGCGTCGGGCAAGCGCTTGTCTGACATTGCGGAAGAGCTGATGCTGAGCCCGAAGACGGTCAGCGTTTACCGTGCTCGGGTGCTGGAGAAACTGGCCCTGAGCAACAACTCCGAGATGACGGTCTACGCCATCCGCAACGGGCTGGTGGGTGGAGAGACAGGCTGAAGCACTGCGCTGCAGGTGGCGCTGCGGGTCAGAAACCTAGGCTTGCCAGCAAATCGTCCACCTCGCCTTGATTTGACACCACATCGGTGCGGCCTGTTGCGTCGACGACCGGCCCTTGCAAGTGCAATTCGACCTTCTGCGCCTGATCTGGCGGAGCGGCTTGAACCAGCAGCCTGACCAGGCTGTCTTCCAATTCGCTGGCGAGCGCCACCACCTTGGCAACGACCTGACCGGTCAGGTCATGGAAGTCCTGCGCCATCATGATGTCGGTCAGGTGGTTGTCGATGCGTGCGGTGGTTTGCTCGACGTCGCTGACGAAGTTCAGGATCGACCCCGAGGCCACGGCTTTCACCGGGTCGGCAACAATGGCCGCGGCGATGCGGCGAGTCTCTTCGATGATGTGGGCGTGGTCGGCCTTTGCACAGTCAACCGAGTTCAGCACCTTCTCGGCGGCTGCGCCGGTCTTCTCGGCGATGTAGTTGAGCCGGCTGCGGGCATCTGGCAGGCCTTCGGCCGCGATCTGCAGCTTGGGTATCACGCCCAGTTGGACCAGCGTGTCGTGCAGCTGCCGCGTGATCGCGCCCAGTTGCTGGAACACCTCTGGTGAGGCGCCAGGTGAGCCTGGGTTCGCCTTTGGGGCATCCATCGAGAGGCCGGCGTTTGCGAGTTCATTCATGTTCATGATGGCCGTCCTTTCACGCCGTAGCGGCCAGTTTCTGCATGATCTTCTGCACCTTCTCTTCCAGCGTCGCCTTCGTGAAAGGCTTGACGATGTAGCCGGCGGCGCCCTCCTGTGCGGCGCGCACGATGTCTTCCTTGCGCGCTTCAGCGGTCACCATCAGCACGGGCAGGTGCTTGAGTGAGTCGTCCTTCTTGATCGCCGCTAACAGATCAAAGCCGTTCATGTTCGGCATGTTGATGTCGCTGACGATGAAGTCGAACTTCTGGTTCTTCAGCATGCCGAGCGCGACGGCACCGTCTTCGGCCTCTTCGGCGTTGTTGTAGCCGATCTCCTTCAGCAGGCCGCGCACGATGCGACGCATGGTGGAAAAGTCGTCCACGATCAGGAATTTCATGTCGGTCGGGTGGCTCATGGCGATCCTCGAAATGGGCAAGCGAAAGGTGACTGGAGCGTTTTATCGGTCAAGCGGCGCGGAAATTGAGGGGAGTTCGACGCCGGCCGGTGGATCGGCGATCGACGCATCCGGCTCTTCGGGTTCGGACAGATTGCTGAAGAAGCGGTCCTCGGCATCGCGGTTCATCACGATGATGCTGATGCGGCGGTTGGTCGGGCTCAGCGGGTCGGTGTCTGGCAGCGGCCGGCTCGATGCCAGGCCCTGTACGCGCAGAACGCGGGTTTCAGGCAGTCCACCCGCCAGCAACTCCCGGCGCGACGCGTTGGCGCGATCCGAAGAGAGTTCCCAATTGCTGTAGCCACGCTCACCGCTGCCAAACGGCTGCGCGTCGGTGTGGCCTTCCAGCGTCAGGCGGTTGGGCACCTCGGTCAGCACCTCGCCGATGATCTGCAGCAACTCGCGCATGTACGGTTTCACCATCGAGCTGCCGCTGTCGAACATAGGCCGTTTGTCGGCATCGACGATCTGTATTCGCAGCCCTTCGGCAGTCATCTCCAGGCGGATCTGCGAATGCATCAACGCAAGCCGCGGGTTGGCCGCCAGCACGTCCTGCACCTTTTGCTTCAGTTCCTCGAGCCGAGCCTTTTCGGCCGAGCGCTGCTCCGCTTTCAGCGCCAGCAAGTTGATGGTGCTGCGCTTGCCCTCGATGTCGCCTTTCTTGACCTGGCCGTTGGTGCGCGACAGGTCCTGGCCACCGCCCTTGAGCACGTGCGCCGAATCGCCTGAGCCTGAGCCGCCGCCCAGTGACACCTTCAGCGGCGCGCTGAAGAAGTCGGCGATGCCCTTCTTGTCGCCCTCGGTGGTTGATCCCAACAGCCACATCAGCAGGAAGAACGCCATCATCGCCGTCACGAAGTCGGCGTAGGCGATCTTCCAGGCGCCGCCATGCGCAGCATGGCCGCCCTTCTTGACCCGCTTGATGATGATCGGCTGCAGCTTTTTCGAATCACCGGCCATATGGAGCTCCAGCTGGGTTCTTAGGCGAGATCAACAGGCGAGCGAAGGAGTCGCGGGCCAGCGCCGGGCCGCCCCAAGCAGCCCGCGCTCCCCCTTGGGGGGGGCGACGCCGTACTCGGCGTCTTGGGGGTCGTCACTTCTTGCCTTTGACATGGCTTTCCAGCTCGGCGAATGTCGGGCGATCGGTCGAGAACAGCACCTTGCGGCCGAACTCCACCGCGACCTGCGGGGCGTAGCCTTGCATGCTGGCGAGCAGCGTGGTCTTGATGCACTGCAGCTCCTTCGAGCCGTCTTCGACCTTCTGCTCGAGGAGCCCGCCCAAGGGCTCGACGAAGCCGTATGCCAACAGGATGCCGAGGAAGGTGCCGACCAGTGCCGAGGCGATCATTCCCCCCAGGATCGCCGGCGCCTGGCCGACCGAGCCCATGGTGTTCACCACACCCAGCACTGCGGCGACGATGCCGAAGGCGGGCAGGCCGCCCGCGAGTCGCCCGATCGCGGCCACAGCCGAATGCTCTTCGTTGTGGTGGGTCTCGATCTCGCTGTCCATCAGGCTTTCGATCTCGTGGGCGTTCAGGTTGCCCGAGACCATCATGCGCAGGTAGTCGGTGATGAACTCGACCACGTGGTGGTCGTTGCCGACCACTGGGTACTTCTTGAAGATTGCCGAGTTGTGCGGGTCTTCGACGTCCTGCTCGATGGACATCAGGCCCTCCTTGCGGGCCTTTTGCAGGATGTCATAGAGCAGCGCCATCAATTCCATGTAGCGTGCCTTGCTGTACTTGCTGCCCTTGAAGCACGCGCCCAGGCCTTTGATGGTGGCCTTGATGACTTTCATCTGGTTGGTGGCCAGGAACGCACCCAGTGCTGCGCCGAGGATGGTGATCGTTTCGAACGGCAACGCCTTCAGGATCACCTGGATGTTTCCACCGTGAACGATGTACACGCCAAAGATGCAGACCATGGCCAGGCCCCAACCGATGAGTACGAACATGCTGAGACAGTTTCCGAAGTGAGTGTCCGGCGCGGCCGGCGTGACGCGCTTGCTCCTATATCGACCTGATCGATCGAGCCTTGAGTGTCCGGGGCCTCAGGCTCGGGTGATGCCCGCATCAACGGGCTGATCGACGCTCATTCCAGGAAAAAGAACGGACCCAGAAGGGTCCGATGGAACGCACACAGGGTGCGAGGAGGAGACAACTTGCCAGAGATCGATACATCAGAACCT
>CANHNO010000118.1 GCA_947462065.1 Burkholderiales bacterium | reverse complement strand
CTGATCGGAGCGCGTGGTGGGTTCTCCTGGGGCGGCATCGGCAGCGCCGCACACAGCGACACAGAGACGATCGATCGAATGCCTTGACGGCACGAGCGTGGAAACGATTTGAGGCTGCGCATGCGGGTGTCCTGAGCGGCGCCGATCACTGCGATCGACAGGCTCAGTGTTCCTGCGCTGAGGCGGAGCAGCCATCCCGCCGAGGGGTTGCGGCCAGGGTCAACGCGCTCCCCTTGAAGCGCGGCCCCCGGTCGGGGGAATCGGCACATTGCGCCAGAGGCTGTGCCGTGGTGCCGGCCGCTGCAGCGAGCCAGGCACCAACGCGCTTCAGCAAAGCGGTGTCGACCGCTCGGGCGGCAGTTTCATTCGCTGCCAAGGATGAGGCTGAAACGCTGTTGGCGTTTGCCTTCATGCTCGACTTGCTCATTGAACATCGCAAACGGGCGAACCCACATTCCTGATTCAACGTGCAGCGGCCTGTACAGAACCAGAGGCTCCAATGATTCGGAGTGTCGAACGACGCCGACGACCTCGTATTCGCCGCCCTTGTAGTGCCGATACCGGCCAAGCTCGATGTGAGGAAGTGCTGGGAGATCACTCATTGAAATGCGACAGATGCGGAGCGCCTTGCGGAATTGAGCTGCCTAGCGTTTTCTCGTGAGAAAGCCCATGCTGCTTCGGCAGGCAAGCCGCGCCACAACAAATCTCTTGTGGGTCGTCGCAAGTGCTGGACTCATTTGAACTTTCTCAGAACCTTGCAGGGCAAGCGTCGGCGCAGCCGCAGCGGCATCGACCGATGCTCAGCCCTGCGGAATCACGCTGACCGACACATCCATGCGCTGCATCATGCCGCCGCCGAGGATCACGCCGCGCAGGGGCACCACGTCGGCGAAATCGGCGCCCCAAGCGAGCGTGATGTAGCGGCGGTCGGCGAGCTGGTCGTTCGTGGGGTCGAACTCGATCCAGCCGTGGTCGGGCAGGTAGGCCCCGACCCACGCATGCGACGCATCGACGCCCATCAGCCGCGGCATGCCGGGTGGCGGGTCAGTGAGCAGGTAGCCCGACATGTAGCGCGCCGACAGCCCATGGCCGCGCAGGCAGGCCAGCATCAGGTGGGCAAAGTCCTGGCACACGCCGCGTCGGTGCTGCATCACCTCATCCACCGAGGTGCTGACAGTGGTGGCACCTGAATCGAACTCGAAGTCGGTGTGGATGCGGTGGTTCAGCTCACTCAGCGCCTCGAACCACGGCCGATCGGGTTGCAGCGAGGGCTCGGCATACAGCCGTGCAGCTTCGGACAGCGGCACCAGGGGTGTGGGTTCGGCCATGCGTGCAGCGTTCAGGTCGCAGGCGCCACCGTACGGTCGGCGCAGCGCTTCGCGCACCTCGTCGACCGTCAGGGTCGAGTGGGCATCCGCGACCGGGCGCTCACCGACCTCGACCTGGCACTGCATGCGCACCCGCAACTGGCGGTGCGCGCCGTGCAACCCGAAATGGGAGACTGAGTTGCCGAAGCTGTCGACCGCCTCGTGACGCTCGTTGGGCGGCGGATCGATCTGCAGGCTGTGCGACAGCACCCGTTGCCACGGCAGGCCGCGCGGCGTCAGGCGGCCGAGCTGCCACGACTGCGACACCGGCGCGGTGTACGCGTAGCGCGTCTCGTGCTCGACGGTGTAGCGGTCGAAGCTGCCCTGCTGCTGGCTTTGCTGTTGGGACTGCTGCTGACCCTGTTGCTGCTGCTGCGACATCAGGCCACCAGCGACAACACGCTGCGCGAAGCGGCGTGCGAAAAGAACTTCAGCGTCAGCTCATCAGACACCGCATGCGCCGCACGCTGCAACTGCGCAATGACGTCTGCCAGCGCCTCGCTTTCCGGGTGCAGGTCGACGCTGGACACATTGCGCAGCGCATGGTGCGCTGGTGCCAGCACGTCGCTGGCGAAGCGGCCATGGCTCAGCTCCAGCTTGGCGATGTACTCGGCCAGTCCCTTGACCTGGAAGGCGACCGAGCGCGGGTTCACCTCGTCGCGCAACAGCAGGTCCAGCACCGGCAGCCACTCTGGCGCAACGAGGTAGCGAGAGCGGTAGGTGACGGTGGAGTCGGCATATTCGAGCAGCCAGTCCAGCCCATGCGAACGCCCTTCGCTGGTCGCAACCTGCAGCACCTGGCACAGCGTGGACAGCCTCTCAAGGCGCCGGCCGATCGACAGGAATCGCCAGCCCACGCCGCGCGTCATGCCATCGAGCACGAAGCCCGACAGCGTGGTCATCGAGGTCACGGCGCGGTCGAGCCAGGACATCGCCAGGGGCAGTCCGAGGCTGGTCGACGACAAGCCGCGCTGGAACACCGGGTCGGCAATCAACTGGTTCAACGAGCGCCAGTGGTCGGCCGACATCCGGTCGCGCAGGTTGAAGGCCACGCGCGAGAGTTGCTTGAAACGCTCGCTCAGGCCTTCGTCGGGGTGGGTGGCAGCTCGCAGCAGGTCGGTGCTTGGTTGCTCGGTGGAGTCGATCAGACCGAAGCGCTGCGCGAGGATCAGCGTTGGTGGCACGCCGTCGCTGGGTTCGCGCGAATCGTCGAGCACATCGGAGATGGCGACACGCAGCAAGCGGGCAGTGGCATCGCAGCGCTCACCGTAGCGGCCGAACCAGAACAGGTTCTCGGCCGCCCGCGAGGGCACGTTGGCGCGCGAGGCGACCAGATCCTCCGGCTTGACGGTGCGGCTCAGCAGGGAGAAAGAGGCATTGATCGGCGCGTCGGAGAGCACCCAGGTGTCTTTCGATCGGCCGCCGCGCTGCATGGCGATCACCCGCGAATGGTCGTCGCCGGCCACCCGGGTCAAGCCACCCGGCAATACGTGATAGCCGTTCGGCGTCGCCACCGCAAACACCCGCAGCCCGACGGTGCGCGAGCTCATCTGCTCGCCACGGCCCGGTTCACTGCTGGCTTCGAGCACAGGCGCCTGCGACACATGCACCCATTCCTGCGCCACATAGCGCTGGGGGCGCGCAGCCACACGCTCTCGCAAGGCGGCGCGCTCTGCTGCCGAGAGATCGGCGCCGAACAATGCCGGCTCCCGCGCCGAGCGCTCCAGCGGTTTGATGATCAGCTTGTCGAGCCGTCGCCACGCGTCGTCGAGCGCTGCCGGTTCGCCCAGCCACCAGGTGGCGACAGACGGCAATCTCAGGGGCTCACCGAGCAGTTGTTCGCTGAGCTTGGGCAGGTAGCCCAGCAGCGCGCCGGACTCGAGCACACCGGATCCCAGTGCATTGGCCAGCAGCACGGTGCCGCGCCGCGCGCAATCGGTCAGGCCGGGGATGCCGAGCGCAGAATCGGAGCGCAATTCGAGTGGGTCGCAGTAGTCGTCGTCCTGGCGCCGCAAGATGCCGCTGACGCGCTTCAGGCCCTCGACGGTCTTCATCCAGACACAGCCGTCGCGCACCGTCAGGTCGCTGCCTTCGACCAGCGGGAAACCCAGGTAGCGGGCCAGCAGCGCATGCTCGAAGTAGGTCTCGTTGTACGGCCCCGGTGTCAGCAGCACGATCAGTGGATTGGCGCGTTCGAAGACCCGATCGGTTTGATCCTTGGGTGCCCAGCGCATCATCGACTCACGCAGCGCTTCGAAGAAAGACGCCAGGTGCTGCACATGCAGTTCCTTGAACATCTGGGGGAACACGCGCGATACCACCAGCCGGTTCTCGAGCGCATAGCCAGCACCGGACGGTGCCTGCGTGCGGTCGTTGACCACCCACCAGTGGCCATCGGGCGAGCGCGCCAAGTCGGCGGCGTAGTTGAACAGGTGCACGCCACCGGCCGGGCGGATCCCCTGAACCTGGTGCAGGTAGCCGCTGTGGCCGAAGATGATCGACGGCGGTATCGCGCCCGAACGCAGCAGTTCCTGCGGGCCGTAGATGTCGCCCAGCACGCGGTTCAGCAGGTCCGCGCGCTGTGCGATGCCGGCGGAGATGTCGTCCCATTCGGCAGCCGACAAAAGCAGCGGCAGCGGATCGACTTCCCAGGGTCGATCGGCGCCTTTCGGGTCAGCGTAGACGTTGTAGGTGATGCCGTTCTCGCGGATCTCACGTTCCATCAGCGAGAGGGTTTCAGTGACCTCGGACCCCTCGCGCCCTGCGAGCGAACGCAGGAAGGCATCCCAATGCGGGCGCGGTGACCCCGGCGCCGACAACAGCTCGTCGTAACGACCTTCGACCGAGGTGTAACCGGACAGCAGGCGAGTCAACATGTCAGGCAACCGAATTCATGTGGCCGATTGTCTTACGTGGGCCACCAGAGCCTCGGGGCGATCAGAACGCGCTGGTGGCTCGGCGCAGGTCGAGGGTGAACGGGAAGTTCGGGTTGCGCTCGTCATTCGGCACCTGCATCTTGCCCGGCGTGTGGCCGGTGCGGAAGAAGCGCCCCAGCCTTCGAGCCTCGGCCTCGAAGGCGTTGACCGGGAAGCTGTCGTAACTCCGGCCGCCCGGGTGCGCGACGTGGTAGCGGCAGCCACCCACCGACCTGCCCATCCAGGTGTCGAGCAGATCGATCGTCAGCGGTGCTTGCACGCCGATGGTTGGGTGCAGCGCCGACGGCGGGTTCCACGCCTTGTAGCGGACCCCGCCGACGAACTCGCCGACCTGGCCAGTCGGCTGCATCGGCACGACGCGGCCATTGCAGGTCAGCACATGGCGGTCGCCGACCAGGCCGGTGGCCTTCAGCTGCACACGCTCGACGGAGGAATCGACATAGCGGGCAGTACCGCCAGAAGCACCCTCCTCGCCCATCACATGCCAGGGCTCGAGCGCAAGCCGCATCTCGACCTCGACGCCGAACACAGCGAAGTCGCCAAGGCGGGGGAAGCGGAAGTTCAGGTGCGGGGCAAACCAGTCGGCTTTCATGGCGTAGCCGAAGCTGTTCAGTTCCTCGACCACGTCACCCAGGTCCTGCCAGATGAAGTGCGGCAGCATGAAGCGGTCGTGCAGTTCGGTGCCCCAGCGCTTCAGTCGCGCCGGGCGGTACGGCTCCTTCCAGAAGCGCGAAACCAGGGCGCGCATGAGCAGTTGCTGCGTCAGGCTCATGCGGGCATGCGGCGGCATCTCGAAGGCGCGCATTTCCAGCAGGCCGAGCCGGCCGGTCGGGCCGTCGGGCGAGTACATCTTGTCGATGCAGAACTCGGCGCGGTGGGTGTTGCCCGAGACATCGATGAGCAGATTGCGCAGCAAGCGGTCAATCAACCAAGGTGGGCAGTAGTCGCCCTGCTCGCGGGTGACGCGCTGCAGTTCGGCGAACGCGACCTCGATCTCGTAGACCGAATCATTGCGGGCCTCGTCGACACGCGGCGCCTGGCTGGTGGGCCCGACGAACAGGCCGGAGAACAGATAGCTCAGTGACGGGTGGTTGTGCCAGTAGGCCACCATGCTGGCCAGCAGATCGGGCCGGCGCAGAAACGGAGAATCCGCCACCGTCGCGCCACCGAGCACGAAGTGGTTGCCGCCGCCAGTGCCGGTGTGGCGGCCGTCGACCATGAACTTCTCGGTCGACAGCCGGCTTTCGTGGGCGCTTTGATACAGGTGCGTGGTCTGGTCGACCAGTTCTTCCCAACTGTGTGCCGGGTGCACGTTGACTTCGATGACACCCGGGTCCGGCGTGACGCGCAGGGCCGAGAGGCGCGGGTCTTTCGGCGGCTCATAGCCTTCGAGGATCACCGGCAGCTTCATCTCCGCAGCGGTGTCTTCGACGGCCGCGATGATTTCCAGGTAGTCCTCCAGCGCCGTCATCGGCGGCATGAAGACATAGAGCCTGCCACCGCGTGGCTCCGCGCACAGTGCGGTGCGGCTGATCCAGGCGGCCGATTCGAACTTGTCTGGCACGCGCAGGCTGCTGGCGGGCGCACTGGCCACCGATTTGTCGGACCCTTGCGCGGCGGCGCGCGAGCGCTCGGCGAAGCTGGCTGCAGCGCCATTGGCCGGGCTGGCTGCGGACGACGCGGCGTGGCCCTCGGCGGCGCCGTTTGGCGTCGCCGCAAAGCGCAGACGCCGATACGCCGGCAGCGGCGCGAAGGTCTGCGTCTGGTCCACCGGCAGCACCCAGGGCATGTCGCCTTCTTTCGCCCAGGGCTGGGAGTCGAGTGGCAGACGGAAACCCAGAGGCGAATCGCCCGGCACCAGGTAGCAGCGCTCGGAGCGCAGGAACCACGGACCGGTGGTCCAGCGTGGCTGGCCCAGCGTGCCGCGCGCCACGGGCAGCACGTGCCCGACGACCTTTTCCAGGCCCTGCGTGAACACCTTGCGCAGTCGCTCACGTTCCATCGGATCGGACAGGCGCGCATCGAACGGATCGACATTGGTCGGCAGCTTCCGTTCACGCCACAGGTAGTACCAGGTGTCCTCGTAAGCGGGGAACACGTACTTGGGGTCGAGCGCGAGGCGGCGGGCCACGCTGCTCAGGAACTTTTGCGCCTGCGCGTCGGTGACTTCGTAGTCCTTGCGCTCGTTGGCAAAGAGCTCCGGGTGCGTCCAGATCGGTTCACGGTCCTTGCGCCAGTAGAGGTTCAGTGACCAGCGCGGCAGTTGCTCGCCGGGATACCACTTTCCCTGCCCGTAATGCAGCAGGCCACCCTGGCCGTACTTCAGGCGCAGCTTGTCCATCAGGTCGGCGCTCAGCAGCCGCTTGGTCGGGCCCATGGCCTCGGTGTTCCATTCGGCGCCGTCGCGGTCGTCCACCGACACGAAGGTCGGCTCGCCGCCTTGCGTCAGCCGCACATCGTTGCGTCGCAGGTCCTGATCGACCCGATGCCCCAGCGCCTCGATGCTCGCCCATTGGGCATCGGTGTAGGGCAAGGTGACGCGTGGCGCCTCCCAGATGCGGGTGACACTCATGCTGTGCTCGAACTCGGTCTCGCACTCGTCGATGGCGCCACTGACCGGCGCAGCCGACGACGGGTCGGGTGAGCAGGCCAGCGGGATGTGCCCCTCACCGGCCAGAAGGCCCGAAGTCGGGTCGAGCCCGATCCAGCCTGCGCCTGGCAGGAATACCTCGCACCAGGCGTGCAGGTCGGTGAAATCGATCTCGGTGCCACTCGGGCCATCGAGCGACTTCACATCGCTCTTCAGCTGGATCAGGTAGCCCGAGACGAAGCGCGCCGCCACGCCGAGGTGTCGCATCAGTTGAACCAGCAACCAGCCGGTGTCGCGGCACGAGCCGAGCTTGTTGACCAGCGTTTCCTCGGGCGTCTGCACGCCGGGCTCCATGCGGATCGTGTAGCCGATGTCCTTCTGCAGCTGCTGGTTCACGTCGACCAGGAAGTTGTTCATCGGCGTCTTCTTGCCGACGAAGCGCTCGCGCCATGCGTCGAGGTAGGCCTGGAACAGCGGGGTGGCCTCGGCCTTCGCCAGGTAGGGCGCCAGTTCGGCCTCGACCTCGGGCTCGTACTTGAACGGATAGTGCTCGGCCGACGGCTCCAGGAAGAAGTCGAACGGGTTGAGCACCGACATTTCGGCGACCAGATCGACCTCGATGCGGAACGAGGTGGTCTTGTCCGGGAACACGAGGCGCGCGAGGTAGTTCGACTGCGGGTCTTGCTGCCAGTTGATGAAGTGAGTGGCTGGCTCGACCCGCATCGAATAGCTCAGGATGCGGGTGCGCGAATGAGGCGCCGGACGCAAACGCACGACCTGTGGGCCCAGGTTGATGGGCCGGTCGTAGCGG
>CANHNO010000117.1 GCA_947462065.1 Burkholderiales bacterium | reverse complement strand
GCCGCAGTCATTCGTGGATGGGCCCGCGAGCTGATGCCGCAGTGGGGACTGGACCCCGATCGCATGGTTGCCGACAGCTGGTGCGATCTGGGCTATTGGTACTTCTCGAATGGGCGCCTGCCCGAGGCGCGGCAGGCGCTGCGCCGCAGTCTGCGCGAGTCGGTGACGTCACGGGCACTGAAGTACACCCTCGCATCGCTGCTGCCGGCAGCAGCAATCTCGAAGCTGCGAGCAGCGCGTGCGTCAGGGCTCCAGACGACACACACGCCTTAGGAATTCCGATGCAACAGCCGACCCATCTTCAGTTTTTCACCCCTTCGTACAGGGGTGATCTGGACAGGTTCATCCTGCTGCGCCGCACCGTGGAACGCTTCGCTCGCTGCCGCGTAGAACACGTCGCGGCGGTGCCTCGGCAGGACGTGTCCCTGTTTCGCGATGCCCTGCGGCAAGACACAGGCGTTCGGGTGGTTGCGCAACAGGACTACGTCGCGCCGATGTTCTACGCGCCGGCGTGGAGCAGGTTCCTGCAGGAAAAGCTGGGGCGCCGGGCCTGGCGGCTGACACAAACGCGGTTCGGCGGACGGCCGGGCTGGATCGTTCAACAGATCGTCAAGCTCTCGGCGCCTGAACTCTTTGCCGAAGGGCCGGTATGCATTGTCGACTCGGACCTTCTCTTCGTCCGGGAGTTTGATGTCTCCGACCTGTTGCCCGCTTCCGGCACGCGCGTGCTCATGCGACTTGAACCAGAGAAGGAATCAGCCAAGCATCGAAACTACATGCGCAAGTCGCGCGAGTTGCTCAAGCTCGCGCCAAATGGCGAAGATCATCACTTCATGGCGTACCCGGCGATTTGGTACACGGACTGGGTGCAGCAACTTCGCGATGAGTTGGAGCGCAGGCATGGCAAGCCCTGGCAGCAGGTGCTTTACGACAGCGGCTTCTTTTCCGAATACCTGCTGTACGGTGTCTATCTCGACGAGGTGCTGATACCGCCCGGCCTCGAGCAACGCAAGGCACCGCTGCACGTGGGCGTGTGGGATCGAGAAGGCTTCGATCGATTCATGCGCTCGCCTCGGCAGATCCTGGACAGCTATCCCGCAGGCAAGGCGCCGCTGACCCTGGTGGTGCAGTCGAATATTGGCATGGCTCCGCAGAGTTATGCGAACACGATCGAAGCCGCATTGCTGAATCCGCCAGCAGACGCCGACGGACCAGGGCACGCACCGCCTTCGGGACACGCTACTGCCACTACAACATCGTGAAGGAATTTGTGTCATGCCGTCCAAGCCGAGCGTCAGCGTCATCATTCCGGCTTACAACTGCGCTCCGCTGATTGGTCGGACGCTGACGTCAGTTCTGCAACAGGACTTCCAAGACTGGGAGGCCATCGTGCTCGACGATGCATCCACAGACGACACCTGGGCGGTGTGCAATGCGCTGGAACCTGATCATCGGGTGCAACTGTTGCGAAACCCGAAGAATCTTGGCAGCGCGGGCACCCGAAACCGGGGCATCAATGCCGCACGCGGTGACTACATCGCATTACTCGACGCCGACGATCGCTGGTACCCGAGTTTTCTGGGCACGCAACTCCAGGTACTGAACTCGAGTCCCGAGATTCATTGCGTCTGCAGCGACTTCGACCTGATCGACGAGAACGATGCCATCACTTTCGCGAGCAGCGCGCGCTTCGCCTACGACACCTCGCATCCGCTGCAGCGCCACACTTTGGCATCCTTGTGGGAATCGTCGCGGAATCTCATCCCAAGCACGTTCGTAGCGGAGCGGCAGGTTCTCGAAAAGGTCGGCGGCTTTCAGGAAGGCTACTGGGAAGACATCAACTTCTGGTTGCGTCTGGGTGCCGCGGACTTCGACATCTTCGAGACGCCCGCAGTGCTGGCGTCTTACAGGCTCCACTCAAATCAGAAGACGAAGAACGCCGAGCGCATGCGCGTGGCTCGTGCCGAGGCTTACAGAACCTTCGTCGCGGGCTATCCAGACGCTGTCCGTCGCATTCCACGCGACAGCGTGCGCAGAAAACTGCACGAACTGTACGTATCGGCCGGCGATGTCCCGTTCTGGCTGGAGCACGACTACGCCGCAGCATCTTGCTACTACTTGCTTGCAATGCGCCAGAACCCGTTCGACATGGGCACCGCTGCAAAGCTGGCCTGGAGCCACGCGCCGGACATCGTGCGGCGTACTGTGCGAGGCTTTCGCCACGCCCTCGCCCGCTAGGGTCAGCAGCAATCAGCACCGCACGTCATGTCAAGCAGCTTGAACTCGAAGGAGGCCTCACGCGGGAGTCCCAGCGGGAAGGCTCGCGCGCCAGCGGGACTGCACAGCTGCGCCTGGAAGGAGCACCTCCGCGAGGCACTGGCGATCTACGGAATCGAAGTCGCACTCGCTGCCGGGGCGAACTTGGGCACGCATCAGGAAGCCCAGCGCCATCGCGTTCCCGTCCGGACGCTTGTAGAGCTCTGGCAGGAGTTGGGTCTGACCACGAACACTGGTGAGGTCATGAAGGGCAAGGACGCCGCAATGTCTTCCGTCACGCTGATCCAGGCGGAAGTCGCAGCAGCACCGCTCAGCATCGACCACGGCCTGCTTCAAGTGCTTGAGTACGACGCTTTGTTTGTCAACCGGCAGCAGGCCCGGCGACTCGTTCCACACCACTAGGCCACACGAACAGAATATGGACGCTTCGGTCATCGTTGCCACCCGCAACCGTTCCCTCTTCCTCGGTGCGCTTCTCGATGCATTTGCCCGGCAGACGCTACCTACCGGTACAAGCTGGGAGTTGCTCGTTGTCGACAACGGGAGCACCGACGACACGGCTGATGTCCTGGCTCAGGAACTCGACCGCGGACGTTTGCCTTTGCTGGCGCTACGCGAGCCAGTACCCGGCAAGTCCAGGGCGCTGAACCTGGCAATGGCGCGTGCGCGAGGTGACTTGTGGGTCTTCACGGACGACGATGTACTTCCTGAACCGGGATGGCTCGGCGCCTACATCGATGCGGCGCGTCGGCACCCCGACATGGACGGGTTCGCTGGCCGCGTGATCCCCAAGTGGCTGGGCGACCTGCCTGGCTGGCTGCATACCGAGGGGCCCTTTGCCATGCCCCGCGGGATCACCAACACGCGGGACTTCGGGCTAGATGAATATCGGCTGCCCCAGGAGGTCATTCCAGGGGGCGTGAATACAGCTTTGAGGGCAGTCGCTGCACGACACAACGGTGAGTTTCGAGTGGATGTGGGGCCCGGCACATCCATTCCCTATGCCGAGGACACCGACTTCATGGGCCGCTATACCCAAAGGGGCGGTGAATTCTGGTACGTCCCGCTGGCGATGCTGCAACACTGCAACATACCTGAGCGCATGACGAAAGCCTACGTCATGCGCTGGGCCTTCCAGGCTGCGAGGTGCCAGGTTCTGACAGCCACGTTGCGCGCCGATGGCGTTGCGCGCACTGCCGGCGTACCAAACTATCTGTGGCGCCAGTTGCTGGAGCGCGGCCCGGCTTGGCTGTTCGAGCCGAGGCCGATGCATCGGCTCATGCTGGGCCTTCGTCTCAACACGACACTCGGTCAGATACGTGGATATCGCGAGTTGAAGAATTCCCGCGAACCGGGCCCCTGAGATCTGGATGGGAGCATGTCAAATGGGCGACTCATCGCGATCCACAGTCGAAGTAGTCGCCGTCAAGTCCACTGCGAAACCAATCGTTAGTAATCTCCGAGGCCAAGGATGGATGGGCGTGGATCCAGTAGCGATTACCGTGCGAATGCACCGCATCAAGGCCCATTTCGCAGTAGAGGCGCTCGAGTGCTGTCGATGAAACCTCGAAGCGTGCCCAGGTAAATCCATCGCGCCGCCAATACAGAAGGAGCTCGGCGAAAAGTCCGCGCACCGCTTCTTCGTCGCTTCTGCAAACCAGGACATCGCGCAGCACGGCACACCGCACCCCGCCTGGAAAATCCAGAGTGGCCCACGCTGCCACTGCACGCAACTTGCCCGTTCGATCACGAAACGACCCCAGGCGGAGGTCACACGTGGGCTCGTCGAATACACGCCAGTTGAGGTACCGCGCGCTACGCAACAGGCAGGAGGATTCCTCCACCTGGACGTTCGACCACAGGCGATCGACCTCGTGGTCGCAACGCTCAATCTGCCGGAACTCACCCCGGGCGGAGGTTCGAATTCGAGTCCATCGTGCATCCAGAGTGAGGTCCAGCAGACGGCCGAGCACGCGCGCAGCAGTGCCGCCAACCCGACGATGGAGTGAGCCTGCATAGCCCACGCGGCATTGGTGGAAGCCGTTGCCATCGCCGCCGATGGGAACGAAGCCCTGCCTGGCGTAGATCTTCTGCGTGGCGCTTCCCGCCGACGTGCTACCGGTCAAGCCCGCGAAGGAAGAGCTTGCTTCGACAAGCGCGAACCCGAGCCCTTGTCCACGATAGGCTTGATCTACTGCGGTGTGAGCCGCAAAGGCCACGACGGTCTCTTGACCATTTATCCACCAGGGTTGAGCGAACATGGCGCGGAAGGCCACCAGTTCGCCGGCCTTCCTGATGCCAACGCCAATGCCTTCCAGGAGAGGCTGCCAAGGATTGCGAAGGATCCGAGCCTCGAACCACTGCGTCACGGTTTCAGGGTTACCCTGAAAGTCGGAGAAGCTCTCCTGCGCCATCGCCACGCAGGCGGGGATATCGCGCTCGCTGAGGCGGCAGGTAACCAGCCCCTCCCGAGCCGCCTTGCCTGCACTATGGAGCGTTGTCATCAGGCGTCAGGCAGCGATCGCAGTGGAAGTTGCCGATGCTGGGCGTCCAAATGCCTTCACGATCAACAAGCCGATCATCGACAGTCCGGTCAAGCGCAGGAGCTTCCAGAGGCGTCCGGAGTTGCAGACACGCAGCCAGAAGACAGGCAGGCAACTGCGCCAATCACGCACCAGCCACTGGGAATCGCGCACGCGAAGAATCTGGCTGAGCTCCCAGGTCGTCAAGAAACGCAGGGTCGGGTGGTTCGCCAAGGCTCCGTGGAGCAATCCGTCGAGTTCCGCCTCGCTGTGTTCTCGCAGTGCGTCGTCGCCGCAGAAGTTGTCCCGATGGTTCTCGAGTATGCAAGGGCGCCCAAGAGCGACATCGCGGTCCAGCGCGCGAAGCGCATGTTGAGCACCGCGACCCTTTCGGGGCTCGAAGTAGTCAGTACGTACAACGTAGATGACCTGACCGGCCTGCTGACCGTTGACGAATGGCCCTTCAATACCGCCGGCACCTCCATCAGCAAGCCTGCACGTGTAACGAATACCTGGCGTGACGATGGTGGTAATCCCGTTCGCCGACCAAGCAGACTCTACCTGCGTCGACCAGACGAACGTGGGTGGAACCACCACGGGAGCGGAACCCGGGAACAGGATCTTGTAGGCGCCAACCTCCTCCGCGACTGCGCTTGCGATGTCACTGTCTGAGTGAGCGCGCGAAGGAAGAGTGGTCGCGTCGACCCATCTGCTTTGCAGGTGCGAAGGCAAGAGTTCCGTCAACGGAATATCGGAACCTTGACACCATGATCGGACCACCGGATCCTGACTCTGCACTATTGCCAAGGGCCAGAAGTGCTCCAGCCCGTGCAACTGATACGCAAAAACCCCCCGAGCACGGCCGACTTCAAGCGCGGCGACGATTGAGGAAAATTGCGGATGATCGAGGCGCAAGCGGCTGTATGTTCCCGTGGCGGCCCAGCCCACACAGTCTGGCACCGCAAGGACTATCGCCAGATTGAAGATAGGCTGGCGGCCCACGGCGTCACGATGTTGCCCAAGGATTTCCGCCAATCGATTCAGAGCATGCGCCTGCCGCGTTGGCCCGGCTCCCCAATCATCACTTTCCAGAACGAGGACCGGAAAGCGAAAGACGGGCTCGCTCCAGAACCGTTGCAGGTCGCGCCGGTAGTGATGCAGGATCGCTGCCGAGGTAATCGACCAAAACAGCACCGCGAGAAAAGCGACCGCCATCGCCCGCTCACGAGACTTTGCGAACAGGGCTCACGCCCACGGGCTGTGCCAGGACGGCAGGCGCAATTCGTGCTGAGCCGAGCCTGCGGTTTGGTTCAACGATGACCATGTAATGCACAGTCACAACAATTGCAACGAGGTGGTAGATGTAGTCGAAATAGGCCAACCCAAGGAACGCTCCGGCGGACATGTACGCCACGACTGAGACCTGAATCATCGCGCCCAAGTCTTTGGCCCACGCCGCCTCCGGATGAGCTTTCCCATGGCGGATCAGTGAATTGCACTTCATCCAGGTGAATCCCAGCAAAGTGACAAAGAGCATCAGGCCGATCCACCCGTGCTCCCCTAACACCTCGAAATAGATGCTGTGAACGTCACGAACGTTTGTGGGATCGGGGGCATACCGAGCAAAAACGCTCGAAATCCATGTCTCGAAACCACCACCCAAAATGCGGTCGTTGGCAAGATTCCAAGCAGTCCACCATGAATTGATCCGCCCCAGCGCCGATTGGTCTTGATCGTAGGTTTCGATGGTTTGCATTCGCGCAAACCACTCTTCAGGCATGAGACTGAGCCCGGCGAGGCCCGAGATGGAAACCAGGGCGGCGGTCCTGAACTTGTTGCGGCTCTTCAGCCAGAACATGGTCCCAGTGAGAATGAGTGCGACCAAGGCGCCACGCGACTGGGTGCCGAACGCGGAGATTGCTGTCAACACCATAGCAGCCATCAGCGCGGGCTTGAGCCACCTGTGCTTTTCGTGCATGTACAAGTAGTACATCAACGGAATGGTCATCACCATGGCCAGGGCCAATTCGTTGTTTCCGCCGATGAACGTGCCCATTGGCCCCTGCACACGATGAACCCCACCCTTCGCTATCGTGAACAGTCCACCCTTGACACCATAGAAAGCCAATGAGACCACTATTGCCCAAACCAGCAGATTTACCTTCTCGCGCGAGGTCAGCAGCAGCAGCGTCATCAAGGTCAGGATCTGGATCTTGATGACCTTTTCGTACTGAATCCATGCCTCGCCGGAGTTGAACGCCTGGGTCGTGGTGATCCCCATCCAGGCGATAAACATCACCAGCACGATGATTTCGCGGCTCCAGACCATGCGCTTGGCTTCTTTCGACATCAGCATGCCGATCAGCGTCACGAACGCCACGATCATCACCACAGGCATGTTCAGCATGAAGCCGTAACACAGGCGGTGCGGATTCATGTAACCCAGCCCGGCAAGCAACACGATGCCCCAGAAGGGGCGCTTCAGGATGAAAGGCAACGAGCCGAAAACAATGAACGCAACGAGCAGGTCACGCATGATTCAAGTCGGCTTGTGACGTGGTTGCTACCCGACTGACCACGTAACGGAACTTGCCGGAGCGTTCTGGAGGAATGTCTTCCACCTGCTCCACGGCCACCTGAACGGCATCTCCCAGGCGTGCGCGGAACTTGATCGGAATGACGTCAAGCATCGAAGTGTCGAAGGTAGGGTCGGTGACGAGCAGAACGCGGGTTTCCAGTCGACTTTCCTGGATGATCTTGAACTGCTGCACACCTGGCAGGTCGCGCAGGATGTAGACCAGCGCCAGGCCGTGCAGCACAGTGCCGTCGGCGGCGACCACGAAGTCGGTGGTGCGGCCCTGGATTTCTTGCAGCACGGGCAGGCCGCGGCCGCAGGCGCAGGGCTCGGTGCCGATGGC
>CANHNO010000116.1 GCA_947462065.1 Burkholderiales bacterium | reverse complement strand
GCATGGTGAGCTCCTGTATGGGAATGGGGGTGAAGACAGGGCAGTAGTCGCATGCCGCGTGCCACGGGTTTTCCACGTGAATAGTGAGCACTTGGGTGGTGTTGTCGACACAAAAGGTCACCACGGGCCGCATACATCGGGGATTTGCGTCGGACGGGTGACGCAAATTGTCAGATCAGACCATTCGCAGGTCGTCACCGGCGCTGAGGGCGCTGACCTTGTGCGGCAGGCGCAGGCGGCCGATCTCGGCCATCACTGCGTCCATCTCACCGGGCTTGATGTGGGTGATGTGCACATCGACGCTGCCGGCCAGTTGCGCCAGCTCCTGGCCGAGTGCGGTCGGGCACAGGTGGCGGCTGATGTCGGCGAGCTGGCGCTCGTCGTCGCTGAACGCGGTTTCGATCACCAGGTGCGACACCGTCATCGCGCGCAGCCGCTGCCATAGCGCAGGGTTGGGGCCGGTGTCGCCGCTGTAGACCCAGCGCCCATCGTCGACCGCAAAGCCGACCGCT
The DNA here is from genome assembly GCA_947462065.1 of Burkholderiales bacterium. Taxonomy (GTDB): domain Bacteria; phylum Pseudomonadota; class Gammaproteobacteria; order Burkholderiales; family Burkholderiaceae_C; genus PBB1. The sequence goes on along the minus strand of CANHNO010000116.1, from coordinate 7,230 downwards.
GGCACGGTGTGGGCCGCGCTGAGCACTTCGATGAGGCGCCGCCTTCTGCCGATGCTGGTCAATACGTCGCCGACCGCGAAGGGCATCAGGCGCAGCACGGGGTTGTTGGCACTCGGCAGCCGGGTGAAGTCGGGCCAGATGACGCCGTTGAAGATGTGCTTGCGCAGGGCAGCCAGGGTTTCGGGCAGCGCATGCACCTGGATCGGCCCACGGCCCTGGGCCAGCCGAGCACGCATCACGCTGTCGGCCAGCAGGGCGAGCGACAGGATGTGGTCGAGGTGGGAGTGGCTGATGAAGACATGGTCGATGCGCGTCAGCGCGTCGAGCGACAGGTCGCCGACGCCGCTGCCGGCGTCGATCAGCACATCGTCATCGAGCAGGAAAGCGGTGGTCTTGCAACCCGCTGCGATCGAGCCGGAACAGCCGAGCACGCGCAGCGTCATGGGGTGGGAGTGGAGGCAAGGGCGGGCACGGCGCAGGACACATCGAGAACTGCGCCAAATACTGAGGCCGCACCGCCGTGCCGACAAGGGGCGAAAGTCGCGTTTGCGGGCATCGCTTGTGGCGCATCAGTGCCGAAACGGCATCGCCGTGACACGTGTCACACGACGCCTCGGTCAGGGGCCGCGAAGATTTCATCTCGAGCGGGCCGAGGTCGCGTGGAGGAGCGGAGCCGTACCCAGGTACGGTGAGCACTGCATACGCGGGATCGGCCCGCGCAGCAGAAAGCTTCCGGCCTCTAGCGGTTGATGAACTGCATCTGCGTTCCGGCCAACTCGATCACATCGCCGTCGCGCAGTTGGGTGGTTTCGGTGATGAGCGGGTTGCCGTTGACGGTGGGGCGTGCGGCGCCCTCCACGTGCGCGAACACATAGCCGGTGGGCCGCTTGGTGATCGACGCGACCTGCACGCCCGGCTTGCCGATGGTGGTGACCACCTTGGTCAGGCTGACTTCGCGACCGGCGGCTGCGCCGTTCAGGACCTTGATCGAAGCCACGCTGCCCAGCGCACCAAAGTCTGAGACGCCGCCGAATCCGGAGGCTCGCTGCAATCCGGGCGGCTGCTGTGTCTGGGTGCCTGGCCGCAGGATCTGGGTGGCTTCGTAATCGCCACCATCGGCCACCAGGAACTTGATCTTGTACTTGCCGATCTCGACGGTGTCGTTGTGCGTCAGTAGCTGCTTCTTGACGGCCTTGCCGTTGATGTAGGTGCCATTGGTGCTGTTCAGGTCTTCAATGAAGACGTCGGCGCCCAGCATCTGGAGTACGGCGTGTTCGCCGCTGACGGCCAGGTTGTCGATGACGATGTCGTTGTAGGGCCGGCGCCCGAGCGTGGTCTTGTCCTTGGTGATCTGCACTTCCTTGATCACCACGCCGTCGAGCGATACCACCAGTTTGCCCATGCTTGACCTCGTCTATTGTTGTGTCTTCGTGGGGGAAGTAGGCCGAACGGCGGTAGAGCTGTTGTGCGACTCAGCGCTTGAACGGCCACCAGGACCGCGGGCCCCCCGCCGCTCCCTGAACTCGCGCCAAGATCACGGCAATGTTATCTTTTCCGCCTGCTTCGTTGGCGGCGGAAATCAGGGCATGAGCGATGGCCTGGATGTCTTCGCTCGACTGCAGCACATGTCCGATGTGTTCGTCGTCGAGCATGTCGGACAGGCCGTCGGAGCACAAGAGCACCAGATCGCCGGGAAGCAACTCGTGCAGGTGGGATTCGAGCATCACGCTGTCCTCGACACCAACAGCGCGCGTCACGAGGTTCTTGTTCGATGAGAACACAGCCTGCTCTTCGGTGATCAGTCCGGCGTCGATCTGCTCCTGCAGCAGGGAATGGTCGTGGGTGATGCGTATGAACTTGCCATCGCGCAGCCGGTAGCCGCGTGAGTCGCCGACATGGCCCAGCAGGAGACGGCCTTCGCGGAACACACCCACTACCAGCGTGGTGCCCATGCCGGCGTACTGCGGGTTGGTACTGGCGGCGTTGAAGATGGCGCGGTTGGCGTTTTCCACGCAGATGTCCATCGCTCGGCGCACGTCGGCGTCGGTCGCGTTGGAGGCGGCTTCGGTCAGCCAGCGGCCAAGTTCGGCGCTGATGAAGGAGGTGGCCATTTGGCTCGCAACTTCACCGGCGTTGTAGCCACCCATGCCATCGGCGAGCACGACCAGCGCCGAGGCCGGATCGACGGCGACCGAGTCTTCATTGTTGTTGCGCGCGCGACCGATGTCGGTGGCACTGAAGAACTCGAAAGGCATGGAAAGCGGCGTGGGCACAGACAGGAATGGGCGACGCGTCAGCACCGACGCGAGCCGCCATGACGTACTCGCTGCTGCGCTGGCGATTGCAACGGAAGGCGACGTCGACAAGCGATACACGCAGGGGCGATCACAGGCCTGAATTGTGCCCCGGTTCGGGGCGTGACAATTTCACGGTCGAGGCAAAAGCATCCACTCCGGGGGTGGCGACAGCCGGTGCCGCCTCGTCTGGCGGGGTCAGCGGATGGTCGGGCCACAGTGCGGCGACGGCGTCCAATGCCTGGGCCAGCTGCAGCCCATCGGCATAGCGTGCTCCCGGCGGTTTTGCCAGCGCTCGCGCCAGCGCCTGTGCCAGCGCGGGCGGTACTTCGGGGCGCAGCGTGCGCACATCGGGCACCACATCGTTGACGATGGCATGCATCAGCGTGGCCATCGATTCGGCACGATGCGGCAGCACCCCGGTGAGCAACTGGAACAACATGACGCCCAGCGAATACAGATCGGCTCGCCCGTCGACAAGCTGCCCCGACAGTTGCTCGGGCGACATGTAGGACGGCGTGCCCAGCAACATCCCGGTCCGAGTGCGGCAGGCATCGGTGATTCGGGCAATGCCGAAGTCGGTGACTTTCACGACGCCGGCCGCCAGATCGATCATCACGTTGGCAGGCTTGATGTCACGGTGCACCACCCCTTGGCTGTGCGCATGGGCCAGCGCATGCGCAACCCGTCGGCCGATGTGCACGATCGCGGGCAGGGGCAGCCACTGGCTGACGTGGGTGTGGCGTTGCAAGTCATGACCGGCGATGTACTCCATCGCGATGTAAGCCACGCCATCGTCTTCGCCGGCGTCGTAGACCACCACGATGTCCGGGTGATGCAGCCGACGAGCGGCATCGGCCTCGCGGAAGAAACGCTGCCGGGCCTCGTTCAGGTCATCCCCCGAAAACTCGTGGGACAGCGACAGCGTCTTGATGGCCGCCTTGGCGCGCGTGTCAGTGTCATGACCCAGCACCACCGCACCCATCGCACCGCGGCCGAGAAGGCGCTCGATCTGGTAGGGCCCGAGCCGGTCGCGTTCGAACCCCGGGACCACCGACACCTTTCTCAGGCCACGGCGGTGCGCCGCGCCCGCAGACCACGGCCGATGGCATACACCAGCAATGCACCGCTCACACCGGCGGCGTACCTGATCCAGCCCTCCGCTGGCAGCTTGGGCAGCTGCGGCATGACCTCGGGGTTGACCAGCGCCGGATCGCCCACGGCCATGGTGCCAGCGATCCAGCCGAGCAGCATCGCGCCCACGATGATGATCAGCGGGTAGCGGTCCATCAGCTTGATGACCAACTGGCTGCCCCAGACGATGATGGGGATGCTGACCAGGAGGCCGAAGATGACCAGCGGCATCGTGTGGTCGCCGCCAGCCGTTTCCGCCGCACCGGCAATGGCGATGACGTTGTCGACGCTCATCACCAGATCGGCCACGATGACCGTCTTCACGGCGCCCCACAGCTTGTCGCTGCCTTCGATGTTGGCGTGCCCGTCATCGTCTTCGGGCAGCAGCAGTTTCACGCCAATCCACACCAGCAGGATCGCGCCGACGAGCTTCAGGAAGGGGATCGCCAGCAGTTGCAGCGCGAAAAAGATCAGGATCACGCGCAGCACGATGGCGCCCGCGGTGCCCCACAGGATGCCCTTGGTGCGCTGGGCCGGTGGCAGCTTGCGACAGGCCAACGCAATCACCACCGCGTTGTCGCCGCCGAGCAGGATGTCAATCATGATGATCTGGCCGACGGCGATCCAGAACTCGGGGGTCATCAATGCTTGCATGCGGCGTCCGGTGAAATGACTGAGAGTGGCACCGGCAGTGTAGGTGTCGCGGTCTGCGTGTTCGCAGACAGGCCCGAGCACTGCACCGACAGTTCATTGAGGCCTCTGTACAAGGCGTTGCCTGTCCAGTGGGGTACAGCGGTCGGGCTCAGGGCCAGGTCGGGCCAGCGTTCAAGCACCTGCGCGAAAACCGACTGCGCTTCCATCAAGGTCAGCGCGGCGCCTATGCACACATGCGGGCCCTGCCCGAAGGCCAGCGGCGGCGCGGTCCGGCGGGTGATGTCCAGTGCGTCGGGCCGCTCGTGGCGTGTCGGGTCGCGGTTGGCTGCGCCGATGAGGGCAACGACCAGCTCACCACGGCGCAATGTCTGGCCGTGCAGCACGAGGTCCGTCGCCACTCGGCGCCCGGTGTATTGCACCGGGCTGTCGTAGCGCAGCAGTTCGCGCACTGCGCCGGGCAGCAAGGTGCGGTCGCGCTGCAACTGGCGCCACTGTTCTGGATGCGACAGCAATGTGCGCAGGCCGTTGGCCAGCAGGTGGCGCGTGGTTTCGTGGCCGGCAAACAGGAGCATCACGCACTGGGCCAGCAACTCGGCGCTGCCGCGGATCTGACCGGCGCGCTCGGCCTGCAGCAGGCGGTCGATCACATCGTCGCGTGGCTCAGCCCCACCGGCCTGCGCTGCGCGGCGCCGCGCCAGCAGCCCGTCGAAATGTCGGGCCATCGCGAGAAGCGCGGTCTGGGCGCTCAGGGCCTGCAGCCGGTTCGGCGCCGGGGCACCCACGAACTGAGCAAGCTCGTCGGACCAGGCCACGACATCGGCCGGGGCATCGCCCTCGGCCTCGTCCAGGCCCATCAACATGCCAATCACCTGGGCCGGCAGCGGGCGCGCCAACGCGCTGACGAAATCGAACGGCGAATGGCTGTCGATAGCCGCCAGCCGCTCGGCCACTGCCATCTCTATGCGCGGCGCCAGACGCTGCAGATCAGATGGGCGGAACGCGGCCGACATCACCTGGCGCACGCGGGTGTGGTCCGGTGCGTCGAGGAAGATCATCGCCCGGGCAAACAGCCGTTGGAAGCCGCTCAGCTCGGAACGGGCTTTGCGGCGATTCGTGTGCGCCTCGTCTGCCGGATGCATGACCCAACCACCGGTGCGCTGCGCCGAGAAGCGCGCGTCGCGGAGCACCAGTTCGACATCGGCATGGCGCGAGACCAGCCAGGCGCCACCGAAGAACTCATCGCTCCAGGCCAGCGGCGCGGCGTCGCGGAGAGCACGATAGGTCGGATAAGGATCGCGCAGGAACTCTGAGTCGAGCATCGCACGCCCGAGCACCGCCCGGGCGTCAAGCGACCTGGGGATCGAGGCGCCGGGCGGCGCAGGAACCGCCGACGCCCGGCGCCTGTCGGGCATCAGAGCAGCTTCTTCAGCAGCTTGCCCATCTCGGACGGGTTGCGCGTCACGGTGAAGCCGCTGGCTTCCATTACCGCGAGTTTCGCATCGGCCGTGTCAGCCCCGCCCGAGATCAGCGCACCGGCATGGCCCATGCGCTTGCCCGCGGGAGCCGTCACGCCCGCGATGAATCCGACGATCGGCTTCTTCATGTTGGCCTTGCACCAGACGGCGGCTTCGGCCTCGTCGGGGCCGCCGATCTCGCCGATCATGATCACCGCATCGGTGTCCGGGTCGTCGTTGAACAGCCGCATGATGTCGATGTGCTTGAGCCCGTTGATCGGGTCACCGCCGATGCCCACAGCGCTGGACTGGCCGAGACCGATCTCGGTGAGCTGCGCGACGGCTTCGTAGGTCAGCGTGCCGGAGCGGCTGACCACGCCGATGCGGCCCTTGCGGTGGATGTGACCCGGCATGATGCCGATCTTGATTTCTTCGGGAGTGATCAGGCCGGGGCAGTTGGGGCCCAGCAGCAGCGTCTTCTTGCCGCCCTTGGCCTCCTTCTGGATCATCTTGTTGCGCACTTCCAGCATGTCGCGCACGGGGATGCCCTCGGTGATGCAGATGGCCAGATCGAGATCGGCCTCGACCGCTTCCCAGATGGCGGCTGCCGCGCCCGCGGGCGGCACGTAGATCACGCTGACGGTAGCGCCGGTGTTCTGGGCAGCGTCCTTGACGCTGGCGTAGATCGGGATGCCCTCGAAGTCTTCGCCGGCCTTTTTCGGGTTGACGCCGGCGACAAAGCAGTTCTGGCCGTTGGCGTAGTCGCGGCACATGCGGGTGTGGAACTGGCCCGTCTTGCCGGTGATTCCCTGCGTGATGACCTTGGTGTCTTTGTTGATCAGGATGCTCATGTGTGTGTCCTTGGTCTCGGGGCGCTTACTTCAACGCGGCCATCACGGCCTGGGCGGCATCGGCCATCGAATCGGCGCTGATGATGGGCAGGCCCGAGTCCTTCAGCATCTTCTTGCCGATGTCCTCGTTGGTGCCCTTCATCCGCACGACCAGCGGCACGGTGAGGTTGACCGCCTTGCAGGCGGCGATGACGCCTTCGGCGATGGTGTCGCAGCGCATGATGCCGCCGAAGATGTTGACCAGAATGGCCTTGACCTTCGGATTGCCCAGCATGATCTTGAAGGCTTCAGTCACCTTCTCGGCGGTCGCGCCGCCGCCTACGTCGAGGAAATTGGCTGGCTCGGCGCCGAACAGTTTGATGGTGTCCATCGTCGCCATGGCGAGACCGGCGCCATTGACCAGGCAGCCGATGTTGCCGTCAAGCTGGATGTAGGCAAGGTCGAACTTGCTGGCTTCGATCTCGGCCGGGTCTTCTTCATCGAGGTCGCGGTAGGCGACGATCTCCGGATGCCGGAACAGCGCGTTGCTGTCGAAGTTGAACTTCGCATCCAGCGCGATCAGGTTGCCCTTGCTGTCGCAGTTCAGTGGGTTGATCTCGACCAGCGAGGCATCCGTTTCCATGTAGCAGCGGTACAGGTTCTGGAACAGCGTCACGGCCTGGGCGTGCGAGCCCTCGGCCAGGCCGATGGCGATGGCCACCTTCTTGGCTTGCGCTTCGGTCATGCCGACCAGAGGATCGATCAGTTCAGTAACGATCTTCTCGGGGGTGTCGTGCGCGACCTGCTCGATGTCCATGCCGCCCTCGCTCGACGCGATCATCGCGACCTTCTGCGACGCGCGGT
>CANHNO010000115.1 GCA_947462065.1 Burkholderiales bacterium | reverse complement strand
GTGACGGAATTGCAGCCGTGCGCGATGTTGGCGAACGGCCCGCCGTGGATGATGGCTGGGTTGTTTTCCAGCGTCTGCACCAGGTTCGGCTTGATCGCGTCCTTCAGCAGCGCGGCCATCGCGCCGTGCGCCTTCAGGTCGCGCGCGTAGACCGGCTGCCTCTCTCCCTGGGTGTAGCCGATGATGATTCGACCCAGGCGCTCCTTCAGGTCGTGACGCGACAGCGCCAGGCACAGTATCGCCATCACCTCCGAGGCCACGACGATGTCATAGCCGTCTTCGCGCAGGAAGCCGTTGGCCGTGCCGCCCATTCCGACGACGATCTTGCGCAGCGCCCTGTCGTTCATGTCGACGACGCGCTTCCAGGTGATCAGCCGCGGGTCGATGCGCAGCGCATTGCCGTGATGGATGTGGTTGTCGATCAGCGCCGACAGCAGGTTGTGCGCGGCCGCAATCGCGTGGAAGTCGCCGGTGAAATGCAGATTGATGTCTTCCATCGGCACGATCTGCGCGTGCCCGCCACCGGCCGCACCGCCCTTGACGCCGAACACCGGGCCCAGCGATGGCTCGCGCAGGCAGATCATGGTTTTCTTTCCGATGCGGTTCAATGCATCACCCAGGCCGACGGTCGTCGTGGTCTTGCCTTCCCCGGCCGGCGTCGGGCTGATGGCGGTGACCAGGATCAGCTTGCCGTCGTGGCGGCCTTTCAGGCTGTCGAGGTATTCCAGCGAGATCTTCGCCTTGTAGTGGCCGTAGGGTTCGAGTGCGTCTTCGGGGATGCCGATGCGTGCGGCCACCTGGGTGATGCGCTGCATCGTGGCGCGCTGCGCGATGTCGAGGTCGGAAGGCATGTCGTGTCCGTGATGTGGAGTCGGTGTCGCGCGGTAATGACTTCAGCGCGCGGCAATCGCCTCGGCCTTGGCAAGCAGGTTTTCTGCCATCAGGATGTTGACCGTGTCGATCAGCCGGCCATCGAGCGACACCGCGCCCAGGCCTTGCTGCCGGGCCTGACGCATGGCGTCGATGATGCGACGTGCCTGCAGAACTTCCGCTTCTGTCGGCGTGTAGACCGCGTTCCCCGGTTCGATCTGCGACGGGTGGATCACCCACTTGCCCTCGAAGCCCAGCACCGCCGCGCGTCTGGCGGCCGACAGGAAGCCCTCGGGATCGCTGAAGTCGCCGTACGGCCCATCGATCGGGCGCAGGCCGTAGGCGCGGCAGGCGATCAGCATGCGCGTCTGTGCGGCGTGCCAGGGATCGGTCCAGTAGGTGTGCCGTTGGCCACTGCTGTCCGGGTGGCTGAGGACGGCGCTGTCGGGGTGCACGCCACCGATGCCGGTGGTGCGCGCACGCGTCGAGGCGGCGTAGTCTGCCACGCCGAAGCTCATTGCCTCCAGCCGTTTCGACGATTGCGCAATGGCTTCCACATTTGCGATGCCGAGTGCGGTCTCGATCAGTGCTTCGAAGCCGAGGCGCTTGGTGCGTTGCTTCGCCGCCTCGATCTGCGACACCAGCACGTCCACTGCATAAATGTCGGCCGCGACGCCCACCTTCGGGATCATGAGCATGTCCAGCCGCGGGCAGGCCTCGACGATGTCGATCACGTCGCGGTACATGTGGTGCGTGTCCAGGCCATTGATGCGCACCATCACCGTCTTGTCGCCCCAGTCGATGTCATTGAGTGCGGCCACGATGTTCAGCCGCGCCTGATCCTTGTCCTCGGGAGACACGGCGTCCTCGCAGTCGAGGAACACGCAGTCTGCGGCCGATCGCGCAGCTTTCTCGAACAGATGCGGCTTCGACCCGGGCACCGCCAGCTCGGTGCGGCTCAGGCGAGGTGTGGCTGGCTGGATGCGGGTGAAGCTCATGGCAGTCCTGGTGGCAAAGGTGTGGCGACGAGACGCCAGCGCGGGATTTTGATCGAGCCGGTTGCCTGATTCGCGCGATCATTCGGCGAAATCACGAGCAGGCTCCCATCCATCATGACCGAACACCTGGTCTTCCTCGACCGCTCCACACTGCAGGCGACGCTGCGTCGACCGTCCTTCGACCACGCCTACACGGAGCACGCGACGACTTCCATCGACCAGACGGTGGTTCGCCTTCGTGGCGCCACGATCGCGCTGACCAACAAGGTGCCGTTGCGCGCCGAGGCACTGGCGCAGTTGCCGGCCCTCAAGCTGATCGCGGTGGCAGCAACCGGTTACGACATCGTCGATGTGGCCGCCTGCCGCGAACGTGGCATCGCGGTGTGCAATATCCGCAACTACGCGGTGCACACCGTGCCGGAGCATGTGTTCGCGCTGCTCCTGTCGCTGCGCCGCAACCTGTTTGCGTATCGCGTCGATGTCGAGCGTGGCCGCTGGCAGCAGTCTGAGCAGTTCTGCTTCTTCGACCACCCGATCGGCGATCTGCACGGCAGCACGATGGGCATTGTCGGTGGCGGGGTGCTGGGGCAGGGCACGGCGGCGCTGGCACGCGCCTTTGGCATGCAAGTGCTGTTCGCCGAGATCACACCCGGCGCAGCGGGACGCGCTGACCGCACGCCGTTGGACCAGGTGCTGGCCGAGTCCGACGTGATCTCTCTGCATTGCCCGCTGACACCCGCGACCCGGGACCTGATCGGGCCCGCGCAGCTACGCCAGATGAAGCGCAACGCGATCCTTATCAACACCTCGCGCGGCGGACTGGTCGATGAGTTGGCACTGGCCACCGCGCTCACCGAAGGCTGGATTGCCGGCGCCGGCTTCGACGTGCTGACCAGTGAGCCGCCCACGCAAGGCAATCCGCTGCTGGAATTGAGGCTGCCGAACTTCATCCTGACGCCACACGTCGCTTGGGCGTCCAAGGACGCCATGCAGGGCCTCGCCGATCAGCTCATCGACAATGTCGAGTTGTTCGTCAAAGGCACGCCCCAGAACCTGGTGATCTGAGCACTCACCGAGAGAAATCCATGAAGAAACTTCTGTTCCAGCTGGACACCGACGCGATCCCATCGGTGTTTGACACTGTGGTCGCTTACGACGGCGGTGCCGATCATGTGACCGCCTACGGTGGCATCACGCCCGACAACGTCGGCGCCCTGGTCGATGGCGCCATCTTCACCCGCGCCCCGAAAGACAAGAAGCACACCGCGTTGTTCGTCGGCGGGAGCAATCTGCCGGCCGGCGAGGCGCTGCTGAAGGCGGTGCGAAAGAAGTTCTTCTCGAACTTCCGCGTGTCGGTGATGCTCGACAGCAATGGCTCGAACACGACCGCTGCGGCTGCGGTGGCCTGCGTCATCAAGAGCGCCGGCGGCAGCGTGGCGGGCAAGCGTGCGGTGATTCTGGCGGGCACCGGTCCGGTCGGGCAGCGCGCGGCGGTGATGCTGGCTAAGGAAGGCGCGGTGGTCGCCATCACCTCGCGCACGCTGGACAACGCGCAAAAAGTCGCTGATCACCTGAAGACGGCCTTTGACATCGAGGTAAGCGCCATCGCGGCCCCCGATCTCGATACGCGCGCGAAAGCGTGCGATGGCGCACAGATCGTGTTTGCCACCGGCGCGGCCAGTTCGGTACTGCTGCGAGAGGCCGATTGGCAAGGTAACCCGACGATCGAGTTGATGGCCGATGCCAACGCGACACCGCCGCTGGGTCTGGAAGGCATCGACATGATGGACAAGGGTGTGGCACGTCACGGGAAGATCTGCTGGGGCGCGATCGGCTTCGGCGCGCTCAAGCTGGCGGTGCACCGCGCCTGCATCGCCCAGTTGTTCGAGGCACCTGACCAGGTGCTGGATGCCGAGGCGGTTTACGCCAAGGCCAAATCGATGGTCTGAGCTGGAGAACACCCATGATCGTTGAACAACCCGTCACCACCTTCCTCGACCAACTCGCGAGCAGCGCGCCCACGCCTGGCGGCGGCAGTGCGGCCGCTATTCTGGGCGCGATGGGTGCGGCACTGGTCAGCATGATGTGCAACCTGACCATTGGCAAGAAAAACTACGCTGAAGTCGAAGGCGAGATGCGTTCCGTGTTGGCCGATGCGGAATCGCTGCGCCGCCGGCTGGCCGACATGGTCGCCGAAGACATCGCCGCCTTCGACGGCCTGATGGCCGCCTATGGCCTGCCGAAGGAGAGTGACGAGCAGAAGGCGCAGCGAAGCGCCGCGATCCAGGTCGGCCTGAAGGCGGCCACCGATGCCCCACTGGCCTGTGCTCGCGCCAGCGCGGAAGTGATCTCGCTGGCGCTGCGCGCGGCGAAGGTGGGCAACACCAACGTCATCAGCGATGCGGGTGTCGGTGCCCTAGCCGCCCAGGCGGCGTTGCGCAGCGCGGCACTGAATGTGTATATCAATGTGCCGAGCCTGAAAGACCTGGCCTATGCCGCGGCGTGTCGCCAGGAAATCGACGCACTGCTGGCCAGTGCAGTCCCAATGGCCGAGCAGACCTACGACCTTGTGAAGTCCAAGCTCTGAAGCGCCGGCTCGGCTGAGCTGACGGCCTGTCAGCTCAGCGCGACTCAGCTCAGATTGCCACCACCCATCGCGTGGCTGAAACCGCCGTCGACATAGGTGATTTCCGAAGTCACACCGGCAGCGAGGTCGGACAGCAGGAAGGCGGCGACATTGCCGACGTCGTCGATCGTCACATTGCGGCGCAACGGGGCGGTGGACTCGACCACCTCGAGGATCTTGCCGAAGCCTTTGATGCCCGACGCCGCCAGCGTCTTGATCGGCCCGGCCGAGATGCCATTGACGCGGATGCCGCGCGGGCCGACGCTCTCGGCCAGATAGCGCACGCTGGCCTCGAGCGAGGCCTTGGCCAGCCCCATCGTGTTGTAGTTCGGCACCGCCCGCAGCGCGCCCAGGTAGCTCAGCGTCAGCAGTGCCGAGCCTGCCCGCAACCGGGGCAACGCCGCCTTGGCCATCGCCGGGAAGCTGTAGGCGGAAATGTCGTGCGCGATGCGGAACGATTCGCGTGACAGACCGTCGAGGAAGTCGCCTGCGATCGATTCACGCGTGGCGAAACCGATCGAATGGACGAAACCGTCGAATTCCGGCCAGACTTCCCCCAGTTGGTTGAACAGACGCTCGATCTGCGCGTCGTCGGCGACGTCACAGTCGTACAGCAGCGTCGAGCCGAAGTCGGCAGCCAGTGTTCCTGTGCGCTCCTTGAATCGGTCCCCTACGTAGCTGAACGCCAGCTCGGCGCCTTCGCGGTGACAGGCCCGCGCGATGCCATAGGCGATCGAGCGGTTCGACAGTAAGCCGGTGATCAACAGACGTTTACCGGTCAGAAATCCCATGGTGTGTTCCAGGCGGTCAAAGGCGGCGGATTTTTGCACGCAGGCGGCTCAGGATTGTTCGAAGCTGTTCGTGGCCATTCGCGTACACATAAAAGCATGAGGTGTTGCCGGTACAAACCCCACAAGCTACAATGCTGGTTTTCCGGGACGTTAGACCAAGAACATGGGCGGACTCTTCCAGCCCTTTTTTTTTGGCCGATCGGAATGCACCGAATTGAGTTAAGCGAGCGGGGAATTGATCGGGAATGAGTTGGCAGAACGCCGTTGAGAAAACTGTGACCGGGTTGGGTTACGACTTGGTGGACACCGAGCGCAGTCCGAAGGGGTTGTTGCGCGTGTACATCGACAAGCTCCCCTCGACGGTGCCGGTGTCCGGTTCAAGCGAGTTCATCACCGTAGAAGACTGCGAACGCGTGACCCGGCAATTGCAGCACGTGCTCGAAGTTGAAAACTGTGCGTACGAGCGCCTGGAGGTTTCGTCGCCGGGCCTCGATCGGCCGCTGAAGAAGCCGGCGGATTACTTGCGATTCAGCGGCGAGCGGGTCGACCTGACGTTGAAGCTGGCATTCAAGGGACGCAAGCATTTCCAGGGTGTCCTGGAACAGTTCGGGGAAAGCTGGCGGCTGGTTTTTAACGCCGATGGCGTCGACCAGGCGCTGGGGTTCGCTTTCGACGAAGTGCGAGAAGCCCGGTTGGTGCCGGTAGTGGATTTCAAGGGGCGTCGGTTTGCGGCGCCCGCGCAAGAGCCGACCGAGCAGGTCGAGTCGGCCGCAACCGAAACGGATGGAGACCGCAAACGATGAACCGCGAACTGTTGATGCTGGTGGATGCGATTTCGCGCGAAAAGAGCGTGGACCGCGAAGTCGTGTTCAGCGCGGTCGAGGCGGCGCTGGCATCGGCGTCCAAGAAGCTGCACGGCGGCGAAGTCGACATGCGGGTGACCGTCGATCGCGATACCGGCGCCTACGAAACCTTCCGCCGCTGGCATGTGGTGGCCGACGAGGCGGGTCTCCAGTTGCCTGACTCCGAGATCCTGCACTTCGAAGCGCTGGAACAGATCGCGGACATCGAGGTCGACGACTACATTGAGGAGCCGGTCGAATCGGTGTCGATCGGCCGCATTGGCGCTCAAGCCGCCAAGCAGGTGATCCTGCAAAAGATCCGTGATGCCGAGCGGGAGCAGTTGCTCAATGATTTCCTGTCTCGTGGCGAGAAGATCTTTGTCGGTACCGTCAAGCGCCTGGACAAGGGCGATGTGATCGTCGAGTCGGGTCGCGTTGAAGGTCGGTTGCGCCGCAGCGAGATGATCCCGAAGGAAAACCTGCGCATCGGTGACCGTGTCCGTGCCTACATCCTCGAGGTCGACGCGACACTTCGTGGCCCGCAGATCATCCTGTCGCGCAGCGCGCCGGGGTTCATGATCGAGCTGTTCGCTCAGGAAGTGCCCGAGATCGAGCAGCGTCTGCTCGAAATCAAATCCTGTGCGCGCGACCCTGGTTCACGGGCCAAGATCGCTGTGCAGTCGCATGACAAGCGCGTCGACCCGATTGGCACCTGCGTCGGCGTGCGCGGTTCGCGTGTCAATGGCGTGACCAACGAGCTGGCCGGCGAACGGGTCGACATCGTGCTGTGGTCGGAAGACCCAGCGCAGTTCGTCATCGGCGCGCTGGCGCCGGCGAATGTGCAGTCGATCGTCGTTGACGAAGACCGTCACGCGATGGACGTAGTCGTCGACGAGGAAAACCTCGCGATTGCGATCGGTCGTGGTGGACAGAATGTGCGCCTCGCCTCGGAAATGACTGGCTGGCGCATCAACATCATGACAGCCGAAGAGTCGTCTGTGAAGCAGGCCGGTGAGAGCGATGTGGTGCGCAAGCTGTTCGTCGACAAGCTCGACGTCGATGCCGAAGTCGCCGATATCCTGATCGCAGAAGGCTTCTCCAGCCTGGAAGAAGTCGCCTACGTGCCGATGCAGGAAATGCTCGAGATTGAAGGCTTCGACGAGGACACCGTCAATGAGCTGCGCACCCGCGCCAAGGACGCGCTGCTGACGATGGAAATCGCGCGTGAGGAAAGCGTCAGCGACGTATCGCAGGACCTGCGTGACCTCGAAGGTCTGGACCCCGCACTGATCCCGAAGCTGGCTGACGGGGGTGTGCACACTCGCGATGACCTGGCCGATCTGGCGGTCGACGAACTGATTGAAATCTCTGGCATGGAAGATGAACAGGCCAAGTCGCTGATCATGAAGGCGCGTGAACACTGGTTTACCGCCTGATCACGCCTCAAGCATTCGCCCCCCGACACACGCACGCTGCGCCGCTAGACCCGAAGCAAGGATTCCACAATGGCTGTGACCACCGTCGCCCAACTCGCCGCCGAGCTGAACCGCCCCGCTGCTGCACTGCTCGATCAATTGCAGTCTGCGGGGGTCAGCAAGGCGTCGACGGACGATGCCCTGACCGACTCCGACAAGGAGCGGTTGCTCGATTACCTGCGTAC
>CANHNO010000114.1 GCA_947462065.1 Burkholderiales bacterium | reverse complement strand
TTCCGCGACACGCTGATCGAGCAGGCCGAGCAGGGCGTCGACTACTTCACCATCCACGCCGGCGTGCGGCTGGCCTACATCCCGCTGACTGCGGAGCGGCTCACAGGCATCGTTTCGCGTGGCGGATCAATCATGGCCAAGTGGTGCCTGTCGCACCACCGCGAGAGCTTCCTGTACGAGCACTTCGACGAGATCTGCCAGATCATGAAGGCATACGACGTGTGCTTCTCTCTCGGCGACGGCCTGCGCCCCGGCTCGATCGCCGACGCCAACGACGAAGCGCAGTTTGCTGAATTGCACACCCTCGGTGAGCTCACCCAGATTGCCTGGAAGCACGATGTGCAGGTGATGATCGAGGGACCCGGCCACGTGCCGCTGCAGCTCATCAAGGAGAACGTCGAGAAGCAACTCGAGGCCTGCTACGAGGCGCCGTTCTACACACTGGGCCCGCTGATTACCGACATCTCACCGGGCTACGACCACATCTCATCGGCGATGGGCGCGGCCAACATCGGCTGGTACGGCACCGCCATGCTGTGCTACGTGACGCCCAAGGAGCATCTGGGCCTGCCCAACCGCGACGACGTGAAGCAGGGCCTGATCGCCTACAAGATCGCTGCGCACGCGGGCGACCTTGCGAAGGGCTTTGCCGGTGCGCAGATGTGGGACAACGCGGTGTCGAAGGCGCGCTTCGAATTCCGCTGGGAAGATCAGTTCAAGCTGGCCATCGACCCCGACACCGCGATGGCGTACCACGACGAAACGCTGCCGAAGGAGAACGCCAAGGTGGCGCACTTCTGCTCGATGTGCGGGCCGAAGTTCTGCTCGATGAAAATCTCGCAGGAGGTGCGAGATTTCGCTCGGTTGCAGAAAGCCGAGGCCCCGGCCTCAACTGCCTCGCCGGTGATCCAGATCCATGCCGCGCTGCAAGAAAAGGCGCAGCAGTTCCGCGAAGGGGGCGGTCAGATATACCTCTGACGAGCCCCGGGGCGTCAGGCGGCGATCTGTGCCGCTTGAGCCGCGGTTGCAGCGTCCAAGCACTTGTTGCACTTGCCGAGGCCGCGCAGCCGCGGGTCTGGCCTGCCCTCGCCCGTCTTGAAGTTCGCCTGGCAGCGACGGCAGACGTACATCTTCGAACTCGACATCATGGGTTTGATGCCAGGTTCGGACGAGGGCCGGGCAGCCGAATACTCGGCCTGGGTTTGCCGCAACTTGATGTTTTCAGCGCTGGCGGCAACCGGGTTGGGGGTGGAATTCGGTGTAGTCTTGGTTCGTTGTGTGGCCATGGCGCGGGAGTAGACCTCTCAGGTTGAGCCGGCACGTCGGGGCGGGAACGTACCAACGAAAACCCGTATTGTCCCTGCTGTGACGAAATCCCGCTGAAACGGAGTGATCTTCGAGTTGTGAGCAGGCGTTACAGGCGCGCGTGGCCCACGCAAGGCCGTTTGTGGGAGCCAGCCGGCGCACAACTCAACGGCGGCTTTTAAATAGCCTCCTGCCCGCTTCCGTTGACGCTGTGCCGTCTCGCCACGCGGCGACCAGGAAGGCGAGCCCACCGGTGTGCCATGCGATGGCAGCGAACGGAATGGCGGTGAGTTGCCAGATCAGCATGCTCGCGCCTGCTGCCAGCCACATGGCGACCAGATAGACGGCCGCGAAGCGCATCGGCACGGGCCGCTTGAAGCGCTGCAGCAGCAGACAGACCGACCCTGGCGGCGTAGCCAAGAAGCAGCGCGGCGCGTATCGTGAACGCCCTTGTGAGAACGCCCGTCTCGACGGACTGTTCATGCAAGGGAATCGCAGAGGTGGGCATGGCGACGCGCCCGGTCATATCGGCAGCATTCAACCCTGAACGCATCGCCTCACCCCAGCCACTTCCCCAAAAACCCAAACGTCCGATCCCAGGCCTGCTGCGCCCACACCGGATCGAACTGAGTCTGGGCAAGCCGTCCTGGCCCCACGGCGGTTTCGTTGGCAAAGGCGTGGTGCGCCAGATAGCGGTAGAACTCGAAGTTCACGCTGGCCGCGCGCAGCTTGGCTTCCAGCGCATCGACGGTGGCGATCGGGAAGAACTCATCCTGCGTGGCCCAGTGGCCGAGCAGCGGCGCCTTGATCTTCGTGGCTTCTATGTATTCCAGCGGTGGGCAGCCGTACCAGACGACGCCTGCGTCGGCCTCGGGCGTGGCGCACAGGCCGAGCAGCGTCAGCGCGCCACCCATGCAGAAGCCGGTGATACCGACCTTGGGACTCACGTGGCCGCCACCCTGCTTGAGGTGCAGCACCGCGCCGCGGATGTCCTGGGACGCAGCGTCGCCGAAGTTCAGGCCGCTCATCAGGTGGTGGGCCTCCTCGGCCTCCAACGTCAGCTGGCCCCGATACAGGTCGGGCACGAGCGCGCGGTAGCCGGCCTGTGCCAGCCGGTCGGCCACGCCGCGGATCTGCTCATTCACGCCCCACCATTCCTGTACCACGACGATGCCGGGCGCATTGACAGGACTCGCTGGCTCGGCGAGGTAGCCTGAGGTCGTCTGCCCGTCAGGGCGCTGAAACTGGATCGTGATGCCCATGGGCGGTCTCCTTAGGTTGTTCGACGCTCGGCGTCGACGTGTTGATGGCTGGCGTCATGCCCGCCGCGAGTCGATTGGCAGCGCCACCCCGCAGGCCTCCAGAGCCTGGGCCACTGCGCCACGGCTTATCGGCTTCAGCAGGAAGGCATCGCAGCCGGCCAGCTCAGCGCGCACGCGTTCTACCGGACGCGACGAGCCGGTGACGACGATCAGCGCGGACACAGTGTCGCTGGCGTGGGTGGGTGGCGCCTTGACGCGGCTGCACAGGTCGTGGGCGGCCGGCGCGGCTGAGCCGTCAAAGATGATGTTCAGGAAGGCCACGGCATAGCGCTTGGCGGCGAGCATGCGCGCCGCCTGCATCGTGCTTTGCACCGGGTGCGTGCGAAAACCGAACATCTCGAGCAGCGAGCACAGCTGCTCGCGAGCCGAATCGTCGCCCTCAAGCACCAGTGCGTCAGAAGGCGCTGCCGCGGGCCCCGGCTGACCCTTGCCGGCCAGCAGTGTGCGCCGCACCTGCGCGCGCCGTTGCGCCTTGGTCGCTGCCTTCTCGACCGGCGACACGCCTGCCGCCGGCGGGTGCTCAGGTGGCAGGTAGGGAAACGGTACCTCTAGATCGGCCAGGATCACGCCCAACGGTAGCGCGTTGGCAAACGCGGCTTCGTCGCCGCTGGGTGCCGCAGGCGACTCGAACTCGTGCAGCTGCAAGCGTGGCAGCGGCGTCTCGGGTTCGCGCGCCGCGGCGGAATGATGCGAGTCGCCATGGCCATCGAGGGCACCGGTGCGCGAATTGAACCAGCGTTGCAGTTCCGGCTCGTCCAGGTGCACTGACGGCGTCGTGTCGGCGTCGAGCTCCATCTGCGTCAGGTTGACGAAGGTCTCGGAGTGCTCCTCAGCGGCTTGCCGCACTGTGCCGCGCAGGGTGGCACCGCAGGTGGTGCAGATGCTGGCGTCAGGCAGGTTCAGCCTGACACATGACGGGCACACGTTGAACGGGGTCATGCCCCATTCTGGCCGAGCCGTTCTTCAGCGCAAGCCCCAGATCACGAGCTGCGCCATGCGCCCGTGCCATGCGAGAGGGTGTCACTCGATCAGGCGGGCGCTGATCTGTTGCGGCTGGTCCACCCGCCACGGGTTCAGCGCGGCGGGCACCGCATGCGCGCCGTAGCCCCAGCTGACGAGCGCAGCCGGGCAGCCGGCGGCTACGGCGGCCAGGATGTCGGGCGGTGCGTCGCCGACCATCAGCAGCTTCGATGTCGACACCCCCAGGTGCGCGGCGGTGGTCTGCAGCATGAGCGGCGAGGGCTTGCGCTGCGCTGTCGAATCGGCGCCTTGGAGATGAGACAGCCAGGGCAGCAGGCCGGCGGCTTCGACGACGGCGCGTGCCAGCTGTGTCGGCTTGTTGGTGACCAGCGCCAGCGGGTAGCCATGCGCGCTCAGCTGGCGCAGCAGTTCAGCGATGCCGGGGTAGACATGCCCATGTGCCAGAGGCGCTGCCAGCGTTGCCGCGTCGAAGCCGGCACGCAGCGTCTCTCGCAGGGCCAGATCGTCCGGTGACACGCCTTGTGCCTTCAGCGCGCGGGCAATCAGCGCGTCCGGGCCATCGCCGATCCAGCTGCGAACGGTTGCCAGGTCGAAGCGCTTGAGCCCCGAGGCCGCCAGTGCCGTGTTGACCGCGTGGCCGATGTCAGCCGCGCTGTCGATCAGTGTGCCGTCGAGGTCGAAGGCGACCGCGCTGATCGCGTGCAGTTCAGCAAGCATGCGGCTGTCGAGCTCAGGCGCGACGAGCCAGTGCGCCAGCGAGTGCGTTGGCGCGGATCGCCGCGATCGATTCGGCATAGCGCCCGCCGCTGAACACCGCCGAGCCGGCAACCAATGTGTCGGCACCGGCGTTGCCGACGCGCTGTGCGTTGTCGGCCTTGACGCCGCCATCGACTTCCAACCAGATGTCGCCGCCGGTCGCATCGATGCGCTTTCGCACCGCGTCGATCTTCGGCAGCACATGCTCGATGAAGCTCTGACCGCCAAAGCCGGGGTTGACCGACATGAGCAGCACCAGATCGAGCTCATCGAGCACGTAGTCGAGGCAGTTCAGCGGCGTCGCCGGGTTGAGCACCAGCCCGGCCTTCAAGCCGAACGAGTGGATCAGCTGGATCGTGCGGTCGACGTGTTCGCTGGCTTCGGGGTGGAACGAGATGATCGAGGCGCCGGCCTGCGCGAACATCGGGATCAGTGCATCGACCGGCTTGACCATCAGGTGCACATCGATGGGCACCGGCTGGCCGTCTTTCACCGCGTAGGGCTTGATCGCCTGACAGACCAGTGGCCCCACCGTCAGGTTGGGCACGTAGTGGTTGTCCATCACGTCGAAATGGATGACGTCGGCGCCAGCGGCGATCACCGCGGTGACCTCCTCGCCGAGACGGGCAAAGTCGGCAGACAACAGGCTCGGCGCGATGCGCATGGTGGGGCTGGGCATGGGGACTCTCTTCAAGGGCGGGGGTGGCCGCGTCGTGCACCAGCGGTGCCAGCGGGTTCAAATGCCGATTTTCCCGCTGTTCGTCGCGTGGCGCGCCGGCTTTTGCATCAAGCCAACGCCGCCAAGTCACTTCGCCTGGGCTCGGCAGCCCTTGACCAGGTCGAGCGCCGGCTCGTAGACGCTGGTCTGCACGTCGAGCAGGCCCAGCATCGTGTGGAACAGGTTGTCGTGCGTGGCGCGCTGCGTCGCGTGGGTGCGCAGGCAGGCGAGGTCGATCTGGCGGCTGTCGATGAACGACGGCGACAGCCAGATCACCATCGGCACCTGCGTCTGCTGGATGGGGGCGATCGCAAAGGGCAGGCCATGCAGGAAGAGATTGTTTTCGCCCAGCGACTCGCCGTGGTCCGACACATACAGCAAGGCGGTGTCGTAGCGGTCGCTCTGTGATTGCAGGAAGCGGATCGTGTCGGCCAGCTCATGGTCTGTGTAGGCGATCGAGTTGTCGTAAGAGTTGACGACCGCTTCCGTCGAGCATTTGCGCAGATCGGCGGTGTCGCAGGTCGGTGTGTATCGCTTGAATTTGTCGGGCGCGCGCCGGTGGTAGGCCGGGCCATGGCTGCCCATCTGGTGCAGCACGATCAGGTGGCTGCCCTTGCCATCGGCCACTTCGGCCGCCAGGCCTTTCAGCAGAATCTCGCCCATGCATTCGGGGCCAGTGCACAGCACGGGGTCGGGGGTGTCGACCATCTGCTGGCTCGGCAGCCCATCGCACACGCCTTTGCAGCCCGATTGGTTGTCTCGCCACTGCACGTCGAAACCGGCACGATGCACAACATGCAACAGCGACTCTTCACCGCGGATGCGCGCTTCGTCGTAGGCGCGCCGCCCGATCCGCGAGAACATGCAGGGCAGCGAGGTTTCGGTGTTGGTGCCGCAGCTGCCCACATCGCTGAAGTTGACGACATTGAGCGCCGCCAATTCGGGTGTTGTCTGCCGCGCGTAGCCGTTCAGCCCCCAGTTCATCGCACGCGCGGTTTCGCCGACGACCAGCACGAACAGCAGCGGCTTGCTGCGCCCGGCCCAGGCGGGGCCGGCTGCTGCGTCCGTCCCGACCGGCACCAGCGGCTTGGTCGCCTCGACCGCGTCGGCGGTGGCGACACGCGCCATCGAGTAAACATAGTTGGCCGGCGTGATCAGGTAGCGCATCGATTTGTTCGACCGCATCAGCGACGACAAGTCCTGCGATACCGACATGAACGCGCCAATGCCGACCAACACCGCGGCGATGAACGCGCCCAGGCGCCAGGGAATCGCCGTCCGCCAGGGCCGATCGCGCACCAGCGTGACCCACACCAGCGTGGCCGGCAGCACTGCCTGCCAGGCGATGTGCGTCAGCATGTCCCAGGCCATCAAGTCACGCGCTTCGCCGACATCGGTATGCACCAGGTTGCGCACCATCGTCGGGTCCAGGAGCACCGAGTACTTGCCCATGAAGTAAGTCGCGAAGGCGGTGCACACCAGCAGCAGGATCAGCACCGGCTTGGCGGTGCGGCGCGTGACGACCAAGCACAACAGGAGGAAGTGCACCATCACCAGCAGCACGAACACGCCGACGCCGAAGCGCCAGGTCCCTGGGTCGCTGAGCGATCGATCCGTCAGCGCGCTGGCCCAGAACGACCGGTTGCAGACCGCAACGAAATACACGCTCACCCATAGTGCCAGCGCTTCGGTCGACAGCGCCCAGATCTTGCGTGTGCCCCGTGGGATGCCGGTTGATGAACGCATGATCGTGTCCAGGAAGCGTGTGCGGGAGGGGCTAACCTGTCAACACTGCTGGCGTTCCAGACAAGGACTGTCGGTCAGTGACCCGGATGCAAGCCAGAGATCGTGGATGCCGGGGCTTAACTCTCGATGAACTCCCCATGCGTTGGATGCTCAGTTGGCAAAGGCGGCGATCCCCGTCATCGCCCGGCCGAGGATCAGTGCGTGGATGTCGTGCGTGCCTTCGTAGGTGTTGACCACTTCGAGGTTGACCAGGTGCCGCGCGACTCCGTATTCGTCGCTGATGCCGTTGCCGCCCAGCATGTCTCGCGCCATCCGCGCAATGTCGAGTGACTTGCCGCAGGAGTTGCGCTTGAGCATCGAGGTGATCTCGGGTGCGGCGGTTCCCTCGTCCTTCATGCGGCCGAGCCGCAGGCAGGCCTGCAGGCCGAGCGCGATCTCGGTCTGCATATCGGCGAGCTTCTTCTGGATCAGCTGGTTGGCCGCCAGTGGCCGGCCGAACTGATGGCGGTCTAGCACGTACTGGCGGGCGCGGAACCAGCAGTCCTCGGCCGCCCCGAGCGTCCCCCAGGCGATGCCGAAGCGAGCACTGTTCAGGCAGGTGAACGGGCCCTTGAGGCCGCGGATGTCGGGGAAGGCGTTCTCCTCCGGGCAGAACACCCCGTCCATCGCGATCTGCCCGGTGGTGCTGGCGCGCAGCCCGACCTTGCCGTGCAGCGCCGGCGCGCTGAGGCCGGCTGTGCCTCGGTCGAGGATGAAGCCACGAATCTCGCCGGCATCGTCCTTGGCCCAGACGACGAACACATCAGCGATCGGGCTGTTGGTGATCCAGGTCTTGGTGCCGGTCAGGCGATAGCCACCGGGCACGCTGCGCGCCCGCGTCACCATGCTGCCCGGGTCAGAGCCGTGATCGGGCTCGGTCAGGCCGAAGCAGCCGATCGCCTCACCGGTGGCCAGCTTCGGCAGGTAGCGCTGCTTCTGCGCTTCGGTGCCAAACGTGTGGATCGGCA
>CANHNO010000113.1 GCA_947462065.1 Burkholderiales bacterium | reverse complement strand
CTGGGGCTACGGGCCGAGTGGCGTGCTGGGGCTGGTCGTCCTCGTACTCGTGGTCATGCTGCTCACCGGGCGACTCTGAGGTCAGTGCCTTGAGGTCTGTCCGTTTGACAGCGCGGCGCAGTTCGCAATGGATCGGCGTCGTGCCTTGGCTCGGTGCGCTGCTGCTCGTCGGATGCGGTGAGACGGCGCAATTGCCGGTCAGCGCAGGCACCGGGCCGCAACCGGCACTGCCGGAGCCCCGCCCCACCCTGATCCCCACGGTGAACATCGCGCCGGCCATCGGCTGGCCGCCGGGTCTGACACCGCATGCAGCGCCCGGTACGCAGGTGACAGCGTTTGCGACCGGACTGGAACACCCGCGCTGGCTGCTGGTGCTGCCCAACGGGGATGTGCTGGTGGCCGAGAGCAACGCCCCGGCCAAGCCGGAGGACGGCCCGGGCATCAAGGGCTGGGTGATGGGCCTCGTGATGAAGCGCGCCGGAGCAGGTGTGCCCAGCGCCGACCGCATCACGGTGTTGCGTGACATCGACGGCGATGGCGTCGCCGACCTGCGCTCGGTGCTGCTGCATGGCTTGAGCTCCCCGTTTGGCATGACCCTGATCGGCGACACGCTCTACGTCGCCAATTCCAACGCGGTGGTGAAGTTTCCCTATGCCTCCGGCGACCTGCGTATCACCGCCGATGCGACGCATGTTGTCGAACTGCCGGCGGGCCCGATCAACCACCACTGGACGAAGAACATCATCGCCAGCGTCGACGGCAGCAAGCTGTACGTGACGGTGGGCTCGAACAGCAACGTCAGTGAGCGCGGCCTGGCCGCCGAGGCCGGCCGCGCAGCGATCTGGGAGGTCAATCTGAGCGACGGCACGCACCGGGTGTATGCCTCCGGTCTGCGCAACCCGAACGGCATGGCCTGGGAGTTCGGCACCCGTGGCGGCACCACCGCGCCCGTGCTGTGGACCGTGGTCAATGAGCGCGATGAGATCGGAAGTGACCTGGTGCCGGACTACCTGACTTCGGTGCGCGACGGTGCCTTCTATGGCTGGCCCTACAGCTACTACGGGCAGCATGTCGACCAACGGGTGCAGCCGCCGCAGCCTGAGCTGGTGGCGCGCGCCGTGTCGCCCGATTACGCACTGGGGCCGCACACCGCATCGCTGGGCTTGGTGTCTGCAGTCGGCAGCCGCCTGCCCGCCCCCTTCATCAACGGCATGTTCATCGGGCAGCACGGCTCCTGGAACCGGCAACCGCACAGCGGCTACAAGGTGGTCTTCGTGCCCTTCAGCGCAGGAAAGCCATCGGGCGTTGCGCCCTTGGATGTGCTGACCGGATTCCTCAGTGCGAAAGGCGATGCGCACGGCCGACCGGTCGGCGTGGCCCTCGACAGGCAGGGCGCATTGCTCGTCGCCGATGATGTGGGCAATGCCATCTGGCGCGTGAGCGCGAAGCCATGAGCAAGTACCTGTCTGCCTATCTGGCCACCGCCGTCGTGATGCTGGTTCTCGACATGCTTTGGCTCGGTGTCGTTACGAAGCCTCTCTACCAGGAGGGTCTCGGTCACCTGATGGCCGAGCGGCCGAATTGGGTCGCCGCCGTGGCGTTTTATGCGCTGTACACCCTCGGCTTGATGTGGTTCGCGATCATGCCCAACGCCGCCGATCCTGGCTGGCTGAAGACGGCTGCAACCGCCGCGGCGTTCGGTCTCATCGCCTACGCCACCTATGACCTGAGCAACCTGGCCACCTTGAAGGACTGGCCGATCGGTCTGTCGCTGATCGACATGGCTTGGGGTGCGTTCATCAGCGCAGCGTCTGCGACGGCAGGGCGTTTCGCGTGGGATCGCTTTGCTTGAGGCGCGCAGTGCCAGCGCCCATGGATCGCTGTAGGACATCAACTACCGTGCGAGGCGCCGTGCACCGGCAGCCGTGGCTTCGAGGTGAGTTCACAGTGCGTCCATCGCACCAACGTGAACCCGAAAGGAAACCGATGAACACCACTTTCACCCTCAAGACCTCAGTGCTGGCCGCAGCCCTCGCCGTGATGCCGTTTGCCTACGCCGCGACGATGACCACGGCCGAGTACAAGGCCGACAAGATTCGCATCAGCGCCGAGTACAAGGCCGACAAGGCTGCGTGCGGATCGCTGGCCGGCAACGCGAACGACATCTGCGTTGAACAAGCCAAGGGCAAGGAAAAGCTCGCGCTTGCCCAGCTGGAGTACGCGCACACCGGCAAGTCCGAAGACCAGAACAAGATCATGAAGGCGAAAGCCGAGGTCGACTACGCAGTCGCCAAAGAGAAGTGCGACGACCTCGCCGGCAACGCGAAGGACGTTTGCGTGAAGGAGGCCAAGGCAGCCGAGACGAAAGCGCTGGCCGATGCCAAGCTCGACAAGAAGGTTGGCGAAGCGCAGACCGAAGCAACCGACGACAAGCGCGATGCCAACTACAAGGTCGCCACCGAGAAGTGCGATGCCTTGGCTGGCGACGCCAAGGCCAGCTGCATGTCAGCGGCCAAGCTGAAGTACGGCAAGAGCTGATCGCCGATCGCCGATGCCGCGAGAACTACGCGATTCTCGCTGTACTGTTTTAAGTATGGTTCGGTTCCAATTTATGTAATTTACAGAACGCAAATCCGAAAGCATGATCCCCTTCAGGCTTCTGAAGAGGGTTTTGCGATGGATCTGCCTGATGTGCTGTTTTCGGCCGGCGCTCTGGCGCCGGTCGCCTTGATGTTGATGGCGGCGCTGTTGCCTCAGCTGCCCGGAATTTCAGCCGCGGTGCTGTGGCGCGCCTTCCTCGCGCTGTCGGCGATTGCTTTGCTCGGTACCGTATTCACGGCGTTGGCGGGGTCCGCCAACATGCATCTGCCAGCGGCCCTGAAGGCCACAGCGCTCGGCCTGGGTCTCGCCCTCCTGGTGCAATTGCTGGGCACGGTCATCGCTGCGTTTTCAGCGCGGTACCTGCAGGGGGAGGCCGGGCAAAGGCGTTATGTGTCTGCGCTGGCGTGCGTGCTGGCTGCCGTGCATCTGCTGCTGCTGGCCGATCACTGGGTGATCTTGATCATGGCCTGGGCGCTGGTGGGCGTGGCACTGCAGCAACTGCTCTGCTTCTACCCCGATCGCGCCTTTGCCCGTCTGGCGGCCCACAAGAAACGCATTGCCGACCGCATCGCCGATGCACTGCTGATCGGCGCCGCCGCCCTGGCCTGGTACGAGGTGGGCAGCGGATCTTTTTCCGATCTGTGGGTGCACCTGGACCGCGAGGGCATGTCCACCACCTTGCAGTTCAGCGCCGTGGGGCTGGTGCTGGCGGTCATCCTGCGCACCGCGCTGTTGCCGGTGCATGGCTGGCTGATCCAGGTCATGGAAGCACCCACACCTGTCTCCGCCCTGCTGCATGCCGGCGTGGTCAATCTGGGCGGCTTTGTGCTGATCCGCTTTGCGCCTTTGCTGGAACAGGCGATGCCGGCGCGCACGCTGCTGGTGGTGTTCGGTCTGGCCTCCGCCGTGCTCGCAGGCATGGTGATGCTGACCCGGATCAGCATCAAGGTCAGGCTGGCCTGGTCCACGGTGGCCCAGATGGGCTTCATGCTGCTCGAATGCGGGCTCGGCCTGTACACCCTCGCAGCCCTGCATCTGATCGGGCATTCGCTCTACAAGGCGCATGCGTTCCTGGCTGCGTCGACGGTCGTGCGGCAAACGCGCCTGCAGGCGATGCATGGGCCCGCGTCACCGCTTGCAATCAGTCTGCTGATGGCCCCGGCCGTTGCCATCCCGACGGTGCTGCTGATTCAGTGGGTCGCCGGCCACAGCGCCTGGCCATGGTGGTGGAGCGCTGTTCTGGGGCTGGCCTGGGCGCCGCTGTTGTGGCTGCCTGCCGAGCGCGCTGACGTTCGTACGCTTTCCTGGCAGCTGGCGTCTGGCGTGCTGATGATGACGGGCCTGACTGGCGCTGCGCTGCTGGCCCACGCAGTGCCGCTCGGCATTCAAGACGTGCCCCATCACGCACTCGGGATGGTCGCGCTGCTGGGCATGGTGGGGCTCTACCTCTGCCTGGTGGTGCTGCAACTGCAGCCACACAGCCTGCGCGCCTGGCGGCGCTGGAGTTATGCGGGCTTTTATGTGGACGAGGTCTACACCCGGCTGGCCCTGCAGCTCTGGCCAGCCCGCTGGGCGCCCGAAGCCTTCAAGGCAACGGGCCCCAGGCCCGCCGCAGCACTGGCGGCTCATGCCACGCGATGAACCGGTAGCCAGGAGAACACCATGATGGAAACCTTGAACCGCAGCGCTCAGTCGGCCCTTCCAGGCCAGGCCGATACCCATGACGCCGCAGCCCAGGAGACGGCGCTGAACGCGCAGATCGAGGCCGCCTGCCAGCAGGCTTGCCAGACCATTGCACCCGCCTGGCCGCTGGATCGGGCCATCGCCGTGAACCCGCACTGGTCGCGCATCGGCATGCCGGTGCGCCGGGTGGCGGCCCGCATGGCGGTGCTCGGTGGCATTCATGTCTTTCCGCCGCGAGAGGGCCACCAACAAGCCTGGGAATCGGGCCGCATCAGCCGCGTCGACCTCGAGCTCGCTCTGGCTCAGGTGGCTGCTGCCGGCGCCGCAGGCTTGACCGCCGAGCAATGCACGCAAGCGCTGCGCAACTCACCGTCACTGCAGCAACTCCCGCTGCTGAGCGACCTGCTCGACAACGACCCGACGCGTCACACCCGGCTCTCGTGGCGCCAGGCCATCACGCACCAGGTCAGCCAGACCTGTGCCGCCTACTTCGATGAACACCAGGCCGACTGGCAGCCCGAGCGCACGGAAGGCCTGTATGCCTTCTGGCGCGACACCCTCACGCACGACCACGGCATCGGCCTGCTGATGGGCGTTCCGCATCTGGGCCGCACACTCGATGCGCTGCCTGCCACGCGGCAGGATGCCGAGCGCTGGGTGATGAAGCGCCTGGGGCTGCCGCAGGCGGTATGGGCCGATTACCTGGAGGCGGTGCTGCTCACCGTCAATGGCTGGGCCTCCTGGTGTGCCTATCTGGGCTGGCAGGCTCGCCAGGAAGGCCGCGATGACCCTCATCTGCGGGACCTGCTGGCCATCCGGCTGGCCTGGGGCGTGATCTTGCTGGAATGCAAGGATCGTGATGCATCAACGCAGGCCTTCACCGCCTTGCAGCAGGCCTGGCGCCAAGCCCCGGCGGTGTTGCAGGATGCCGAGCAGGCGCTGCTGATCGACGAGGTCTGGCAAGTGGCGCTGGAGATGGGTTACCAGCGCAAGCTGGTGCAGCGGCTGCTGACCGTCGGTGGCGAAGCCGCCGCGCCACAAGCAGCTGAAGTGCAGGCCGCCTTCTGCATCGATGTGCGCAGCGAGCCCATGCGTCGTGCGCTTGAAGCCGTCTGGCCTGCTGTGCAGACCGTCGGCTTCGCCGGCTTCTTCGGTCTGCCGGTGGCCTACACACCGCTGGCCACCCAGGCGAGGCGCCCGCAGTTGCCCGGCCTGCTGGCACCGGCCATGGAAGTGTCGGATCGTGTGGCTGCATCGGGCTCGGCTGACAGTGAATCCAGCGCGGCCTTGAAGGACGCCGCCGGTCGCTCACGCCGTGATCGTTTCGCCCTGTCCGACCAGTGGCATGCGGCCAGTCGCTGGCCGGGCGCGGCCTTTTCATTCGTGGAAGCCGTCGGGTTCGGCTATTTCGGCAAGCTCGGGCAATGGCTGCTGCCCAGCCGGGAATCCAGGGCGCGAGACGATCTGGCCGGCTTGCCCGCCCGCTATCGCCCGATCTGCCGACCACAGCTTGTCGGCCTGGACCTTGAGGCCCGGGTGTCGCTGGCGGCCCGGGTGCTGCATGCCATGGGCCTGGAGAAGAACCTCGCGCCGCTGGTGCTGCTGGTCGGCCACGGCAGCCAAAGCGCCAACAACGCCCACGCTGCCGCGCTGGACTGTGGTGCCTGCTGCGGCCAGACCGGCGAGGTCAATGCGCGCAGCCTCGCGCAACTGCTCAACGAGCCGGCGGTGCGCCAGGGCTTGATCACCCAGGGAGTGGCCATCCCGGAGGCCACCTGGTTTGTGGCGGCCCTGCACAACACCACCACCGACGAGATCGAAGGCTTCGACCTCGACCTGTTGCCACCGTCAGCGTTGACCCGCTGGGACCGCATGCAAACCATCTTCGCGCAGGCCTGTGACCAGGTGCGGCGCGAGCGTGCGCCCATGCTCGGCCTGAGCCCGCGCACGCCCCACAGCGAGTTGCTGGATCAACTGCGCCGTCGCGCCAACGATGGCGCGCAGACGCGCCCCGAGTGGGGCCTGGCGGGCAATGCCGCCTTCCTGATCGCGCCCCGCCACCGCAGCCAGGGCGCGGTGCTCGATGGACGCAGCTTCCTGCACGACTATGACGCCAGCCAGGACGCCGACGGCAGCGTGCTCGAGCTGCTGATGACCGCGCCGATGCTCGTCACCCACTGGATCAACTGGCAGTACCACGCCTCGACCTGCGACCCCTTGCGGCTGGGCAGCGGCAACAAGGTGCTGCACAACGTGGTGGGCGGCACGATCGGCGTGTTCGAGGGCAATGGCGGCGACTTGCGCATCGGGCTGTCGCAGCAGTCGCTGCACGACGGCGAGCGCTGGGTGCATGAGCCCTTGCGCCTCACCGTGGTCATCGATGCGCCGCAGCACGCCATCGAGGCTGTGATCGGAAAGCATGCGGTCCTCCAGCAACTGCTGGACAACGACTGGCTGCACCTCTGGCGCTTCGATCCAGCGGGCATGCTGCGCTACGAGCGGGGGGAATGGCGGCTGGTGCAGCTTTGAGCGGCCTGAGGGCCGTGACGTCCGGCTACGCAGCCAGATCGCGTTGCAGGCCTTGTTGCCCACCCGTTCACCGGCATGGGCGTCGGGTGTTCAGGTGGGCAGCACGGCGGCGGGTATGTCGCAACGTTGCATGGCGGCGAGAAGGGCCTTGTCCAGCGTGGCCAAGGGCAGGCGCCGGCGCAAGGCCAGCTCCAGGTAGCAGGCGTCGTAGGCGCTCAGGGTGTGATCGGCGGCCAGCGCGTCCAGCGTCAGCAGGCTCACCGGCTCGCGGCACACCTGCAAGCGAAGGGCATTGGCAGCTGCGGCCAACTCGGCGCGCTGGGCCGCGTTGATGCGGCGGCGGCGCTGAGCGCCGTGCAGCAGGTTGGCCATCTCCGGCAGCCACAGCGTGGGCACCCAGACGGCGCCGGTGGCAGTGGCGTGCAGGGCAGCCCGCGTGTAGTCCGTGGCTTCGTCGGGCAGGAACCAGGCGGCGCTGACGGACGCATCCACCACGAAAGCGACCGACGGGGTGACGTAGGGCAGCGGGTTTTCGCGGGCCACCAGCCGCGTGGCGGCCGGCTTGCGCGGCGAGCGCAGTGCCGGGCCCTTCAGCGCCATCAGCGCCGACCTTCGCGGATCAGGTCGCGGCTCTTGAGCGTGCCCAGACTCACGCCTTGGCTGGCCGCCTGCAGCCGGGCCACCGCATCCTGCGCGCTGCGCTGGCGCGTGGCGTCGTCCTCGGGCGGGGCCAGGCGAGCCACCACCTTGCCGTGGCGCGTGATTTCAATGACCTCGCCGGCCAGCACACGGTCCACCAGCTCGGACAGGCGGTTCTTGGCTTCGAACAGGGCGACTGAAGACATGGCGTGGGCCTCCAACGGTGGGCGCGCCATGAATATAGCTAGCTAGCCAAATTACGGCAAGGTCGGTGGAGCGCTGGCAGCGGCGACTGCCACTGCCAGGAGGAAGTAGAGCCGGCGCTGGGCACTGATCTGCCAAGTCCGCAGTCGGCGTCAGACGTTGAACAGGAAGTTCAACACATCCCCATCCTTCACGACGTACTCCTTGCCTTCGGCGCGCATCTTGCCGGCCTCTTTGGCGCCGTGCTCGCCCTTGAAGGCCACGTAGTCGTCGAAGGCGATGGTCTGTGCGCGGATGAAGCCGCGTTCGAAGTCGGTGTGGATCACGCCGGCGGCCTGCGGTGCGGTGTCGCCGATGTGGATGGTCCAGGCGCGCACTTCCTTCACGCCGGCGGTGAAGTAGGTCTGCAGGCCGAGCAGGCTGAACGCGGCGCGGATCAGGCGGTTCAGGCCGGGCTCGGTCTGGCCCATTTCTGACAGGAACATCAGCCG
>CANHNO010000112.1 GCA_947462065.1 Burkholderiales bacterium | reverse complement strand
GTCGCTGGTGATCAGGTCGCCAGCGATCGGGATCACCGCGGTGTGGCGGATCGCGCCGTCGGTGAAGATCGCCACATCGGTGGTGCCGGCACCGATGTCGACCAGCGCCACGCCCAGGTCCTTCTCGTCCTCGGTCAGTACCGCGTGGCTGCTGGCGCTCGGGTTGAGCACCAGCATGTCGACCTCGAGGCCGCAGCGACGCACGCACTTGATGATGTTCTCGGCCGCGCTTTGCGCGCCGGTGACGATGTGGACCTTGACTTCGAGGCGTCCGCCGCTCATGCCGATCGGCTCTTTCACCTCGTGGCCGTCGATGACGAATTCCTGAGGCTCCACCAGCAGCAACCGCTGGTCGTTCGGGATGTTGATCGCCTTCGCGGTCTCGACCACCCGCGCCACATCGACTGGCGTCACTTCCTTGTCGCGAACGATCACCATGCCGGTGGAGTTCTGGCCACGGATGTGGCTGCCGGTGATGCCGGTGTAGACGCGGGTGATCTTGCAGTCGGCCATCATTTCGGCCTCTTTCAGCGCCTGCTGGATGCTCTGGACTGTTGCGTCGATGTTCACGACCACGCCGCGCTTGAGCCCATGTGCCGGTGCGCTGCCGAGTCCGGCCACACGCAACTCGCCATCGGGCAGCATTTCAGCCACGACCACCATCACCTTCGCGGTACCGATGTCGAGCCCGACCACCAGATCTTTCAGTTCCTTGGCCATCCGTTCCTCTTGCTCAATTGCTGTTCACAGCGCCCGGCGCGGCCACCGTCGTGATGCCCCGCAGCCGCAGGGCGTAACCGTCACGGTGGCGCAGATCGGCGTAGACCACCGGCGCCTGAAACTGCTGCGTCAGCTGCGTCACCGTGGAAACAAAGCGATCGGCGCGCACCAGCACCTCGTCGTCGCCACCACGACCGAGTTCGACCTTCGCGCCGGTGTCGAGCTCAACCGCCCAGGAGGCGCGATCCGAGAGTCGCAGCGTGTCGACGCGAGCACCCTGGCGGGCAAACACCGCCTGCAAGCGCGTCAGCATGGACAACATCGCGGCCGAACTGCCGTCAGGTCCCTGGAGCGTCGGCAGGCTGTCACCTTCAACGTCGCCGAGGTTGGCCTCGAACACCTCCCCTTGGGCGTTGACCAGGTGCTCGGCGATGCCGTTGTCGTCGGCTTCGCGCCAGAGAGCGACAGGCCGGTGCTCCTCGAGCCGCACCGCGAGCCTGTTCGGCCAGACGCGCTGCACCACCGCATGACGCACCCACGGCACTGTCTCGAAGGCATGCCGCGCGGCCTGCAGGTCGATGGTGAAGAAATTACCCCGCAGTTGCGGTACCGCGTTGACACGGATCGTCGCCACACTGTTGCGCGTCAGGTCGCCTTCGATCTGGATTGAACGCAGGGAGAAAACCGGCTGGCGAGACAGCACATGCACCGCCAGCGCGGCAAGTACCAGCACCGCCAGTACATACAGGCCGTTTGCTGTCAATCGCATCCAGCGCACATCGGCCGGCAGCGAATCGCGCGCTGGGCGGGCAGCGGTGGGTGGGCGAATGAACGTCGTGGTGGCCATGTGGAGTTGATCGTCAGGCGGCCGGAGCAGGCGCGGCCAGTGCCACCGGGGGCTGGGCATCGAGGCGGGCGTGGCTCACGATCCACAGGCAGAGCTGCGCGTAGTCGATGCCCACTGCAAGAGCGGACATCGGCACCAGCGAATGCGTCGTCATGCCGGGCGAGGTGTTCATTTCCAGCAGGAAAGGCTGGCGGTCGGACGCACGGATCATCAGATCGGCACGACCCCAGCCGCGACATCCGAGCGCACGGTACGATGCGACGGCAAGACGCTGAATCTCGCGCTCCTCGGCTTCCGGCAGGCCGCTCGGGCAGTGGTACTTCACAACATCGGTGAAGTACTTGTTCTGGTAGTCGTACGCACCTTCGGGCGCACGGATCCGGATCACCGGCAGCGCCTGCACGCTGGCCCCCTCACCCAGCACCGGGCAGGTCACTTCCTCGCCGGCAATGAACTCCTCGCACAGCACGTCGGCGTCATAGCGCGCAGCGAGCGTCACAGCCTCGGCGATCTGACCGGCGATTTGCACCTTGGTAACACCGATCGAGGAGCCTTCGCGCGGCGGCTTGACGATCAACGGCAAGCCGATCTGCGCCAGCACGGCCTGCACCTGTTCGGCCGAATGCTCCCCCGGTGCCAGGCAGACATGGCGCGGGGTCGGCAGACCTTCCGCCAACCAGATCCGCTTGGTCATCACCTTGTCCATCGCCACGGCGGACGCCATCACACCAGACCCGGTGTAGGGAATCCCCAGCAGTTCGAGCGCGCCCTGCACCGTGCCGTCCTCGCCGTGGCGGCCATGCAGCGCAATGAAGCAGCGATCGATGCCGAGTTTCTTCAGCTCAGTCAGATCACGCTGAGCCGGATCGAAACCCTGCGCGTCGACGCCCAGTGACTGCAGCGCGGCCAGCACGCCGCTGCCGGACATCAGCGAAATGTCGCGCTCGGCCGAGGTGCCGCCCAGGAGCACAGCGACTTTTCCCAATTCCTGCACGGCGACTTTGCCCAGCGCTTTCGGATCGACGCTCATCGGGTGGCCTCCGCATTTGCAGTTGCGAGAACATCCTCTCGGCCCCGCAGCTCCAGCACCTGCGCCGGCACCTGGCCGATCGAGCCCGCACCCATGGAGACCAGCACATCGTCTGCGCGCGCGTGGTCCATGATGGCCTGAGGCAGCATGGTGATGTCGTCAACGAACACGGGGTCCACCTTGCCCGCCACGCGCAGGGCGCGCGCCAGCGCACGGCCGTCGGCGGCAACGATGGGCGCTTCACCGGCGGCATAGACCTCGGCCAGCAGCACCGCGTCGGCACTGCCGATCACCTTGACGAAATCCTCGAAGCAGTCGCGGGTACGGGTGTAGCGATGCGGCTGGAAAGCCAGCACCAGCCGCCGTCCCGGGAATGCACCGCGTGCCGCTGCCAACGTGGCCGCCATCTCGACTGGGTGGTGGCCGTAGTCGTCGATCAGCGTGAAGCTGCCGGACGTGCCGTCCGCAGCGGTCACCGGCACCTCGCCATAGCGCTGGAATCGACGGTCAACGCCTCTGAACTCGGCCAGTCCGCGCACCATCGCGGGGTCAGGCAGTTCCAGCTCGGTGGCCACCGCGATCGCGGCCAGCGCGTTCAGCACGTTGTGATCACCTGGCAGGTTCAGCGTCACCTCGAGGTCGGGCATCGCCGTGCCATTGCGCCGCTGAACGGTGAAGTGCATGCGCCCGGCCCGTGCCTGGACATCAACCGCACGGATCATCGCGTCAGCCCCGAAACCGTAGGTGACGACCGGTCGCGACAGCATGGGCATGATCGAACGCACACCAGGGTCATCACAGCAGACGATGGCCGCGCCGTAGAACGGCATGCGGTGGACAAACTCGACGAACGCCTGCTTGAGCCGCCCCAGGTCATGCCCGTAGGTGTCCATGTGGTCGGCATCGATGTTGGTGACGACGGCCATTACTGGCAGCAGGTTCAGGAACGAGGCATCAGACTCATCGGCCTCGACGACGATGTGGTCGCCTGAACCCAACCGCGAGTTGGCACCTGCGGCATTGAGCCGCCCACCGATCACGAAGGTCGGATCGAGTCCAGCCTCGGCGAGCACGCTGGTGACGAGGCTGGTGGTGGTGGTCTTGCCGTGCGTGCCAGCGATCGCGATGCCTCTCTTCAGCCGCATCAGTTCGGCCAGCATCACCGCACGGGGTACCACCGGAACCCGCTTGGCGCGTGCGGCGATGACCTCGGGGTTGTCGGCCTTCACTGCGGTCGAGGTGACAACCGCGTCTGCGCCTTCGATGTTCGACGCGTCATGGCCGACCGAGACCCGGATGCCGAGGCTGGCCAGTCGACGCGAGGTGGCGCTGTCGCTCTGGTCTGAACCCGACACACCGTATCCGAGGTTGTGCAGGATCTCGGCGATGCCGCTCATGCCGGCACCACCCACGCCGACGAAATGAATGCGCTTGACTGCGTGCTTCATGCCGACCTCCCGTCGGGCCGTCCCAAGGGAGGGCAGCGCCCCCCTGGGGGGCAGTGCAGTCGCGAAGCGACAAGCGTGGGGGCTCTCATGTCAACACCAGCCCTTCCAGTTCATCAGCGACGCGCGACGCGGCTTTCGGCCTGGCCAGTGCGCGCGCCTTCATCGACATCGCCAGCAGCGACTCGCGGGTCAGCCCGGCCAGCACATCGGCCAGATGCCGTGGCGTCAGCTCGCTTTGCGGCAGCTGCACCGCCGCGCCTTGCGCGGCCATCCACTGCGCGTTGTCGCGCTGGTGCGAGGTGGTGCTGACCACCAGCGGCACCAGCACACTGGCGACACCTGCAGCGCACAGTTCGCTGACCGTGATCGCACCCGCGCGGCACACGATCACGTCGCACTCGGCCAGTCGCTGCGCCATGTCGTCGATGAAGGGCAGCACCTCGGCCTGGACCTCGGCCTGCGCGTAGTCGGCCTGCACTGTGGCGGCGTGCGTCGCACCCGTCTGGTGGGTCACCTGGGGCCGCTGCGCGGTTGGCATCAGGGCCAGCGCCTGAGGCACACACCGATTCAGTACCGAGGCCCCGAGGCTGCCGCCAACGACCAACAAGCGGAGCGGACCGCTGCGGCCAGCGAAGCGCGTCGAGGGCGCGGGCAGCGCCTCGATCTCGGCACGAACCGGGTTGCCAGTGACCACGCCGCGCCGTGTGTCATGCGCCGCCGGGCCATCGAACCCGAAAGCAACTCGGTCAGCCACGGTTAGCAGCGATCGGTTGCTCAGCAGCAATGCGGCGTCGGCATTGACCAGCATCAGAGGACGTCGCAGCAAGGCAGCCATCAAGCCGGCGGGGAAACACAGGTAGCCGCCCATGCCGATCACGATCTGCGCGTGGCGGCGGCGGATGATGGCGGCGCAGGACCAGAAGGCGGCGAGCAGTCGGAAGCCACCGGCCAGCGTGTGCAGCCAGCCTTTGCCACGCACGCCAGTGAACGTCACCGTGTCGAGCGGGATGCCATTCGGCGGAACCAGCTTGTTCTCCATGCCGGTGGTCGTGCCCAACCAGCTGACCGTCCAGCCGCGCTGCTGCATTTCCTTCGCCACGGCGAGGCCGGGCATGACGTGGCCGCCGGTGCCGGCGGCGACGACGAGCAGGTGTTTGCTCCGCTGGGTCATGCATGACCCCCTTGCGTTTGTTGCCTTGCGAGGCAGGGTCGCCCTGCGGGGGACCGCGCCGGGATTCCGCCCCGGCAGGCGGGTAACTTTCTTCTGCTGGCACAGAAGAAAGTCACCAAAGAAGAGTGCCCGAACACCAGCCATTTGAGCAACTCGCTTCGGCTAGAGGCTGACCACCACGGCTCTCGCACGAGAACTCCCACGGAGGACCCGAAGGGTCGAGGTGTGGCGAGACCGCATGTTTGAACATGAGCCAGGAAACCGAGGCAGTAGCTCGCAGCGTGTTCTCGGGCCAGAGCCTTTGACGTAGGCATGTAGCCGAAGCGAGCAGACCAAATGGCTGGTGTTCGAGGGCCTCTTTTTTGGTTACTTTTTTCTGGCCCCGCAGAAAAAAGTGACTCGGCCGCCGGGACGAAACCCCGGCGCAGTGCTGCGAAAAGCAAAAAGGGCTTCATGCCCGCCCCCCCCGCATCAGTTGCCGGTTCTCGATATCAACCCGCGCCACGATGGCCAAGGCAATCATGTTCATCAGGATCGCCGAGCCGCCATAGCTCATCAGCGGCAACGTCAGTCCCTTGGTGGGCAGGACCCCCAGGTTCACACCCATGTTGATGAAGGCCTGGCCGCCCATCCACAGGCCGATGCCCTGCGCATACAGACCCGCGTACACCCGATCGAGTGCGATCGCCTGGCGGCCGATATAGAACAGCCGGCGCGACAGCCAGAAGAAGGCGACGATGACGCAGGCAACACCGACCAGTCCGAGTTCTTCGCCAATCACCGCGAGCAGGAAGTCGGTGTGTGCCTCGGGCAGGTAGTGCAGCTTCTCGACGCTTGCGCCCAGGCCTTGGCCAAATATCTCGCCGCGCCCGAAGGCAATCAGCGAATGCGAGAGTTGATAGGCCTTGCCCAGTGTGTACTTCTCGTCCCAAGGGTCCAGGTACGCGAAGATGCGTTCGCGCCGCCAATCGCTCAGCGTGATCATCAGCACGAAGGCGCCGATCAGCACGGCAGTGATCAGCAGGAACATCCGGCCGTTGACGCCACCGAGGAACAGGATGCCCATCGCGATCGTTGCGATGACCAGGAACGCGCCCATGTCCGGCTCGGCCAGCAGCAGCAGGCCGACGACCGCCACTGCGAAGGCCATCGGCAGCACCGCCTGCCAGAAGTTCTCGCGTGCATCCATCTTGCGCACCATGTACCCGGCGGCATACATCGCCATCGCCAGCTTGGCCAGTTCAGACGGCTGGAAGGTCATGAAGCCCAAAGGCAACCAGCGCCGCGCACCTTTGACGCCGTCGCCGCTGACGGCCGGGATCAGCACGACCACAAGCAGAAACAGGGCTGCGACAAAGATCCAGGGCGCCGCCGCCTCCCAGACACTGACCGGCACCTGGACGACGATCAGCACGGCCACACAGGCGATGCACAGCGACAGCACATGCCGTGACAGGAAATAGGTCGGTGTGTAGAAAGAGAAGCGGGGGTTGTCCGACATCGCGATCGACGCGCTGTAGACCATCACGACCCCCAGCGCCAGCAGCCCCACGACCACGCACAGGAGTGCCTGATCGAAGGCCAGCACCCGCGTCGGGCTGCCCGAGGTCACATTGATCCAATCGCGCACTGGCAGCGCACCGCCTTCGGACGCATCGCGCGGCCACAGACCCGCCACACGCGCCTTCACTGCCTCGAAGCGCAAGGCTTGCAGCACGCCATGCACCGGACGGCCCGCCGCGCTCATGCCGCCACCCCCGCATCGGCTGCGATCGCTCGCACTTCATCGACGAAGACTTCGGCGCGGTGGGCATAGTTGCGGAACATGTCGAGGCTGGCGCAGGCCGGGCTCAGCAGCACCGCGTCGCCCTGGCGAGCTTGCTCGAACGACCAGCGCGTGGCGGCCTCAAGCGTGTCATGGCGACGCATCGTCAGCGCGTCGATCGACGCAAGCGCTGCCTCGATCAGCGCCGCATCGCGGCCCAGCGTCGCCACCGCACGCGCATGGCGTCGTACCGGTTCGGTCAGCGGCGAGAAGTCCTGGCCCTTGCCGTCTCCGCCCAGGATCACGATCAGCTTCGACGGCGCCCGGTCAGCGCCCAGGCCGCCAAGTGCCGCGACGGTCGCGCCGACATTGGTGCCCTTGCTGTCGTCGTAGGCGTCGACGCCATCGATGGTCGCCACGTAAGCGACACGGTGCGGCTCGCCGGCGTAGTCCCGCAGACCGTGCAACATCGGCGCCAACGGGCAGCCGATCGCCGTGGCCAGCGCCAGCGCAGCCAACGCGTTGGCGGCGTTGTGGCGTCCGCGCACGCGCAATGCATCGGCGGGCATCAGTCGCTGGATGTGCAGATCTTCGGATTCGACCACGGCACCCGCTCGCAGCCGCTTGCGCGGGAAACTGTCGTCTGCCTCCAGCGCTCGCACCAGCCAGGCCACGCCGTTCTCGGTGATCAGACCGAAGTCGCCCGGGTGCTGCGGCGCATCGAGCCCGAAGCACACGACCGTGCGTGGCGCCACGGCCGGCGGGCGGGCTTTCGCGCTCGCCTTGGCAGCGGGTGCTTGCGGTTGTGCAGCCTGCACCAGCGCGACGACGCGGGCGTCGTCGCGGTTGACCACCATCACTGCCTCGCGGCCCCAGATGCGCGACTTCGCCTCGGCGTAGTGGGCCATCGAACCGTGCCAGTCGAGGTGGTCTTCGGTGATGTTCAGCACCGCTGCCGCATCCGGCTCGAATCCGCGGACACCATCGAGCTGGAAGCTGCTGAGTTCGAGCACCCAGACTTGCGGCAGGGACTCAGGCTCGCCGTCGAGCGCATCGGCCAACGTCTGCAGCATCGTCGGACCGATGTTGCCGGCGACTGCGACACGCTGGCCAGCGCGCTCGACCAGCAGCGCCGTCATCGCGGTGGTCGTGGTCTTGCCATTGGTGCCGGTGATAGCCAGCACCTTCGGTGCGTAGCCGCGCTCGGCCTCCAGGTCGGCCAATGCGCGTGCGAACAGATCAAGCTCGCCTTGCACCAAGATACCGTGCTCGATGGCGGTGT
>CANHNO010000111.1 GCA_947462065.1 Burkholderiales bacterium | reverse complement strand
GTTCGCCTTCGACAACGAGCTGGCCGGCCATGCTGTGCGCCTGCCAGCTATCTTCA
The DNA here is from genome assembly GCA_947462065.1 of Burkholderiales bacterium. Lineage (GTDB taxonomy): Bacteria > Pseudomonadota > Gammaproteobacteria > Burkholderiales > Burkholderiaceae_C > PBB1. The sequence goes on along the minus strand of CANHNO010000111.1, from coordinate 8,227 downwards.
TCGACAGCCAGGTCGCCCGCTGGGCTGACTTCCTGGCCTTCGTCGAAGCGGGTGGTTATGGCGAGCCGCGGTGGTGGAATGAGGCGGGTGCTGCCTGGCTGGCGACCGAGCGACCGCAAGCACCGCGTTATTTGCGGCGCGACGGATCCACTTGGCAGCAATGGCGACACGGTTCGTGGCAGGCACTGGACATGAACCATCCTGCGTGCCACCTGACCTTCCACGAAGCCGAGGCCTGGTGCCGCTGGGCCGGCCGTAGGTTGCCGAGCGAGGCCGAGTGGGAACGCGCAGCCATTGAACGTCCTGATGACTTCGAGTGGGGCCAGGTCTGGGAGTGGACGGCCAGCCCATTCCTGCCCTATCCGGGTTTCGAGCCTCACCCTTACCGTGACTACTCCGCGCCATGGTTTGGCAGCCGCCCGGTGCTGCGCGGCGCCTCGTTCATGACGCAGCCGCGCATGCGACATCCGCGCTACCGCAATTTCTTCATGGCCCACCGCAACGACGTGCCTGCCGGGTTTCGAAGCTGCTCGTTGTAGTTCAAGAGCCTCCCGCGCAGCCAAGGCACACCCCATTCGACGTGTCAGCCCTTCGCCCAGGTGTCCTTCAGTGTCGTGGTCCGGTTGAACACCGGACGCGCGGCCGTGTGGTCCTTGCAGTCGGCGACGAAGTAGCCGTGGCGCTCGAACTGGAATCGGTCGTCCGCCTGCGCTGAGGCCAATGCGGATTCGAGGTAGGCGGTGATGATGGTCTGGCTGTTCGGGTTGAGCACGCTGAGGAAATCGCGCCCGCCGGCATCGGGCTGTGCCTCGGTGAACAAGCGGTCGTAAAGACGCACTTCGGCAGCGATGCCGGTGGTCACGCTGACCCAGGTGATCACGCCCTTGACCTTGACCGTGTCGGCGCCCGGCGTACCGCTCTTGGTGTCGGGCACCAGCGTGGCCAGCACGGCGGTGACGCGGCCCTGCTCGTCCTTCTCGCAGCCGGTGCACTCGATCACGTAGCCGTATTTCAGCCGTGACTTGCTGCCTGGTTGCGCCACACCGGCCTCGTCGATGCGCGGCGGGCTGAGGCGGAAGAAGCCTTTGCTGGGCTCTTCCATGAAGTCCTCGCGCTCGATCCACACCTCGTTCGTCAGCACGAAGTCGCGCTGACCGCGCTCAGGCTGCGCCGGGTGAACCGGGGCGTGGCAAGGCTCCTGGTGCGATGCACTGCCGAACACCTCTGCGAAATTGGTCAGCTTCAGTTTCAGCGGGTCGAGCACGGCGCAGGCGCGCGCGGCCTTCGGGTCGAGGTCGTCACGCAGCGCGATGTCGATGGCTGAATAGTCGAGCCAGCCGCCAACCTTGTTGACGCCACTGCGCTCGGCCAGCAGTTGCAGGCCTTCCGGCGTGTAGCCGCGCCGGCGCAGGCCGACGATGGTCGGCATGCGCGGGTCGTCCCAGCCCTGCACATGGCCCTCGTCGACGAGCAGCTTGAGCTTGCGTTTGCTGGTGACGATGTAGGTGATGTTGAGCCGCGCGAACTCGTACTGGTGCGGGCGCGGCTGCTTCGTCAGGCCCAGCTTGCACAGCGTGTCGAGCAGCCAATCGTAGAAGGGGCGCTGGTCCTCGAACTCGAGTGTGCAGATGCTGTGGGTGATGTTCTCGAGCGCGTCCTCAATCGGGTGCGCGTAGGTGTACATCGGGTAGATGCACCAGGTGTCGCCGGTGTTGTGGTGCGTCGCGCGCTTGATGCGGTAGATCGCCGGGTCGCGCAGATTGATGTTCGGCGAGGCCATGTCGATCTTCGCGCGCAGCACCGCCGCGCCATCGGCCAGTTTCCCTTCGCGCATCTCTCGGAAGCGGGTGAGGTTCTCTTCAGGCGTGCGGCTGCGGAACGGGCTGGCTGTGCCAGGCGTGTTGAAGTCGCCGCGGTTCGCGCGCATCTGCTCTGGCGTCTGCTCATCGACGTAGGCAAGGCCGGCTGTGATCAACGCCTCGGCGGCGCGGTACATGAAGTCGAAATAGTTGCTGGCGTAAAACAGGTGGCTGCGCGTGGCGCCAGGGTTCAGCGGGTCCTGCGTCTCCCAGCCGAAGCCCAGCCACTTCACCGCGTCGAGGATCGAGTCGACGTACTCCTGCTCTTCCTTCTCAGGGTTGGTGTCGTCGAAGCGCATGTGGCACACGCCCCCATATTCGCGAGCCAGACCGAAGTTCAGGCAGATGCTTTTGGCGTGTCCGATGTGCAGGTAGCCGTTGGGCTCAGGCGGGAAGCGGGTGCGGATACGCGCTGGGTCCAGCGGGCCGGTGGCGTGGTGCGCGGCATCGCCCGGCGTGCCCGCGAAGGTGCGGCCGGCATAGGTCCCCTGGGCCAGATCACGCTCGATCACCTGTCGCAGGAAATTGCTCGGCTTGTTCTCGTCAGGCTGGTTCGGGCGGGCGGGTGCGGTCATGGGGCGGGCGCAGAGGGCGCAATACAACGAGGGAGGCGATGAAACGGGCGGCGCGAGGGCGCGGCCACATGAATTATGTCCCTCGCTCCCCGCTCACCCGGGTGTGGACGTTGGCTGCCGATCCCCCAGATCGGCGGCGCGCTTCACATGTCTTTACCCTCCGTCACAAAGCCGGGGTCAACCGGTGGCCTCTGTTGCCACGTTGAGGTCGGGCACACCACAGCGGTGTGCCAGGAGACACAGCATGAAGAAACGTCTGATCCTTGCCGCCACAGCGGTTGTTGCCTTGTCCAGCATGGGCAGTGCCCAGGCGCGGGACAACATCAACTGGTCCATCACGGTGGGCGATCCCTTCATCGGCGCCGTGATTTCTAACGGGTCGGGTTATGGGCATGGTTACCGCCATGTCACGCCGGTCTATGTGGCTCCGCCGGTGGTCTACGCTCCGCCGCCGCGGATCATCTATCCAAGGCCGTATGTCGTGGCGCCTTACGGCTACGTTCCGTACGCCTACGTCCAGCCAGGTCGTGACCGTTGGGAGCGTCGCCGCTACGAGGAGCGCACCCGCTACGACCGCCGCGATTGGCGAGACTGGCGCGATGGCGACCGGCATGATCGTGACGGCCGATGGGATGACCGAGGCGGTCGCCACGATGATCGCTGGCAGCGCCGCTGATCCCGGCACAGCGTTCGGAGCGCGGCGCCTCGGCGCCGCCGCGCGTCTGGCCGGGGGTCCGACCTGTCAGGGCGAGGCGGCCAGCTGTGTCCGTATCGCTTCGATGCGGGCGCGGTTGGAACCCAGGTCGGTCTCGCCCAGCCGCGATGCCGAACGCACGTGGACGACGCTTGCGCGAGCGTCGAACCAGAACTCGGTGTCAGCGATTAATCGAAACCAGGTGCTGGTGAATCGAGCATAGAGATAGGGGCCGTCGAACGTGACGACCTCGGCACCCGGCATCGCTTGCACGATGGTCTGCAAGGTGGCCAGTGTGGCGCTGCCATCGTGGTCACCAAATCTCGCTGGCAGCGGCTCGATGAACGCTTTGCTGGCGGGGTCGGCCTGGCTGGACACGCTGTTCGGCACGCGCGCGGGAGGCTTCAAGCGGCCTTCCTTGACCCCCAGGTCGCTCGGTACCGGGCCTTCGAGCCATCCCAGCTGTCCTGCTATCAGCGCCAGCGTGGCCGACACCACGATGGCCACCAGCACACGCTTGAGCAGATTCATCGCCGGCGCCCGCCTAGAAGACTGCCCAGCACGCCGCGGATGATCTCGCGGCCGACTGTCGAGCCCATGGTGCGCACGGCCGACTTCGCCATCGACGTGGCCAGCCCGTCACGCACGCCACCGCGTGGGCCGGTGCTGCCGAACAGGATGTCGCCGAGCCCACCGAACATGCCGGCGCCGCTCGCTTCGGCAGGCGCCGCCGCCTTGCCTGCGGCTGTCAGCGCCTGCTGAGTCGTTGCTGACGCCTCCGCTGCGGCTGCGGTGGCCCGCCCCTTGATCTTTTCGTAGGCCGATTCCCGATCGACTGCTTTTTCGTACACGCCTGCCACCAGTGAACTGGCGATCAGCGCCTGCCGTTGCGCGGGCGTGATCGGCCCGATCTGGCTGCCCGGTGGCAGGATGAACACCCGCTCTGTGATGCTCGGCCTGCCTTTCGAGTCGAGGAAGCTGACCAGCGCCTCGCCCACGGCCAGCTCGGTGATGGCAGTTTCGATGTCGAGGCCCGGCTTCGCGCGCATCGTGCTGGCGGCCGCCTTGACCGCCTTCTGGTCGCGCGGCGTGAAGGCGCGCAGCGCGTGCTGCACCCGGTTGCCAAGCTGGGCGAGCACCGTGTCGGGAATGTCCAGCGGGTTTTGCGTCACGAAGTAGACGCCCACGCCTTTGCTGCGAACCAGCCGCACCACCAGCTCGATGCGCTCGACCAGCGCGGTGGGAGCTTCCTTGAACAGCAGGTGCGCCTCGTCGAAGAAGAACACCAGCTTGGGCTGCTCCAGATCGCCTACCTCGGGCAACTGCTCGAACAGCTCGCTCAGCATCCACAGCAGGAAGGTTGAATACAGCCGCGGGCTGTTCATCAGCTGGTCAGCCGCGAGGATGTTGATCACGCCCTTGCCACCGTCGGTCTGCATGAAGTCGGCGATGTTGAGCATCGGCTCGCCGAAGAAGCGGTCGCCGCCTTGTTGCTCGATCTGCAGCAGGCCGCGCTGGATCGCGCCGACGCTGGCGGCGCTGACGTTGCCGTATTCGGTGGTGAACTGGCTAGCGTTCTCGCCCACGTGCTGCAGCATCGCGCGCAGGTCTTTCAGATCGAGCAGCAGCAGCCCGTTGTCGTCGGCGATCTTGAACACCAGGCTCAGCACGCCCTGTTGCGTTTCATTGAGCGCCAGCATGCGTGCCAGCATCAGCGGGCCCATGTCGCTCACAGTCGCGCGCACGGGGTGGCCGTCGGCCTTTTTGTCGTTCGCGAATACGTCCCACAGCGTCGCCGGGCAGGCTGCGGAGGCCGGCATGTCGAGGCCGCGCTCCTTGAGCACCGCCGCCAGCTTGTCGCTGACCTTGCCGGCCTGTGTGATGCCGGTCAGATCGCCCTTGACGTCGGCCATGAAGACCGGCACGCCGATCAGGCTGAAGTTCTCGGCGAGCGTCTGCAGCGTGATCGTCTTGCCGGTGCCGGTGGCGCCGGTGATCAGGCCGTGGCGGTTGGCGAGCGCGGGCAACAGGAAGCACTCGGTGTCGCCATGCTTGGCAACCAGGATCGGCTCGGCCATGAGGCGGCTCCAGTGGGTCAGGGGCGGGGTGGGTGACAGCGCAGGGTAGCGCCAGGGCGGGCACGTAAAATCAGAGTCTATCCAACAAAACATGGCAGGCCGCGGCATTGCGACGCCTGTGCAGGAGGCGCCATTTCATGGCCGGACATTCCAAGTGGGCCAACATCCAGCACCGCAAGGGTCGCCAGGACGAGAAGCGCGGTCGCATCTGGACGCGCATCATCCGTGAGATCACGGTGGCGGCTCGCCTGGGAGGCGCCGATCTGGCGCTGAACCCGCGGTTGCGGCTGGCGGTCGACAAGGCCAAGGCGGCCAACATGCCGGCCGACACCGTCAAGAAGAACATCGACAAGGCCACCGGCAACCTCGAAGGCGTCAGCTACGAGGAGATCCGCTACGAGGGCTATGGCATCGGCGGTGCGGCCGTCATCATCGACACCATGACCGACAACAAGGTGCGCACCGTGGCCGAGGTCCGGCATGCCTTCAGCAAGTACGGTGGCAACCTGGGCACCGAAGGGTCGGTGGCGTTCCAGTTCAAGCATTGCGGGCAGCTGGTCTTTGCGCCTGGCACCAGTGAAGACAAGGTGATGGAGGTGGCGCTCGAGGCCGGTGCCGACGACGTCGTCACCGACGGCGATGGCGCGATCGAGGTCATCACCGCGCCGCAGGAATTCGAATCCATCAAGTCGGCGCTCGAAGCGGCCGGCCTGAAACCAGAGGTGGCTGAAGTGACGATGCGTGCCGAGAATACGGTGGAGATCACCGGAGAAGATGCGATCCGCATGCAGAAACTGCTCGATGCGATCGAAGACCTGGACGACGTGCAGTCCGTCTTTCACAACGCCGAGCTGTCGGAATGAGCCCCCACGCTCGCGGTTGCTCGCTGCCCCCCGAGGGGGCGCCCGGCCTCCTTGAGGCGGCTCGGCGGAGTCCGGCATGAAAGTCCTCGTGATCGGCTCTGGCGGCCGCGAGCACGCGATCGCCTGGAAGCTCTTGCAGTCGACCAAGGTCCAGACGGTTTATGTCGCACCGGGCAATGGCGGCACCGCCATCGACCCTCGGCTGCACAACCTGCCGCTGACCGACTTCAAGGATCTCGCCGAATTCGCCGAGCGCGAGAAGATTGCGCTGACGGTCGTCGGCCCCGAAGGTCCGCTGGCCGGCGGCATCGTCGATTTCTTCCGTGCCCGCGGGCTTCGCATCTTCGGTCCCACGAAAGCAGCGGCGCAGCTCGAAAGCTCGAAGGCCTTTGCCAAGGCCTTCATGAAGCGGTACCAGATCCCGACCGCCGCTTACGACACCTTCACCGACGCCGCGCTCGCCCATGCCTACGTCGACCAGCAGGGCGCGCCCATCGTCATCAAGGCCGATGGCCTGGCCGCCGGCAAGGGCGTGGTGGTCGCCACTACACTGCCGCAGGCGCATGAAGCAATCGACTGGATGCTGGGCACCGATGCCAGCGGCGTCAGCCTCGACGTCAAGCACAACGATGTGCCGCGCGTCGTGATCGAGCAGTTCCTCGAAGGCGAGGAGGCCAGCTTCATCGTGATCTGCGACGGCAAGAATGTCGTGTCGCTCGCTACCAGCCAGGACCACAAGCGCCTGCTCGATGGCGACGAAGGCCCGAACACCGGCGGCATGGGCGCATATTCGCCGGCCCCGGTGGTCACGCCCAATGTGCACGCGAAGGCGATGCAGGAAATCATCCTGCCCACCATCCATGGCATGGCCAAGGACGGCATCCCGTTCACTGGCTTCCTCTATGCCGGCCTGATGATCGATGCGCATGGCCAGCCACGCACCGTCGAGTTCAACTGTCGCCTGGGCGACCCGGAAACGCAACCGATCCTGATGCGCCTGAAGAGCGATCTGTTCGATCTGTTCGCGCATGCCACCGACGGCACGCTCGACGAGGTCGAACTGCACTGGGACCGCCGAGTTGCACTCGGTGTGGTCGTGGCGGCTGCCGGCTATCCCGGCACGCCGCGCAAGGGCGATGTCATCCAGGGCATCCCGGCGGAAGCGGCCGACGGCATCGTGTTCCATGCAGGCACCGAATTGCGCGATGGCCAACTGCTGACCTCTGGCGGGCGCGTGCTGTGCGTGACGGTGCTGGCCGATTCGGTCAAGCAGGCCCAGCCCCGCGCCTATGAGTTGCTGAAGGCCATCCGCTTCGACGGCATGCAGTACCGCAAAGACATCGGCCACCGCGCGATCAAGCGCTGAACCCTTACCCACCATGAGCACACAAGCCGTTCGAGACTACCTGCTGGGTCTGCAGGAACGCATCATCAGCGCGATGGAGCGCGAGGGCGGCCAGCCCTTCCGCACCGACGGCTGGGTCCGTGATCCGGGCGAGCGCCTGCAGGGCGACGGGCTGTCGCGTCTGATCGAAGACGGCGACCTGCTCGAGCGAGGCGGCTGCAATTTCTCGCATGTGCGCGGCCCCAAGCTGCCACCTTCGGCCACACAGCATCGGCCCGAACTGGCCGGCGCGCCATTCGAGGCGATGGGCGTGTCGCTGGTGTTCCACCCGCGCAATCCGTATGTGCCGACGATGCACATGAATGTGCGCTCGTTCGCCGCACTGCCCGAAGGCAAGGAGCCAGTGGTCTGGTTCGGCGGCGGCATGGACCTGACGCCGTACTACGGCTTCGAGGAAGACGCCGCGCACTTCCACCGCGTCAACCGCGATGCCTTGGCACCCTTCGGCGACGACAAGTACCCGCGCTTCAAGAAATGGTGCGACGAGTACTTCTTTCTGAAGCACCGCGACGAGCCGCGCGGTGTCGGCGGCGTGTTCTTCGACGACTTCTCCGAACTGGGCTTCGACCGCAGCTTCGAGATGATGCAAGCGGTCGGCAATGCCGTGGTCGATGCCTACCTGCCGATCGTGCAGCGCCGCAAGGACACCGCGTACACCGAGCGCGAGCGCGATTTCCAGGCCTACCGCCGCGGGCGCTATGTCGAGTTCAACCTGGTGTTCGACCGCGGAACGCTGTTCGGCCTGCAGTCGGG
>CANHNO010000110.1 GCA_947462065.1 Burkholderiales bacterium | reverse complement strand
TACGGTGGCACCGGGCTGGGTCTGGCCATCACGCGGCGGCTGGCGCGCCTGATGGGAGGCGATGCCGGCGCCAACAGCACGCTCGGCGTGGGCAGCACCTTCTGGTTCACCGCGCGCCTGAAGCGCGGCGTGGGCGCAGAGCCTGGAGTCACCCAGTCGCCTGCCCCTGCGCCAGTGCCAGTGCCAGTGCCAGTGCCAGTGCCAGTGCCAGTGCCAGTGCCAGCGGCGGCGGCGGCAGCAGCAGCTGGCGCCGATGTCCAGACGCAGTTGCGCCAGCGCCATGGGCAGGCGCACATCCTGGTGGTCGAGGACAACGAGCTCAACCGCGAACTGGCTCTGGCCTTCCTCAGTGACGTTGGCCTGTCTGCAGACACGGCCAACGATGGTGATGAAGCGGTGCAGCGGGCGCAGGCGGTGGCCTATGACCTGATCCTGATGGACATGCACATGCCCAAAATGGACGGCCTGGAAGCGACACGGGCCATTCGCGCACTGCCGGGAAGACCGACCATGCCGATCCTGGCGATGACGGCAAATGCTTTCGATGACGATCGTCAGGCCTGCGAGGCGGCGGGGATGAACGATTTCATCGTCAAGCCCATGAACCTCGATGCACTGTATTCAGCGCTGCTGAGGTGGCTGGATCTGGCTGTGAACGAGACAAACCCCGGCCGCTAACGCTGAGCATCGGTGTTGAGGCTCGCCGGCTTCGCCCAAGAGGCTCGATCCAAGGATGCACCAGCGAGTCGGCGAGGGTGGGGGTATGCGCCCATGTATCCTTGATCCTTTTACTCAAGAGGCTCGAAATGGCACTGGCAAAGAAGAAGCGTGTTGGCAAGAGAACCATTTCTGCCAAGCAGGTCAGAAAGACGGCAAGTGGAAGAAAGCGTCGCAAGTCCGACGGTACCCAGCCCCCCAAGGCGGTGACTCCAGTTTCCACGCCAGCGGCGGCCTGACCGCCCTGGAAAGCAAATCGCGCCAAGCCGCTTCGGCTTGGCGCGATTTGCGTTTTGCGGCCACTCAGCCATCGTCGATCTGGTTGAGGCGCCGATAGCGCAGCGCCTGGCCTTTCCGCTCCCTGTCTCCGCATGAACGACCTGTTCGACCTCCCTCCCGCCACCGACCCCATAGACGCCGTCACGCTGGCCCATTACGCCGAACGCGCATACCTCGAGTACGCGCTGAGCGTCGTCAAGGGCCGCGCGCTGCCCGATGTGTGCGACGGGCAGAAGCCGGTGCAGCGGCGCATCCTGTATGCGATGGATCGCATGGGGCTCAGCTTCACCACGGCAGGCGGCCCACGGCCGGTGAAGAGCGCGCGCGTGGTGGGTGATGTGCTCGGCCGATTCCACCCGCACGGCGACACCGCCGCCTACGACGCGCTGGTGCGCATGGCGCAGGACTTCTCGCAGCGCTATCCGCTGATCGACGGGCAGGGCAACTTCGGCTCGCGCGATGGCGATGGCGCGGCGGCGATGCGCTACACCGAGGCGCGCCTCGCACCGATCTCGCGGCTTCTGCTCGACGAGATTGACGAAGGCACGGTCGACTTCATTCCCAACTACGACGGTTCGACGCAGGAGCCGCGGCAGTTGCCGAGCCGACTGCCGTTCGTGCTGCTGAATGGTGCCAGCGGCATCGCAGTCGGCCTGGCCACTGAGATCCCCAGCCACAACCTGCGCGAGGTGGCGCTGGCGGCGATTGCGCTGATCAAGAACGACAAGCTCAGCGACGACGAACTCGCCGAGTTGATCCCCGGCCCCGACTATCCCGGCGGTGGCCAGATCATCAGCAGCGCGGACGATATCCGCGCGGCCTATGCCACCGGCCGCGGCAGCCTGAAGGTGCGCGCACGCTGGAAGATCGAGGACCTCGCGCGCGGCCAGTGGCAACTGGTCGTCACCGAACTGCCGCCGGGCACGAGTTCGCAGCGGGTGCTCGAAGAGATCGAGGAGCTGACCAACCCGAAGGTGAAGGCCGGCAAGAAGGCCTTGAGCGCCGACCAGGTGCAGCTGAAGGCATCTGTGCTCGGCGTGCTCGACGCGGTGCGCGACGAGTCGAGCAAGGATGCGCCGGTGCGCCTGGTGTTCGAGCCCAAGACGAGTCGCATCGAGCAGAGCGAGCTGATCACGCAACTGCTGGCGCACACCAGTCTGGAAAGCTCGGCACCGATCAACCTGACGATGGTCGGCGCTGACGGTCGGCCGACACAGAAGACGCTGCGCCAGATGCTGGCCGAGTGGGTCGCGTTCCGCTTGCACACGGTACAGCGCCGTTCGCAGCACCGGCTCGACAAGGTGCTCGACCGCATCCATGTGCTTGAAGGCCGGCAGCTGGTACTGCTGAACATCGACGAGGTGATCCGCATCATCCGCAACGCCGACGAGCCCAAACCAGCGCTGATCGAACACTTCAAGCTGAGCGACAGGCAAGCCGACGACATCCTCGAAATCCGCCTGCGCCAGCTCGCCAGGCTCGAGGCAATCAAGATCGAGCAGGAGCTCAAGGAGTTGCGCGTCGAGCAGGGCAAGCTCGAAGACATCCTCGGCAACCCCGGCACCCTCAAACGCACGGTGATCAAGGAGATCGAGGCCGACATCAAGCAGTTCGGCTCGCTCGAGAAAGACCCGCGCCGCACGCTGATCCAGGCCGAGAAGAAGGCGGTGGTCGAGATCAAGGTGATCGACGAGCCGGTGACGGTGGTTGTCAGCGCCAAGGGCTGGGTCCGCGCGCTGAAGGGGCACGAGGTCGATGCAGCGACGCTGCAGTTCAAGGCGGGCGACGCCTTGCTCGCGACCTTCGCATGTCGCAGCGTCGATGTGCTGCTGGTCTTCGGCTCGGCGGCGAACGGCAGTGGCCGGGTCTATTCGACCGTTGTCAGCCTGCTGCCCGGCGGGCGCGGTGATGGTCAGCCGATCACGACGCTGATCGAGCTGGAATCGGGCACGCATCCGGCGCACTATTTCGCAGGCCATGCCGAGCAGACGCTGCTGCTGGCCGGCAGCGGTGGCTATGGGTTGCTGGCGCGTGTGGGCGACCTGACATCGCGCCAGCGCAGCGGCAAGGCCTTCCTGACGCTGGAAGCGGGCGAACAGCTGTTGTCGCCGTCACTGGCTTCGGTCGGCATGCTGGGCGATCAAGTGGGTTGCCTGTCCACACAGGGCCGGCTGCTGGTGTTCCCGTTGTCGGAACTGAAGCTGCAGCCCAATGGCGGCCGCGGATTGACCTTGATCGGGCTCGAGGGCAATGACACGCTGGCGAGCGTCACGGTGTTTGCGCAGACACTCCGCATCGAGGGCACCGGCCGCGGTGGCAAGGCGCGCGACGAGGTGCTCAAGGGCAGCGCACTGTTGCCGTACGCCGGCAAGCGGGCCCGCAAGGGCAAGGCGCAGGAGGCGATCCCCAAGGCCTGGCGTCTGTTGCCGGGTTGACGCAGTCCACACCGATGCGCGCGATCGAATTCTGGTTCGAGTTCGGCAGCAACTACAGCTACCTCAGCGTGATGCGCATCGAGGCGGCTGCAGCAGAGCACGGCGTGACAGTCCACTGGAAGCCGTTTCTGCTGGGGCCTGTCTTTCGCAGCCTGGGCTGGAGCACCTCACCCTTTGTGCTGCAGAAGGCCAAGGGCGATTACGTCTGGACCGACATGGCGCGGCAGTGCCGGAAGCACGGTCTGCCTTGGCAACGCCCCACCGAGTTTCCGCGTTCTTCCTTGCTGCCGGCCCGGGTCGCACTGATCGGTGCAGATCAGCCGTGGATGGGTGCCTACTGCCGACGCATCATGTCGCTCAATTTTGCTGAAGACCGCGCCATTGATGACTCGCAACTGGTGGCCGAGGTGCTCAACCAATTGCACCTGCCTGCACAGGTGATCCTTGACCAGGCGCAGTCTGATGGCAACAAGCTGAAGCTGCGCCAACAGACCGAGGCCGCGCAGGCCAAGGGCATCTTCGGTGCGCCAACGTTCTTCGTGGGCGATGAGATGTTCTGGGGTGACGACCGGCTGGACGACGCGCTGCTCAGCGCATCTGCCTGAACCGCCGCGCCGCTGGCTAGCGCGCGCTCAGCGCGACGCGGCTGGACGCCACGACGATCGCGATGAACAGCGCCAGACTCCAGTACGCGTAAGGCACGCCGAGCACCGAGACCGCTGCGTCCGAGCAGTTGGCAGTCACCTGCAGCAGCGGCGGAAAGGCGCCGTCGAGGCCCAGTGCGCTGATGACCTTGTCGGCAAAGGTCAGGTTGCACGAAGCCGATTTCGCGGCGACCAGGTGCTGATACAGCGCCGACGCGCCGCCCGACAGCGCCAGCAACAGTGTCAGGACGCCGATGCCTCGACGCGGGAGGGGCGCCGACACCGCCGCGCCGATCAGGCAGAGCAAGGCAATGGCGAGGTAGATGACGCGCTGGAGGATGCACCAGGGGCAGGGCTGCATGTCGAACACATGCTGCGACACCAGCGCGATGCCGACCGCCGCGACGCACAGCGCCGCCATCCCGAGCAGAAGTCGGCTGGCGGCCGATGCCGGCGTCGCCATCAGGCGACCTGCGCGATCAACTCGATCTCGACACAGGCGCCGAGCGGAATCTGTGCCACACCGAATGCGCTGCGCGCATGCTGGCCCTTGTCGCCGAACACCGAGGCCAGCAGTTCCGAGCAGCCGTTGGTGACCAGGTGCTGCTCGGTATAGGTGCCGGTGCTGTTGACGAGGCTCATCACCTTGACGATGCGCTCGACGCGGTTCAGGTCACCGATGGCCGCGTGCAGGGTGCCAAGCAGATCGATGGCGACGGCGCGTGCCGCTTGCTGGCCGGTGGCCGTGTCCATGTCCAGGCCGAGCTGCCCGACCCAGGGCTTGCCGTCGCGCTTGGCGATGTGACCTGACAGAAAAACCAGGTTGCCGGTGCGCACGAAAGGCACGTATGCCGCGGCCGGAATCGAGAGTGGGGGCAGCGCGATACCCAGGTCTTTCAGGCGGTCGTACACGGACGGTGATGCGGACATGGGGGGTGCAGGCAACTGGGAATGGCAGCGACAAATCCTACACTGCGGCGCATGCCCGCCACCCGCGCCGACCTCGCTGCGAACACTGGTTGGCGGCTCGCGATGTGGGCCGCAGCGTGGCCCGTTGGTGCGGCACTGCAGTTGCAGGAGGCCGAGCTGCAATCCATGGCGGTGTACGCAACGTGCATCGCCATCGCGGCGCTGCTCGTCGTGCTCGCGATCCTCGGGCGCCGGCATGCGGTCGCGGGTATCGGCCTTGCGCTGGGGTTGGCGCTGCTGTCCTTCGGTGTCACCGGTGGTCGCGCGACGGTGCGGCTGGCTGAAGCGCTGCCTGCGGCGCTTGAGGCCCGCGATCTGCAGGTCACCGGAGTCGTCGCCAGCCTGCCTCAGCGCACCTCGAACGGGCTGCGGTTTCGCTTCGAGGTCGAGCAGGCCAAGTTCGGTGGCGCCGCTGTTTCCGTGCCCTCGATCGTCTCGCTGGGCTGGTACCACGGCTTTGATGACGACGCCACGCCCTCCGCTGCCCAGCGCCAGCTGCGCGCTGGCCAGCGCTGGTCCTTTACCGTGCGCTTTCGCCAACCGCATGGATTGGCCAACCCGCACGGTTTCGATCAGGAGCTGCGCTGGTTCGAGGAGGGCGTGCGTGCCACTGGCTCCGTGCGGGATGCACTGGCGCCGCGCCTGATCGATCCAGCGGCCGCGCACCCGGTCGAGCGGCTGCGACAGCGCATGCGTGATGCGATCGAAGCCGCGGTGCCCGAGCCGCGTGCAGCCGGTGTGTTGACGGCACTGGCAGTCGGCGACCAGTCGGCCATCGAGCGCGAGGACTGGGATCTGTTCCGACGCAGTGGCGTGGCGCATCTGGTGTCTGTCAGCGGCGTCCACATCACGATGTTCGCGTGGCTGGCGGGGTTGGCCATCGGGGCCGCATGGCGGCACAGCGTGCGTGCGATGGCCTGGGTGCCTGCACCGTCCGCGGCGCTGTGGGGCGGCTTGATCGTGGCGCTGGCTTATGCGGTTTTCTCGGGCTGGGCCGTGCCGGCGCAACGCACCGTGTGGATGCTGGCCGCCGTCACGCTGTTGCGCAGTGCCGGCTTGCGATGGCCCTGGCCGCTGGTGCTGCTGACGGCGGCGTCGGTGGTGACGGTGATCGATCCGTGGGCCCTGTTGCAAGCCGGCTTCTGGCTGTCGTTCGCCGCGGTCGGGCTGCTGATGGCGTCGGGCGATGCCAGCGTGCTGTCGCCCACGATGGCGTCGCGCGATCCGCAGGATTCAGCAGCGATGCCGCTTCCGTGGTGGCGGCAAGCCCTCGGTAGGTTGCGCGCGGCTGTCACCGGCGGAGTGCGCACCCAGGTTGTCGCCACGGTCGGTCTCGCGCCGCTGACGTTGTTGTTCTTCCAGCAGGTGTCGTTGGTCGGCTTTGCGGGGAATCTGGTCGCGATCCCGCTGATCACGCTGGTGATCACGCCGCTGGCGCTGCTGGGGTGCATCGTTCCGATCCTGTGGTCTGCTGCTGCAGCGACCCTGACGATGCTCACCGCCTTCCTGGGCTGGCTGGCCGAGGGTCCCGGCGTGCTGTGGTCGGTCGGTGCGGCCCCGTGGTGGGCGCAGGCGGCGGGTTTGTTCGGCGCCGTGCTGCTGGTGATGCCACTGCCCTGGCGTTTGCGCCTGCTGGCCGTTCCGCTGGTATTGCCGATGTTGCTGCCGCCGCGCGATCTGCCTCCGGTCGGCCAGTTCGATCTGGTGGCTGTCGACGTGGGGCAGGGCACCGCTGTGCTGGTTCGCACCCGGCACCACCTGCTGGTCTACGACAGCGGTCCGCAGTACGCGCCCGAGGTCGACGCGGGGCAGCGCGTGCTGCTGCCGCTGTTGCGTGCGCGGGGCGAGCACCGTATCGACACGCTGATGCTGAGCCACCGCGATACCGATCACGTCGGCGGGGCGTCCACCCTGCTGCACAACCTGCCGATCGCCGAACTCACCAGCTCGATCGAGGACGCACACCCCTTGCGTCTTCAGGCGCAGAGGCTGGGTATCCCGGCGCGCCGCTGTGAAGCCGGGCAACGCTGGGAGTGGGATGGGGTGAACTTCGAGGTGCTGCACCCTGCGGCGGGCGACTACGCGCTGGCGCTTCGGTCGAACGCGATCTCGTGCGTGTTGCGGGTGCAGGGCGCGTCGGCGAACGATGGCAGTGTGCTGCTGACAGGGGACATCGAGCGCGAACAGGAAATTCGCTTGCTGAGAGAGCGTCCTGACGCCTTGCAAAGCACCGTGCTGATCGTGCCTCACCACGGCAGCAAAACCTCGTCGACGGCGGCGTTCCTCGACGCGGTCGCGCCGCAGGTGGCAGTGTTTCAAGCCGGGCATCTGAACCGTTACGGCCACCCTGCACAGGAGGTACTGGCCCGCTACCGACAGCGTGGCATCGTCCGCATCGACAGCCCGTCCTGTGGCGCGTGGACCTGGCGAAGCGGATCTGGCATTGGCCTGCCGCACTCAGTTTGCCAGCGTGTCGAGGCACGTCGTTATTGGCATTGGCAGCCAGATCCAAGGTCTTGACGCCGACTGCGTGCATCATCAGGCGGTCCGTGAGCGCCACGGCGCCACGCTGGCGCCCCGTTTTGGGGCGCCAATGGCCCGAATGTTGCTTCCCTGGGCCTGAGGAGTGATGCCGATGAGATCGAGTTTCGACGAAATGCAGGCCACCAGCACCCAGGTGCGGGAGCACTACCGCGGCTACGAGCAGTGGCTGGCACAACAACCGGGCGACGTGATGAAGTCGCGCCGCGAAGAAGCGGAAATGATCTTCCGCCGCGTCGGCATCACCTTCGCGGTGTACGGCGCGAAGGACGAGGACGGTTCGGGCACCGAGCGCCTGATTCCCTTCGACCTGATCCCGCGGGTGATCCCGGCCCACGAGTGGGTCGAGATGGAAAAAGGGTTGCGCCAGCGGGTGGTGGCGCTGAACCGGTTCATCCACGATGTCTATCACGGCCAGGAGATCATCAAGGCGGGCATCGTTCCCGGCGACCAGATCTTCAAGAACGCCCAGTTCCGGCCCGAGATGATGGGCGTTGATGTGCCGTGCGGGGTGTACTCACACATCGCCGGCTTCGACATCGTGCGCGCCGGCATTGCCGATGGCACTGGCAGCTATTACGTGCTCGAAGACAACCTGCGCGTACCCAGCGGCGTCAGCTACATGCTCGAGAACCGCAAGATGATGATGCGGCTGTTCCCCGAGTTGTTCAGCCAGCATCGTGTCGAGCCCGTCGCGCACTACC
>CANHNO010000109.1 GCA_947462065.1 Burkholderiales bacterium | reverse complement strand
GGCTACGTCACGCGCAGCCTGCTGCAGGAAAACGCCAAGGAGGAAACGCTGAACAACGCGCGCCTGCTGATCGAGAAGGCGCTTGCGGTGCGCGGCTACACCTCGGGGCAGATCACCAAGCTGCTGGAAACTCAGATGAATTACGAGTTCCTTCCGCAGTCCGTACCCAGCTATTCAGCGGTCGAGGTGCTGACGACCCTGCAGTCCAAGTACCCACAGTTCTCGTACAAGGAAGCGACCTTGAATCCGACCAACCCGCGCGACCGCGCCACGGGCTGGGAAGTCGACATCGTCAACCAGTTCCGCAGTGGCAGCGACGCGAAGTAATTGATCGGTGAGCGCGACACGCCAACCGGTACCTCGCTGTACATCGCCCGTCCGCTGCGCATCAGCAACCCTGCCTGTCTGACGTGTCATAGCAGCGTCGAGGTCGCACCCAAGACATTGGTTGATCGGTATGGCCCGGCCAACGGTTTCGGCTGGAATCTGAATGAGGTGGTGGGCGCGCAGATCGTGTCAGTGCCGATGGACGTGCCGCTGCAGCGTGCCAGTCGCTCTTTCAATGTGTTCATGACTGCGCAGGTGGCGGTGTTCGTGGCAGTGGGGGTGGTGCTGAACCTGATGATCTGGCTGGTCATCGTGCGCCCTGTCACCCGGTTGTCGTCTTTGGCCGATCGCGTCAGCCAGGGCGAGATGGAGGCTCCGGAGTTCGACAGCGGCAGCAAGGACGAGATCGGCAACCTGGCGGCGTCGTTCAACCGAATGCGCACCAGCGTGGTCCAGGCCATGCGTATGCTGGACAACTGACCGATGGACAAGACCTCGCGCATCGCGCACCCGGAGCGCCTGGGCAAGTACCAGGTCAAGAGTGTGCTGGGCGAGGGCGCGATGGGTGTGGTCTACAAGGGCTTTGACCCCGGCATCCAGCGCGTGGTGGCGTTGAAGACGGTACGCCGCCAACTGCTGGAGAACAACGACCAGGGCCCGGGTATGGCCGCCCGTTTCCGCAACGAAGCCCAGGCCGCCGGCCGTCTGGCGCATCCCGGCATCGTGGCGGTGTATGACTACGGCGATGAAGGCGACATGGCCTACATCGCGATGGAGTACGTCGAAGGCAACACCCTGGAGCGCTACATCGCCGAGCAGGTTCAGTTCAGCGACAGCGACATCGTCAGCGTGGTGGTGCAACTGCTCGACGCGCTGGAGCACGCGCACAACCAGGGCGTGTGGCATCGCGACATCAAGCCGTCGAACGTCCTCATGACGCGCGAGGGGCGTCTGAAGATTGCCGATTTCGGCATTGCGCGCATCGAATCGGCGCGTCTCACCCTGGTCAACAGCGTGATCGGAACGCCCACGTACATGGCGCCGGAGCAGTTCCGTGGTCTCGAGATCGATCGCCGCGTCGACATCTATGCCACCGGTGTGCTGCTGTACCGCCTGCTGGTGGGAAAGCCGCCCTTCACAGGCAGCACCGAGTCGCTGTCTTACCGCGTGGTGCACGAAGCACCGGTGCTGCCTTCGGCCGTGCTGGGTTACCAACGCGGCGCGCAGTACGACTCGGTGCTGGCCATTGCTCTGTCGAAGGAACCGGCGCGCCGCTACGCCACCGCCCAGGCCTTCAAGCTTGCGCTGATCTCGGTCATCGACATCCCGGTCGCGGCCACGGTGTCCGACGAGACGGTCATTGCGGTGGCGCCGCGCGGCCCGGCGCGGGCGTTCGAGCCGGGCCCGGGCCACGATGGCAGCGCAGCCGACCGTCCTGCCGCAGGCACGGGGACCTCGCCAACGAACTGGGATCCTCTGGTGCTGTCTCAGGTCGAGGCCACTCTCGCGCGACACGTTGGCCCGTTGGCCAGCGTGCTGGTGCGCCGCACGGCGCGTGACTGCGCAGACCTGCCGTCCTTGGTGCAGCGTTTGGCCGATCAGGTAACGAACGCCCACGCCCGCGATGCCTTCCTGGCGCAAAGCCTCAAGCACACAACGAACCGAGGTACTGGCTCTGTCCTGCCCCAAGGCAGCCGAGCGGGATCAGCCAGCGGTGGTGCGGCGGTGGCAACGGGCCGTGTGGTCACGCCCTTGAGCGACAGCTTCATTGCCCAGGGAACCAAGCTGCTGGCGGCACATATTGGACCGATCGCTTCCGTTCTGGCCAAGCGCGCGGCTGCACGCGGTGGCGGCCGAGAAGCGTTTGTTGCAGCGTTGACCGAAGCCGTGACCGACGCCGCGGCGCGCGAGAAGTTGCGGGCGGAACTCTCGCGCCTGCAGTGACGTCCGCGTCTGGGGTCAGCGACTGGACCCCTTCGGACGGTGTGCCCACGCTGTGGGGCCCAGGGTCACACTTGCGGCGATAACATCTCCGCCGTCGATTCAATCAGGAGTGCTCAGCATGGCTATGGATGTGGTGGATTTCGAGATCAAGGGCTCGGAAATGCAGTTCGTCGAGGTCGAACTTGATCCGGGCGAGGCGGCAGTGGGCGAAGCGGGCAGCATGATGTTCATGGACGCCGGTATTGCCATGGACACGGTGTTCGGTGACGGCTCGGCCAGCACCGGCGGTCTGTTCAACAAGCTGCTGGGTGCCGGCAAGCGCCTGGTGACCGGTGAGTCGCTATTCACCACGGTCTACACAAACCAGGCTCGCAGCAAGTCGCGCATCGCTTTCGCGGCGCCTTACCCGGGCAAGATCCTTCCGATGGATTTGCGCCAACTCGGCGGGATGCTGATCTGCCAGAAGGACGCCTTTCTTTGCGCTGCAAAGGGGGTCTCGCTCGGCATCTACCTGCAGCAGAAGATGTCGGTCGGCTTCTTCGGCGGCGAGGGTTTCATCATGCAGAAGCTCGAAGGCGATGGCCTGGCCTTCGTTCATGCCGGCGGCACGTGCGTCAAGCGCGAGCTGCAGCCCGGGCAGACGCTGCTGATCGACACCGGCTGTGTGGTTGCGTTCACGCCCAATGTGAACTTCGAGATCCAGTACGTGGGCAAGATCAAGACCGCATTGTTCGGCGGCGAGGGCCTGTTCTTCGCCAAGGTCACCGGACCAGGCACCGTGTGGTTGCAGAGCCTGCCGTTCTCGCGGCTGGCTTCCCGCGTGTTCGCGTCAGCGCCTCAGCGCGGCGGCTCGCGTGAGGAAGGTTCTCTGCTCGGCGGTGTGCTGGGCGGCGGCCTGCTCGGCGGCACGATCTTCGGCGGTGACGACGAGTAAATGGGCAAGCAGGCGCCGGCCAATGGCGCCCATGCGCTGACGTATCCTGCACCGCATGAAATTGCTGATCGATTCGTTCTGGCGTGCTGCGGCTTACTGCCTTCATCCGCGTGTGATCGCGCTGTCGCTGATGCCGCTGGTGTTGATGGCGGCGGCAGCGCTCGGCTTGGGCTATTTCATGTGGGATGCCACGCTCGCGTGGGTGCGAGCGGGCGTGGAATCGCAAGTCTGGCTGACCTCGGTGCTGGTCTGGTTCGACAGCATCGGCGTCGGCGGTATCAAGGCCTTGCTGGCGCCGTTGCTGATCGTGTTCGTGGCGATTCCAGTGATCGTCATTGTTTCGTTGCTGGTGGTGGCGCTCCTGATGACGCCGTCGATGCTCAACCTGGTCGCCGAGCGCCGTTTCCCCGCGCTCGATCGACGGCACGGCGGCTCAACCACCGCTGGTGTGTTCGCCTCATTGGGCGCGACACTCGTGGCGCTCGTTTTCCTGGTGCTGTCGATTCCGTTGTGGTTCGTGCCACCGCTAGTGCTGATCCTGCCGCCGCTGATCTGGGGCTGGCTGACCTACAAGGTGATGACCTACGACGTGTTGGCCGAGCACGCCACCAAGGAAGAGAGGAGGGAGCTCATTCGCAGGCACCGCAATGCCCTCCTCGGCATGGGCGTGCTGACCGGCTACCTGGGCGCGGCACCCTCGCTGTTGTGGGCCTCTGGCGTGCTCTTCCTGGCGCTCGCTCCGGTGCTGGTGCCGGTTGCGATCTGGATATACACGCTGGTGTTCGCGTTCTCGGCACTCTGGTTTTCGCACTACGCCCTGTACGCGCTGCAGGCACTGCGCGCCGAGCGCGCAGCAGAATCTGGGTCCTCAGCGGCGGCGGTGCCACCGACAGTCGTCGATCCTGCAGCAACGGCAGGGCTGTTGCCTCTTCCACTGATCTGACTGCAACGCAATGGCATTTGGCCTTTTGATCATCGGCGACGAGATCCTGTCGGGCAAGCGTGCCGACAAGCACGTGCCGAAGGTGATCGAACTGCTGGCCGCGCGCGGCCTGTCGCTGGCCTGGGTGCGTTATGTCGGCGACGATCCAGCGCGCATCACCGCGGATCTGAAGGACGCGTTGGCCAGCGGTGACATCGTTTTTTCGTGTGGCGGCATCGGGGCGACGCCGGACGACCACACCCGGCAATGCGCTGCGAGAGCGATGAACATTCCGTTGGAACTGCATCCGGTCGCACGCGACCTCATCATCGAGCGCATGCAAGATGTTGCCGCAGAGAAAGGCGTGCCGTTCGAGCCCGATCGCGCGGACAACCAGCATCGACTGAACATGGCGATGTTCCCGCAGGGTGCCGGGATCATCCCGAACCCGTACAACAAGATTGCCGGATTCTTCCTGCGCTCCGCAGATGCTTCGGCGGGTGCTGTCTACTTCGTGCCGGGTTTTCCGGTCATGGCCTGGCCAATGATCGAATGGGTGCTCGATGAGCACTGTGCGCACCTGCAATGCGCTCAGGGTCAGCGTGAGCAGTCCGTCATCGTCATGGGCGCGATGGAGGCCACGCTGACGCCGCTGATGGAATTCGTCGAGGTTCAGCATCCCGGGGCGAAGGTGTTCAGTCTGCCCAGCGTCGATCACCCAGAGTGGGGCGCGCACATCGAGTTGGGCGTCAAGGGTGATATCGCTGTGGTGGTGCCCGCTTACGCGGCGTTGATGCAAGGTCTGCGTGAGAAGGGTGCTCGGCTCGGCCCCGAGTTGGTGCGATAGCCAATCGCGGAATGCCCCAGAAAAGGGCGGACGAACGCACCAATTTGATTCGTTGACGACACGGTCGCGCCAGTTCAACGATCACGGTCCTGCCGCGGTCTGGTGCGTCGACATCGGCCGAATGGAGTGCTTGATTGCAATTCGACGTCGGCTACGGGCATGTTTTCTGCTATGTTCCAAGGCGCATTTTTGAGGTGGCTGTCAGCCGTCGCACCAATGTTCACATCCTTCCCCCAACACATCCAAACAGCATCCCGCTAGGAGATTCCTGATGGCCAAGACCGTCGCCGACGTGATGAAGATGGTGAAAGAAAACGAAGTCAAGTTTGTTGACTTCCGCTTCACCGACACCCGCGGCAAAGAGCAGCACGTGACCGTGCCCGTGTCCCATTTCGACGAAGACAAGTTCGTATCAGGCCACGCTTTCGACGGTTCGTCGATCGCCGGGTGGAAGGGCATCGAAGCCTCCGACATGCAGTTGATGCCGGACGCCAACACCGCGAACATCGATCCGTTCTTTGAAGAGTCGACCCTCATCCTGACCTGCGACGTCATCGATCCTGCCGACGGCAAGCCGTACGAGCGCGACCCGCGTTCGCTGGCCAAGCGCGCCGAGGCTTACATGAAGGCCTCCGGCCTGGGCGACACCGCCTACTTCGGTCCTGAGCCCGAGTTTTTCGTTTTCGACAGCGTGCGCTGGGGCAACGACATGTCGGGCTGCTTCTCGAAGATCGACTCGGAAGAAGCCGCCTGGAACACTGGCAAGGAATACGAGCACGGGAACACCGGACACCGGCCCACCGTCAAGGGCGGCTACTTCCCGGTGCCTCCGATCGACAGCTTCCAGGACATGCGTTCTGAAATGTGTCTGGTGCTTGAAGGCCTCGGCGTTCCGGTCGAAGTGCATCACCATGAAGTGGCCAATGCCGGCCAGATGGAACTGGGCACGAAGTTCAGCACGCTGCTCCAGCGCGCTGACTGGGTTCAGCTGCAGAAGTACGTCATCCAAAACGTGGCGCACAGCTACGGCAAGACGGCGACCTTCATGCCCAAGCCCATCGTGGGTGACAACGGCTCCGGCTGCCACGTGCACCAGTCGGTATGGAAGGATGGCAAGAACCTGTTCGCAGGCGACGGCTATGCCGGCCTGTCGGACTTTGCGCTGTACTACATCGGCGGGATCATCAAGCACGCGCGCGCTTTGAACGCGATCACCAACCCTGGCACCAACAGTTACAAGCGGTTGGTGCCCGGCTTCGAAGCCCCGGTGAAGCTGGCCTATTCGGCGAAGAACCGCTCGGCATCAATCCGGATTCCGTATGTGGCCAATCCGAAGGGCCGTCGTGTCGAGGCCCGATTCCCTGATCCGCTGATGAACCCTTACCTCGGGTTCGCTGCGTTGCTGATGGCCGGCCTCGACGGTGTCGAGAACAAGATTCACCCCGGCGAAGCCGCCACGAAGGACCTGTACCACTTGCCGCCCGAAGAGGACAAGCTGGTGCCGACGGTCTGCCACAGCCTCGATCAGGCGCTCGAGTACCTCGACAAGGACCGTGCTTTCCTGACCAAGGGTGGTGTGTTCACCGATGCGTACATCGATGCCTACATCGACCTGAAGATGACCGAAGTGACCCGCTTCCGCATGGCCACCCACCCGGTCGAGTTCGACATGTACTACAGCCTTTGAGGTCTGTGATGCATCACGAAGGGACGGCGAAAGCCGTCCCTTTTTCGTTGGACGGGGAATTCCGTTCGTGCTCGACAATCTCAGAGTGACCCGGTTGCCTCGCTCATGGCGTGCGCGCCAGGCGGTTGATGGTCGATACGAGGGCAATCCAATGCGGTTCTTGCACACGGCGCGGGTCAGATGGTGGCGGCCGCTGGTCGCCAGCGGGCTGCTGCTGGCGGCTCAGGCGTTCCTGCCACACGCTCTGGCCCAAGGAGATGCGCCGGTCTACAAGTGCCCAGGCAATCCGGTGCTTTACACGGACGCGATCAGTGCCAAGGAAGCCAAAACCAGGGGTTGCAGCACGCTCGATGGCAATCCGATCACCGTCATCTCGCCGCCGAAACGCGCCGGTGTCAGCGCGACAAACGCGTCATCTGCCTCGCGGCCGCCCGAAAGCCGCGTCGACCCGACGGAGCAGCGTGCACGTGACAGCGATGCCCGCCGCATCCTCGAAGCCGAGTTGCAGCGCGAGCAACAACGCCTCGCCGAGATGCAGGCCGAGTACAACAGCGGCGAACCCGATCGTCAGGGCGGCGAGCGCAACTATCAAAAGTACATCGACCGGGTTGCTGAACTGAAAGCCGGTATCACCCGCAAGGAGAACGACATCGCTGCGCTGAAACGTGAACTGGCCAAGGTGCCATGAGCGCGGTGTTTCGCCGCAGCCTAGCGCCAGCGCCTAGCGCATGAGCATGGCCAGCGCATCCTCACCCTACGCGGCCTTCGACCACCTCGCCACAATGGTGGCGGTGGTGCGGCCCAACGGGCACTGCGTTTTTGCCAACGCGTCGTTTGGTCATGTGCTGGGCTGGTCGAGCCGCAGCGTGCTGCGAGATTCCTTGTTCGACTGGTTCGTCGATGCGCAGATCGTCCGCGACACCGTGGCAGCCCTGGTGCGCAATGAGTTCTCGTCGAGCCGCTTCGAGGCAGCGTTGCGACGGCCGGCGCTGGCGCCCGGCGAACCGTTGCCGGTGCATGTGATCGTCAACCAGATCGATGGCTCGACCGATGTACTCATTGAACTGGTCGAGATCGAGCAGCAGACGCGTCAGGATCGAGAGGAGCGTGCGCTGGGTCAAGCGCGTGCCAACAAGGAGCTGATCCGCAACCTGGCCCATGAGATCAAGAACCCGCTCGGTGGGATCCGCGGCGCGGCGCAACTGCTGGAGATGGAAGTCGAGTCGCGCGCGCTGACGGAGTACACCCAGGTCATCATCCAGGAAGCCGACCGGCTACAGGCGCTGGTGGACCGGCTGCTGGCCCCGCACCGCAAGCCGCATGTCGTCAGCGACGTGAACATCCACGAAGTCTGCGAGCGCGTTCGTTCGTTGATACTGGCCGAGTTCCCTCGTGGCCTGGAAGTCGAGCGCGACTACGATGCATCGATCCCTGATTTCCGCGGCGATCGCGAACAGCTGATCCAGGCGGTGCTGAACATCGCCCACAACGCGGCGCAGGCGCTCGCCGAACAGGTCGCCAACGGTGACGCACAGATCGTGCTGCGAACGCGAATCGCCCGCCAGGTCACGCTGGGCAAACAACGCTACCGATTGGCACTGGAATTGCATATTCAGGACAACGGCCCAGGCATCGCGGAATCCATTCGCGACCGCATCTTCTACCCGCTGGTGTCAGGGCGGGAAGGTGGCTCAGGGCTGGG
>CANHNO010000108.1 GCA_947462065.1 Burkholderiales bacterium | reverse complement strand
TCTTCAACAGCCTGGTGAGCGTGAAGAACGCGGTGGCAAAAGCCTGGGCCAACATCGATGTGCTCCTCAAGCAGCGACACGATGAGCTGCCCAAGCTGGTCGACACCTGCAAGCAGTACATGCAGCACGAGCAGGCCACCCTGGAGAAGGTGATCCAGGCACGCGCGCGGGTTGCCGATGCGCGCGAGTCGCAGAACATCGGCGCGCTGGGCTCGGCCGAGGGGGCCCTGCGCAGTGGTCTGGGCAGACTGTTCGCGCTGGTGGAGTCCTATCCCGAGCTGAAGGCCAACGAACAATTCCTGCACCTGCAGTCGCGCATCAGCGGGCTCGAAAACGCCATCGCTGACCGGCGCGAGTTCTACAACGAGAGCGCGAACATCAACAACGTCCGCATCGAGCAGTTCCCGGAGCTGGTGATCGCGAAGTGGTTCAAGTTCAAGCGCTTCGAGATGCTGCAATTCGCCAGCGAGCAACTGAAGGACGTGGACATCGGCCAGCGATTCACCGCCTGATCAACATGGATTTGTCAGGGGTGATCGATGTGCCCCGTCTGGCCGGCCTGCGCGAGCGGCACACCCACCAACTGACCCTGATCGGCTACGCCCTGCTGGGGGGCTTGGGGCTGCATCTTGAGGATGCTTCGGGCGGGACGATCTGCCTGTGGCTGATCGCCGCCATCGGCCTGTTGGCCAGCACCGCCAGCTACCGGCGCGCGCGCGCGATCGCCGACATCGCCACCTCTCGCATCGGTTCGGCGGCCCAGGGTTATGTCGAAGTGATGGGCAAGGCCAAGGCCGATCCCAGCGAGTTGATATTCACCCCGTACAGCCAGATCGCCTGCATCTGGTACCGCTACCGCGTGTACTCGCGCGAGGAGCCCCGAGGGGAATGGCAGCAGATCGACAGCGGATCGAGCCACACCACCTTCGAGATTTCAGATGGCAGCGGTGCGTGTCGGGTCGACCCTGAGCATGCGGAAGTGATGGCGCCTGAACAACGGGTGACGTATCGAGACGGCGACAAGCTTGTCGAGGAAATGCTGTTCGCCGGCAGCCTGATCTATGTACTGGGCGAATACACCACCGTGCGTGGCGAACAAGCGGCATTGAGCATCAGTGCCGATGTCGGCACGCTGCTGGCCAGTTGGAAAAAGGATCCCGTTCAACTGAAGAAGCGCTTCGATCTCGACGGCAACGGCGAGATCGATCTGCGTGAATGGGAGCTGGCGCGGCGACTGGCGACCAGAACGGTGGAACAACAGCACCGTGAGATGCGCCATCTGGGCGAACTCAGCATCCTGCGGGCCCCCGCCGATGGCCGCATGTTCCTGATCTCCACCCTGCCCCCGCACAAGACGCGGCGGCGCTACCTGTGGTGGTGCGCGTTCCATCTGGCTGTGGCCGTGCTGGCCTTGGGGTTGCTGATCGGGTTGAACGGCTGACCCGCCGCGCACGACCTCGCGAGGCAGATAGCGCGCCCTCTGTTCGCCAGTGCACAGACTGAGGGAGCGCAGCAGGTGTCTGATCCAGGTCAGCGAACCGCTATGGAACGCGCCGAGGAGGCACACCATGCAGCACCGAACCTTTGTCTTGCTCGTCTCGCTGTCACTGCCGCTGCTGGTTGCGGCCAACCCGGCTCAGGACAGCTACCGCGCTGCGGCGAAGCAGGAGAACGCGGCGTTTGTCGATTTCTCTGCGGCGCGAGGTGAAGCGTTCTACCAGGCCAAGAGCGCTGGTGTCTCCTGCGCAAGTTGCCACGGTGATTCGCCCAAGGCCCACGGCAAGCACGCCACCACGGGCAAGGACATCCTGCCGATGGCGCCCGTCGCGAATGTCGAGCGATTCACCGACGCAGCCAAGGTCGAGAAATGGTTCAAGCGAAATTGCAGCGATGTGCTCAAGCGCGCGTGCACCGCGAACGAGAAGGGCGACTTCATCGCCTACCTGTTGTCGGTGAAATAGGAGCCGCCATGAAATCGCTGCCTGCTTTGCTCCTGATCCTGGCGCTGCTTCCCGGCGTCGTGCTCGCCGAAGATGACGAGAAAGGCGGCAGATATGGCGGCGAGGAGCGCGGGCGCACGCTCCAGCCGGCCACGCTGAACCCGACCTGGCTCAAGGAGTGCAGCGCCTGCCACATCCCCTACGCGCCAGGCCTGCTGCCCGCTGAGTCGTGGCGCAAGCTGATGTCGGGGCTGGACAAGCACTTCGGCACCGACGCCTCGTTGACGGCCCAGGAAGTTCAGGACGTGAGTGCCTTCCTGATGGCCAACGCCTCGAATCGCTGGACGGGAACGGGCGCGCCACTGCGCATCACCGAGACGCAGTGGTTCAAGCGCAAGCACAGCGCAGCGGAAGTGCCACCCGCCGTGTGGAAGCGCGCCTCCGTCAAGAGCGCCTCCAACTGCCAGGCGTGCCACGCAGGTGCCGACAAGGCCGACTTCAAAGAGCGCTCGATCAAGATCCCTCTGTAGCCCGACCGCACCGCCATTGGCACCGCAGCCCGCCGTGAAACGCACCCTCATCTGGGACTTGCCGACACGGCTGTTCCACTGGCTGCTCGTCACCTGCTTCGCAGGCGCCTGGCTGACCATCACCTCCGATCGCTGGCTGTCGATTCACATCTTCCTCGGCTATCTGATGCTGGGCCTGATCGCCTTCCGACTGGTCTGGGGCTTCACCGGTGGGCATTACGCGCGCTTCGCCTCCTTCGTCGCCAGTCCGCAGGCCGGTCTGCGCTACCTGCGGGATCTCGCGGCCAGGCGAGACGCTGCGTACATCGGCCACAACCCGGCCGCCAGTCTGGCGATCATCGCGATGCTGGTGCTGGGTGTGGCCGTTGGCTTCACAGGCATCTTCACGCAGGGCGGCGAGGAAGGGCAAGGTGCAGTCACCGGGCTGCTGTCCATTCGCGCCGCGGGCTGGATGAAGCGGGCGCACGAAGTGCTCGCCTTCCTGATGATGGTGACGGTGGGCGGCCACCTGACCGGTGTGGCGCTGGGCAGCTGGCTGCACAAGGAGAACTTGCCGCTGTCGATGGTCACCGGCAGGAAGGACGAGCCCGATGGCACGGTGGCCTCGAGGCCATTCAATGCATCAGCAGCAGTGATGTTGCTGGCGGTGGCAGCCTTCGGCGGCTGGTGGTTCTTCTATGCATGGCATGAGCCCGTCGCAGCGCGACTCGGTCTGAGTGCGTCTGTCCCTGTGGGCGCCGGCCTCGACTCGCCACACGTCGCCTTCGTGGGGCGACCGCTCCCGGACGATCGCGTGTGGCGCGAGGAGTGCGGCAGCTGCCACCTGGCCTTCCATCCGAATCTGCTGCCTGCGAGGTCGTGGAGGCTGATCATGACGGGCCAAGCCGATCACTTCGGCACGGATCTGGCGCTCGATGCGCAGACAACTGTCGGCGTTCTGGCCTTCCTGGTTCGCAATGCGGCCGAGAACAGTTCCACCGAAGCGGCATTCAAGATCAATCGATCGATTCCGAATGGCGTAACGCCGCTGCGCATCACCGAAACGCCCTATTGGGTCGGGAAGCACAGTGACATCAGCGCGGCCGACTGGCAGCTTCCACCCGTCAAGAGCAAGAACAACTGCGCCGCGTGCCACCTGGATGCCGTGGCGGGCACATTCGAAGACGCCGCCATGCGCATCCCGCGTGACACGACAGCAGCAGGCGCCGCCTCCGCAACGCCGTCGGGTGGCAGGTGACGCGCAATTCGCAAGCGCGAAGGATTGCAGGCTCAGGGCTCGTCAGACCAGTTTGAGACCATGTCAGAGTGAACATGTCATGTCGACGCCTCCAGCGGGGCGTGCCGCGCCTCACACCATCACCGCATTGACCGGCCGGCGCAGTGACGGTGGCAAGGTCGGCCCGCGACCAAAGCGAACCACCAGGTCCGGCCGCAGACCGGGCAGGCCGAGCGCCGCAGCGAACGGCGAGCGCACCGCCGCCACCTCGACCGGCTGATTGAGGAAGGCGTTGCGGATGCCGAGTGCCGTGGCCTGCAGCGCAAAGCGCTCATAGGCGCGGCCCACCTCCACCCAATGGGTCTTGTCGGCTGCGTCGCCCACGAACACGGCAATGCCAGCCGAGCTACGAAGCTGGCGCGCGTATTTGTCGTTCTCGCCCTTGGCATTGACAAGCAAGCCGAAGGCGAGGTCGCCCAACCAGGTCGGGATGCTCGGGCTGCCCGAGCACACACTGAACAGACCGTCCCGTGTGCGCACTGCCGCTGCGCGGTTGAAGCGAATCCAGGCTTCAAGCTCCTTGACGAATGCCGGATCTGCCAGCTGGACGGTGTTGCCCTGAATCACATACGCCAGCACGCGCTCCATGGCAGTCCGATCGGTCAGCAACAGCACTTGCACACCGTTGGACGTGCCCGTGCGTTCAAGCAGCTTCAGCTCGTTGCCAGACAGAGGCTTGCCGTCGTAGTCGCCGCGAGTGCACTGCCGCGCGGGAATCGCCTGAAACAGCGGTGAGCCTTGCGCTGGCGTGGGTGACAGCGCCACATGAATCCTGCTGCGTACCGCATCGAATCGGGCCTCGGCGTGCAGCCCGTGGGCCAGTGCAGCAAGCGCCAGGTTCTCGGCGGCGCAGCCCAGGGTCACGAAGACGTGATGGTCGTCGGGGTCCACCGCGGGGCAGCGCCTGGACACGTCGGGCCCGATCGTGAGCCCCAGGTCTTCCTGCGCGAACTTCCAGCACTGGGTGTTGTGGCTGGATGGCGCCAGCGTCGCGAATCTCACCAGTTCGCGCACGAGTTCGGCAGACAGTGCCTGACCGAGCACCGAGCCATCCATACCGACCGAGGCGTCCGCCCTTCGTATCCGTGCGGCGACAGACTCATAGCTCTCGGGGTCGGAGACTTGCGAACACGCGGGCAGCATCGTCGCGCCAAGCAGCACCGCTGGCGCAGCCGCCATGAACTGCCGCCTGCGGAGGGTTGTCATCGCATCGCCTTGCATCATGGCGGTGGCGTGTGGGGAGTTTTCTGGGTGATGTTCGGGTTCACCGCGAGCTCCAGTTGGAAATGCAAGGCGCCGTGCTGAGTCGGCAGGACCGAACGTCACAGCGTACGCATGAGCAACCCGCTGAACAGTGCGGCAGCGAACACTCAGGAACTGAGGACTTCGACATGCGTTGGCTGTCGCACAGACAGCGCACACGGGACGGCACAGGATCCGGCGTTCACCCGCAGGCAGCACAGCAACCCCGAGAAAGGCGACACCATGAAAGCGACGCGCAAGGCCTACTTTGTCGGCGGGGGCATTGGCTCCTTGGCTGGCGCCGCCTTCTTGATCCGCGACGGCAGCATGTCTGGCGGCCAGATCAGCATCCTGGAGACCGGCTCGGTGATGGGCGGCAGCCTGGACGGCTCAGGCGACGCCAAGCGCGGCTACTCGATGCGCGGCGGCCGCATGCTGACCATGGACAACTACGAGTGCACCTGGGATCTGTTCAAGTCCATTCCTTCGCTCACGCAACCGGGCCGCAGCGTGTTCGACGAGACGCTGGCCTTCAACGAGAAGCATGTCTCGCACGCGCTGTCCCGCCTGGTCGACAGCCGCCGCGCGAAGGTGCCGGTGGCGTCAATGGGCTTTTCGATGCACGACCGGGTGGAGTTGCTCCGACTGGTCAGCGCTGACGAAGCCGCGCTGGGCACCAGTTGCATCACCGATCACCTGTCGCCTACGTTCTTCCAGACCGAGTTCTGGTTCATGTGGGTCACCACCTTCGCCTTCCAGCCCTGGCACAGCGCGGTGGAGTTCAGGCGCTATCTGCACCGCTTCATGCTGGAGTTCTCGCGCATCGAGACGCTGGCGGGTGTCAAGCGCACGGTGCTGAATCAGTACGACTCGCTGGTGGTGCCCCTGCATCGCTGGCTGGAGGCACAAGGTGTGCACTTGATCAACGATTGCACCGTGACCGATCTCGACCACAAACTCACCGAAGGTCGGTTCGAGGTCATTGGTTTGCACTGCACGCTGAAGGGTCGCAGCGAATCGATGATCCTGGAGGAAGGCGATCTGGTGTTCTTGCAGAACGGCTCGATGACCGATGCGTCGAGTCTGGGTTCCATGACAACAGCGCCCGCCAAACTGAAGAAGGCCCACAACGGCAGCTGGAGCCTGTGGGAAAAGCTCGCCGATGGCAGGCCCTCGTTCGGCAGGCCGGCCGTGTTCAACAGTTGCGTCGCGCAATCAGACTGGGCCTCGTTCACCGTCACGCTCAGCAACTCGGTCTTCTTCGAGCAGATGCAGCGCTTCAGCGGCAACGAGGCAGGCACGGGTGGGCTGGTGACCTTCAAGGACTCGAACTGGTTGATGTCGATCGTGCTGGCGCACCAGCCACACTTCGCCAACCAGCCGGCAGATGTGCAGGTGTTCTGGGGCTATGGGCTGTTCCCGGACCGCATTGGCAACTTCGTTCCCAAGGCCATGGCCGATTGCACGGGAGCAGAACTGCTGCAGGAGCTCTGCGGCCATCTGCGTTTCGATCTCGACGCGGTGACCACGGCCAACTGCATCCCCTGCCGCATGCCTTACATCACCAGCATGTTCATGCCTCGCGCGCCCGGAGACCGCCCGCTGCCGGTGCCGCCAGACACGAAGAACTTCGCCTTCATCAGCCAGTTCGTCGAGATCCCGCTGGATACCGTCTTCACGGTCGAATTTTCGGTGCGGGCCGCGCAGATGGCGGTCTACCAGCTGCTCGGCATCGCGAAGCCGGTTCCACCCGTGACACGACACGACAAGTCGCTGCACACGCAATTCGATGCGGTGGTCAAGGCCATGTAGCCGGGGGGAGCCCAAACATCGCGACCCTGCCGACCAACTCGAGGCACCTTTGAAGGCGATGTCAGGCCAGATCGGCGAGACATCGAAAGCGGTGCTTGTGATCTCAGGGCATTGGGAAGAACGCGAGTTCACCGTGATGTCGAGCCCCCAGTCGCCGATGGTCTACGACTACGCCGGGTTCCCGCAGCACACCTGCAGCATCACCTAGCCGGCGCCTGGATCGCCTCGAACCGCTGAATGCGTGCGCAGCCTGATCGAAGCCGCTGGCTTTCCAGCGCAGCTGGGCCCAGGGCGCGGTTTCGACCACGGCACCTTCTCGCCATTGGCGGTGATCTACCCGCAGGCCAACGTTCCTGTGCTGCAACTCGGTGTCGAGTTACCAGCTCGGTGACCACTGAGCCGGGGGAGCGCTCCCGTTGAACGCCGGCGTGGCCGAACCGACCTGACTTCTAACGGGTTGGTCTGTCTATTGGCGGGGCGCTCCCCCTCGGAAACTGCGGACGTCGCCATACATCGTGAGGAATTCATTGTTCACTGGCGTCCGCAGCAGGGTGTGAACCAGCGAGTTGTGAATTTCAAGCGATGATCCCCCCGCTGGCACCTGTGGGGGCAGGAATGTCTGCGCCATCGGTCGACGCCGCGAGCCTCACCGGATCGAAAATGACACCACTCCACCGAAAAACGCTGCTGACTGCGCTGGTTGCTTCAGCCCTTCTCACCGCCTGTAGCGATCAATCGCCAGAACAACAGCTTCTGTCGGCGAAGGAGTTCATTCAGAAGAGCGACAACAAGTCGGCGCAGATTCAGTTGAAGAGCGCGCTGCAAAAGAACCCCGACCTGGGCGAAGCCCGGTTCCTGCTCGGAAAGCTCCTGCTGGAAGAAGGGGACCCCACTGGCGCTGAAATTGAGTTCACCAAGGCGCTGGCGGCGAAGTATTCCGAACCGATCGTTGTGCCTGAATTGGCCCGCACGCTGGTACTCCTGGGTCAAGCTCAAAAGATAGTGGCTCAGTTTGGCTCCACCAAGCTGAATCAGCCATCTGCTGACGCCAGCCTTCAGACCTCGTTAGCCATCGCACAGAACAGCCTGGGCAAGCCGCAAGCGGCCGAGGCAGCCTTGGCAGCTGCACTGGCTGCTGACCCGAATCACGTGCCCGCGTTGATGCTCAAGGCCCGGCAAAAAGCAGCGGCGCGCGACATCGAAGGCGCTTTGCTGACAATCGACGACATCCTGGCGAAGGCTCCGGCAAACGCTGAAGCCTGGAAGCTCAAAGGCGACGTCGCCCTCTATGCACAGGGCAGAGTCGACGATGCTTTGGCTGCTTATCGAAAATCCATCGGGGTCAACCCGAAGTTTGTGATTGGCCATTTGGCGGTGCTGGCCATACTGATGGACAAAGACAAGCTGGAAGAGGCCTCGGTCCAGCTCGATCAAGCAAAGAAACTGGCGCCCAAGAGCACAGAGGTCAAGTATGCGGAGGCGCAGCTGGCCTATCAGAAGGAGGATTACAAACTGGCGCGAGAGCTGACGCAGGAGTTGTTGCGACTGGCATCCAGCAATCCGCG
>CANHNO010000107.1 GCA_947462065.1 Burkholderiales bacterium | reverse complement strand
GTGAGGTTTTCAAGTGGTCGCTTACGCCGAACTCCATTGCCGCAGCAATTTCAGTTTCCTGACCGGTGCCTCGCATCCGCAGGAACTGGTCGCGCGGGCGGGGCAGTTGGGGTACCGCGCCTTGGCGATCACTGACGAGTGTTCACTGTCGGGGGTGGTGCAGGCTCACGAGGCGGCCGCGCGCTGTGGGCTGCAGCTGATCGTCGGGGCGCAGATGTGGGTGTCGCAGCTCGTGGGTGCTGGTGGTGCCGATGCGGCGGGGGTGTCGATGTCGCCGATGCGCCTGGTTCTGCTGGCACAGACGCGGGCAGGCTATGGCCACCTGTCGCAATGGATCACGATCGCGCGGCAGCGTGCGGGCAAGGGCCGGTATCGGGCGTTCCGCGCAGACGTCGAGGCCGCGGCAGATCATCCACACGGCGATCTGCTCGCCGGGCTGCCCGGTTGCCTGGCGCTGCTGGCGCCTGATGTCACGCAGCCGTTCGATCAGGTGCTGGCCCATGCGCAGTGGCTGAAGGCGGTGTTTGGTGACCGTGCGGCGATCGCGCTGTCGCTGCTGCTTCGTGGCCGGGATGAGGTGCTGGTCGAGCGGGTGCGGCGGGTGTCCGACATCACCGGCCTGGCCGTGGCCGCTGCGGGCGATGTGCTGATGCATGTGCGCTCGCGCAAGCCGCTGCAGGACACGCTCACCGCCACACGGTTGGGTCTGCCGCTGGCGCAATGCGGCTGGCAGCTGGAGCCCAACGCCGAGCAGCATCTGCGCCCGATCGGCAGGCTGCAGGCGCTGTACGAGCCGGCGTGGCTGGCGCAGACAGTGGCGCTGGCCGAGCGCTGCACCTTCTCGCTGGCCGAGCTGCGCTATGAATACCCGCAGGAGATCGTGCCACCGGGCGCCACGCCCACCAGCCACCTGCGCGCCCTGACCGAGCTGGGTGCGCTGAAGCGTTACCCGCCCGATCTGTTTCCACGCGGCTTGCCACCGAAGGTGCGCGAGCAGATCGAGCACGAACTGGCGCTGATCGCCAAGCTGGGGTACGAGCCGTATTTCCTGACGGTGGCCGACATCGTGG
The DNA here is from genome assembly GCA_947462065.1 of Burkholderiales bacterium. Lineage (GTDB taxonomy): Bacteria > Pseudomonadota > Gammaproteobacteria > Burkholderiales > Burkholderiaceae_C > PBB1. Next base: position 7,339 of record CANHNO010000107.1, on the reverse strand, counting down.
CCTGGGCGCGCTCGCAGAACATCCTGTGCCAGGGGCGCGGCAGCGCGGCCAACTCCACCGTCTGCTACTGCCTGCAGGTGACCGAGGTCGATCCGTCGCGGCAGCACACGTTGTTCGAGCGCTTCATCAGTGCCGAGCGCAACGAGCCGCCGGACATCGACATCGACTTCGAGCACCAGCGCCGCGAAGAAGTCATCCAGTACATCTATCGCAAGTACGGCCGCGACCGCGCAGCGCTGACGGCCGTGATCACCCGCTACCGCCCGCGCAGCGCCTTGCGCGACGTGGGCCGCGCGCTCGGCCTCGATGCACAGCACATCAGCCAGGTTGCGAAAAGCCAGCAGTGGTTCGATGGCCAGCACATCGATGCCGAGCGCCTGCGCGCGCAGGGTTTCGACGTGACAGCGTCCACCACCCGCCTGTGGATCGAATTGACCGAACAGCTGATCGGCTTCCCGCGGCACCTGAGCCAGCACCCGGGCGGCTTCGTGATCTCGCGCGGGCCGCTCGCGCAACTGGTGCCGATCGAGAACGCGGCGATGGAGGATCGCAGCGTCATCCAATGGGACAAGGACGACCTCGATGCGCTGGGTCTGTTGAAGGTCGACATCCTGGCGCTCGGCATGCTGACCGCGCTGCGCCGCTCGCTTGATGTGATCAGCGAGAAGCTCGGTCGCCGTTTCGAGCTGCAGGACGTGCCTTCCGAAGACGCCGCCACCTACGACATGATCTGCCAGGCCGATACCGTCGGTGTGTTCCAGATCGAAAGCCGCGCGCAGATGAGCATGCTGCCGCGCCTGAAGCCGCGCGAGTTCTACGACCTGGTGATTGAGGTCGCGATCGTGCGGCCCGGTCCGATCCAGGGCGGCATGGTGCACCCGTACCTGCGACGGCGTGATGGGCTGGAGCCGGTCACTTTCCCGAAGCCGGAAATCGAAGTGGCGCTGTCGCGCACGAAGGGCGTGCCGATCTTTCAGGAGCAGGTGATGCAGCTCGCGGTGCTGGCCGCCGACTTCACACCCGGCGAAGCCGACAGCCTGCGTCGCGGCATGGCTGCCTGGAAGCGCAAGGGCGGACTGGGGCCGTTCCATGAGCGCCTGGTCGGCCGCATGGTCGAGAAGGGTTACGAGCGCGACTTTGCCGAGAGCATCTTCAAGCAGATCCAGGGCTTCGGTGAGTACGGATTTCCGGAAAGCCATGCCGCGAGTTTTGCCTTGCTGGTCTACGCCAGCAGCTGGATCAAACGCCATCACCCCGATGCGTTCCTGGCTGCCTTGCTGAACAGCCAGCCGATGGGCTTTTATGCGCCCGCGCAGCTCGTGCGCGATGCGCGCGCGCATGGCGTGGAAGTGCGTGCTGTCGATGTGCGGTACAGCTTGTGGGACAGCGGCCTGGAAGGGCAGGGCGATGCGATTCGTCCCGTGCGTCTCGGACTGAATCGCATCAGTGGCCTGTCGGCCGAGGTGGCCAGGCGTATCGTGCAATCGCGTGAGCGCGATGGTGCGTTCAGCGACCTCGACGATCTGACTCGCCGCGCCATCCTCGTTTCGCACGACCTGAAACTGCTGGCCGAGTCCGACGCGCTGCGAGGGCTGATGGTGGAGTCTCGGGTGCAAAGCGGCGCATCGGCACAGGCGGGCCACCGCCATCAGGCGGCCTGGGCGGTGGCCGCGATCGATCCACGGCCGACCTCGCTGCTTCACGGCATGCGCCGCCGTGAAGCCGACATCGAAGCGTTTCCGCCCGCGCTGGCCGCGCCCAGTGCCGCCGAAGACATGCGTGCCGATTACCGCAGCCTGGGCCTGACACTGAAGCGCCATCCGCTTTCGCTGCTGCGCCCGCAGCTCAATGCGTTCCGGGTCCAGACGGCCGAGGTTTTGCGCGGCTACCCGAGCGGGCGCATCGCGCGCGCCAGTGGCCTGGTCACGCACCGCCAGCGGCCTGGCACCGCCAAAGGCACGGTCTTCGTCACCCTGGAAGACGACACCGGCAGCATCAATGTGATCGTCTGGCCGGCGGTGGCGCAGGCCCAGCGCCAGCCGCTGCTGGCCGCGACGCTGCTGACCGTCTACGGCCAATGGCAGCGCCACAGCGACAGTGGCGGCGAGCATGCGGTGATGCACCTGCTGGCGACGAAGCTGATCGACCACACCGCCTTGCTGGATGGCTTGACGACGCGCAGCCGCGACTTCCGCTGAGCTTGTTTTCGTTCAAACCGCACCGCGACCTTTCATCGTGTGAGTAAATGTTCGCGCTGTAGGCGAGCGCTCACAACAAAGCGTCACAGCTTCCGAATGACAGCCCGCGGATGCCTCCCTAAAGTGCCAATCAGTTCGCACTATTTCGGTTTCCAGCCACCGGCCACGCACCGTTGGCGCTCAATTCGGGAGGTTTCATCATGCTCAACCCCAAGGGTGGTCTGTATGTCTTCATTGCCATGGTCGCGCTGGCGGTCGTGGCTTGTCAGCCCAAGGAGGGGCCTGCAGAAGAAGCGGGCAAGGCCGTTGACAACGCCGCCCAGAAGGCAGGTAACCAGATCGAGAAAGCCGGCGACAAGATCAAGGAAACGGTCGACGACGCCAAGAAGTGAGGCTTTTCCTCTCGGCGCGATGAACCTGATGCGTGCACCGCAATGTGCGGTGCATCTTTCGATAGAGTGCGGTTTGTCCCCCACCTCCGTCGCGCCAGAGCCATGTTGTTCCTTCTGTCCCCCGCCAAGACGCTCGATTACGAAAGTCCCGCGCGCCCCACCGATGCCACCACACCGCAGTTCGTCTCGCAGTCGGCCGAACTGATCAACTTGCTGAAGACGAAAAGCGTTGCCGACATCGCCGCGCTGATGGACCTGTCAGAGCCGCTGGCCGCCTTGAACGTCGGCCGCTACGGCGTGTGGAAGCCACGATTCACTGCGAAGAACAGCAAGCCGGCGGTACTGGCCTTCAATGGTGATGTCTACGAAGGCCTCGATGCGTCCACGCTGAGCGATGAGGATCTCGGGTGGGCGCAGAAGCACCTGTTGATTCTGTCGGGGCTGTACGGCCTGCTGCGCCCGCTCGACAGGATGCAGCCCTATCGACTGGAAATGGGAACCTCGCTGGCAAACGCACGGGGCAGCAGCCTGTACGCCTACTGGGGTGATGCGCTCGCGCAGCACATCAACCAGCAAATGCATTCCGATCCGTCACCTGTCATCGTCAATCTGGCCTCGCAGGAGTATTTCAAGGCAGTGCAGCCGACGCCGAGTAACCGCTGGCTGAAGGCTCGCGTTGTCGAGTGCGTGTTCGAGGACTGGAAGTCCGGGCAGTACAAGATCATCAGTTTCTTCGCCAAGCGCGCGCGTGGCCTGATGGCGCGCTATGCGATCACGCACCGGGTGCAGACGCCGCAAGGGCTGCAGGCATTCGACACTGATGGCTATGCGTTCGATGCGGCTGCGTCTGAACCGCACCGACTGGTCTTCCGGCGCAAGCTCTGAACTCTCGGCATGTCGGCAGCCCAGCAGATCACGCCTGAGCTGAGGCGCTGGATCGTCGAGCAGGCGAGCGCGGGCCAGGCGCCCGAAGTCGTGCTGCAGGCCATGCGCGACAGCGGCTGGTCGATCGAGGTGGCCGAGCAGGCGCTCGAGGACACCTTGCGCGGGTACCTGGTCGAGCTGGCCCAGGCCCAAGGCCTGCCGCCACCCGTGAAGGTGCCTGAGCCGATGTCTGCGGATGGCAGCCTGTTGTGCCGCTTCGATTTGCCACAGACCTCGACAGCTGCCGTTGCGGGGGGTGTTCACGTGTTGGCAAGTTTGTTGAACCCGCGCGTCGTTGTTTTCGGGAGCCTGCTGTCCGATGCGGAATGCGACGCCTTGATTGAACTGGCCACAGCGCGGCTGGCGCGATCTGAAACTGTCGAATTGCACACTGGCGGTAGCGAAGTCAACGACGCTCGCACCAGCGAAGGCATGTTCTTTGGGCGGGCCGAGAACCCGCTGTGCGCACGCATCGAGCAACGCATTGCTGCGCTGTTGAACTGGCCGATGGAAAACGGCGAAGGCCTGCAGGTGCTGCGTTACCGGACGAACGCCGAATACAAGCCGCACTACGACTATTTCGACCCGCTGCAGGCCGGCACGCCGGCTGTTCTGGAGCGTGGCGGCCAGCGTGTGGCCAGCGTGGTGATGTACCTCAACACCCCCGCGCGTGGCGGTGCCACGGTGTTTCCGGATGCGCACCTCAGCGTGCTGCCGATCAAGGGCAACGCGGTGTTCTTCAGCTATGACCGTCCGGACCCGATGACGCGCACGCTGCACGGCGGCGCACCGGTGCTGGAGGGTGAGAAGTGGGTGGCCACCAAATGGCTGCGGGAGCGGCGCTTCGATTGACCGGAGTGCCGTTGCCCGCGTTGGCCGGGCACGATGTGCCGGCCTTGACGCTCAGCGCTTGGGTCCCGTCGAGCGCGGGGCGAACAAACCACCCCCTTCGCGTCGCGGCTCAGGCCGGGAACCGGCCGGGCGGTTCGCGGGTGCTGCTGCACGAGTGCCTTGTGGTGCCTGGCCGTCGCGGGCCGGAGCCCGCGGCGCCTGGCTGCCGCCGCTGGAGCCCGATCGCGCTGGCGCACTGCCGCCGTAACCGCCGCCACCGCCTGAGCGCGATGGTGCCGAGCGGTTGTCATTGCGGCCTCGGCCACCTCCGCCACCGCCACCTCCGCCAGCGGGACGACCGCCGCCGCTGTTGCGAAATCCACCGCGGCCGGCACCTTCACCGATCACCATGCGGCCGAGCACGATCGGCTCGGCTTTCTCGCCGGGTGGCGGCGCAAAGCCTTCGATGATTTCCTTCGGAATCTCGCGCTTGATCAGCCGCTCAATGTCGCGCAGGAAGCCGTTTTCGTCCGGGCAGACCAGCGATATCGCCTCACCCTGTGCGCCTGCGCGGCCGGTGCGGCCGATGCGGTGCACATAGTCTTCCGACACGTTCGGCAACTCGTAGTTGACGACGTGAGGCAGCATGTCGATGTCGATGCCGCGCGCGGCGATGTCGGTCGCCACCAGCACCGTCAGGTCGCCTGTCTTGAACTCGGCCAGCGCCTTGGTGCGTGCACCCTGGCTCTTGTTGCCGTGAATTGCCATCGCGCTGATCCCCTGCTTCTCGAGGAACTCGACCAGCTTGTTGGCGCCGCTCTTCATCCGCGTGAAGACCAGCACCTGCTCCCAGTCGTTCGACTTGATCAGGTGCGCCAGCAGGTCCTTCTTCATCTCGCGGCCCACCGGGTGGACCTTCTGCGCGATGGTGTCGGCGGTCTGGTTGCGGCGCGCCACTTCGATGAGCGCGGGCTTGTTCAGCAGCCTGTCGGCCAGTGCCTTGATCTCGTCGCTGAAGGTGGCGCTGAACAGCAGGCTCTGCTTCTGTGCCGGCACGATGGCCAGCACCTTCTTGATGTCGTGGATGAAGCCCATGTCGAGCATGCGGTCGGCTTCGTCGAGCACGAAGATCTCGATGTGGCTCAGATCGAGCGTGCGCTGCTGGTGGTGGTCGAGCAGGCGGCCCGGTGTGGCGACCAGGATGTCGACGCCACGGCGCAGCTTGTCGATCTGCGGCTGCATGCCGACACCGCCGAACATCACCATCGAGGTGAGCTTGCTGTACTTGCCGTAGGTGCGAACGCTTTCCTCGACCTGGGCAGCGAGTTCGCGGGTGGGCGTCAGGATCAGCGCGCGGATGGGCAGCTTGCCTTTCGCATCGCGCACGGCGGGTTGTGCCATCAGCCGGTGCAACATCGGCAGCGTGAAGCCGGCTGTCTTGCCGGTGCCGGTCTGTGCGCCACCGAGCAGGTCGCCGCCCGCCAGCACGACAGGGATGGCCTGCATCTGGATCGGCGTGGGGGTGGTGTAGCCGTATTCAGCGACGGCACGCAACAAAGGCTCGGCGAGGCCGAGGGATTCAAAAGACATGTGGAAATTCCAAACAGCGGATCGGCCTGTCGCTCGCATCGCGAGCGCCAGTCGCAGGCAGAGGGGTGTGAGGGGCGCAATAGAAATGCGGGCCCGGTCAGGATGACATCAGCGTGGCGACTGGTTTCCGCGCTGGTTGCGTCGAGTCTAACGGGTTATCCCTGATCTCTGAGCTGATCAGAAGGGCAAATGAGGTGCAAACCTCGACCAACGACAATATGCGTTTCCAGTGCGATGGCAACCTCTGCGGTCAGTCCGTCGCCCGAAGCGCCTTCGGCGCCCAACAACGCTCGTCACTCACTGAATTCAAGGCAGCCCATGGCCCAGTACGTCTTCACCATGAACCGCGTCGGCAAGATCGTTCCGCCGAAGCGCCAGATCCTCAAGAACATCTCGCTCAGTTTCTTCCCCGGCGCCAAGATCGGCATGCTGGGTTTGAACGGCTCGGGCAAGTCGACGCTGCTGAAGATCATGGCAGGGGTCGACAAGGACATCGAAGGCGAAGCCACGCCGATGCCGGGTCTGAACATTGGCTACCTGCCGCAGGAACCGGTGATGAACCCCGACCAGACCGTGCGCGAATCGGTCGAGGAAGGCATCGGCGGCGTGCTGGCGGCGAAGAAGCGGCTCGACGAGGTCTATGCCGAGTACGCCGCAGAGGATGCCGACTTCGACGCGCTGGCCGCAGAGCAGGCCGAGCTCGAAGCGGTGATCGCTGCTGCCGGTTCCGAGAACACCGACCTGCAACTCGAACTCGCCGCCGACGCGCTCCGTCTGCCGCCGTGGGACGCCATCATCGGCAAGCTGTCGGGCGGTGAGAAGCGCCGTGTGGCGCTGTGCCGGCTGCTGCTGTCCAAGCCCGACATGCTGCTGCTCGACGAGCCGACCAACCACCTGGACGCCGAGTCGGTCGACTGGCTGGAGCAGTTCCTGAGCCGCTTCAGCGGCACTGTCGTCGCCATCACCCACGATCGCTACTTCCTCGACAACGCGGCCGAGTGGATTCTCGAACTCGACCGCGGTTCGGGCATTCCGTACAAGGGCAACTACAGCACCTGGCTGGAACAGAAGGAAGCCCGCATCGAGCAGGAACAGAAGACCGAGGACGCGCGCACCAAGGCGATGAAGAAGGAGCTGGAGTGGGTGCGCCAGAACCCGAAGGGCCGGCAGGCGAAGAGCAAGGCCCGTCTGGCCCGCTTCGAGGAACTGAGCGACACCGACTACCAGAAGCGCAACGAGACCAACGAGATCTTCATCCCGGTCGGCGAGCGGCTCGGCCACGAGGTGATCGAGTTCGAGAACGTCACCAAGAGCTTCGGCGACCGGGTGCTGATCGACAACCTGAGCTTCAAGGTGCCGGCCGGCGCGATCGTCGGCATCATCGGCCCGAACGGCGCCGGCAAG
>CANHNO010000106.1 GCA_947462065.1 Burkholderiales bacterium | reverse complement strand
AGCGGGCGCGCCAAGCCGTCAAATCGACGCTGCTGCTCGCGGTGCTGCTGATGAAGGCCGTGGCCGACGAGCTGGCCACGCAGGGCCAAGCCGAGGAAGAAGACTTCGATCTTTCGCGTGGCAACTGATGGAGTCGTCTCCAGCACGGCTTTCACAGCTGCGGCTGACTCACCACGTTGACAGCAAAGGGTTCGGTGGGCGTGGCAGAGAGATCATTTTCAGGTGGGCGATGAGGTCTGCGCGGTCACCCGCGACCGGCCAAGCGCGCGGTGATTCGACACGGTAAGGTCATCGCGTTGCCACATGCGGCGCCAAGACTCTCGATCACGGCTCGCACGCGCAGTCATTGGTCCCGAGGAGCCTTACCATGCCACGTGTTCCCACCTTGTTCATGGCCGCCGTGACATCGGCCTGCATCATGACCTCCGAGCCGCGCTCCATGACCGGTGAGCCGACGCTGCGTGGGCAGGCGCCGATCGTGATCGCGCATCGCGGGGCTTCTGCCTACCGCCCCGAGCACACGCTCGCTGCCTACGCGCTGTCGATCGAGCAGGGCGCAGACTTCATCGAGCCCGACCTGGTGATGACACGCGACGGGGTTCTGGTGGCTCGCCACGAGCCGATGCTCGCGCGGGTGGAGCTTGAATCCGACGGCAGCATCCGCCGCGCGAACGGCGCACCGGTGATCCACCGCACCGATACCAGCACCAATGTGTGGCAGCTGCCGCAGTACGCCTCGCGCCTGACAGTGAAGACACTCGATGGTCAGCGGGTCGGCGGCTGGTTTGTCGAGGACTTCACCGCTGCGGAACTGCGCGCCGATGTGCGCGCGCAGGAACGCCTGCGTGACCTGCGCACCGCCAACAACGCCTTCAACGATCAGTTTTCGATTCCAACGCTGCAGGAGATCATCGATCTGGCCCGTTCCGAGACTGCGCAGCGTGGCCGCACGATCGGCATCTATCCGGAGACCAAGCATCCGAGCTACTTTGCCGCGCACGCCCGTGAGCGAGGTCTGGTTTCGATGGACGATGCGCTGGTGTCCATGCTGCACGCGAGTTACGGCAACTCGGCGGCCGCGCCGGTCTACGTCCAGTCCTTCGAGGTGGCGAACCTGCAGTACCTCCGCACCAGGACCGACATCCGCCTGGTGCAGTTGCTGGCGGCCAGCGGTCAGCCTTACGACTTTGTGCTGGCAGGCGATCCGCGCAGCTATGTCGATCTGACCCAGCCGGGTGGCCTGGACTTCATCCGGCGCCATGCCGATGGCATCGGTCCCCACACCGATCTGGTGATTCCGCGCGTGAACGGCCGACTTGGCTCTGCGAGTGCTCTGGTGCGCGAGGCGCATGCGCGGGGGCTGGTGGTGCATCCATGGACCTTCCGAGCCGAAGGAGTGTTCATGCCCGAGGAATTTCGCCGTGGCGATCAGCCTGCGGTGCCAGGCGATCTGACCGGCCAGTTGCGCGCGTTTCTGGCGGTGGGCATCGACGGCTTCTTCACCGACCAGCCAGACCTTGGCGTCGCAGCGGTCGGCCGGCCCTGACGGTGGCGAGGGGCCGCTTCCAGGCATCTCGTTTCGTTGACCTCACATTCATCGGCGTCCCGGTGAGGAATTGCAACTGTGCCTGCCTTCGGTTTGAACGCAGCGCGATCCTTTTCAGCGATCAGGCCTGCTGACACCTGGCCGGCTAACATTCCCGCTGGTCGTCACCGTGCACGGCCGCCCCCCCCTTCTCAGGATTGCGGCCTGATGGAACCATTGATGATCGCGCTGGCTTTTGCCGCCGGCTTTGCTGCGCAGATGGTCCGCCTGCCTCCATTGATCGGGTTCTTGGCGGCCGGTTTCATCCTCAACGCCATGGGTTTTGAGCGCAGCATGGCGCTCGACACCATTGCCAACCTGGGGGTCACGCTGCTGCTGTTCACCATCGGCCTGAAGCTCGACATCCGCACGCTGATGCGCGGTGAGGTCTGGGGCTCGGCCACGCTGCATATCGTGGGCTCGACGCTTTGCCTGGCGGCGGTATTGTTCTTGCTGAAGGCGCTTGGGCTGGCCATGGCCAGCGAACTGGGCTGGACGGCGATGGTGCTGCTGGGTTTTGCGCTCAGCTTTTCCAGCACCGTCTTTGCCGTCAAGGTACTGGAGGAGCGCAGCGAACTCGGCTCGTTGTATGGCCGCATCGCGGTGGGCATTCTGGTGATGCAGGACGTGTTTGCGGTGATCTTCCTCAGCGCCAGCTCGGGCAAGTTGCCCAGCATCTGGGCTTTGGGTCTGGTGTTGTTGTGGCCGGCGGCCAAGCTGATGCGCGCGATGTTGGACCGTGTGGGCCATGGTGACCTGCAGGTGCTTTACGGTGCCTTCTTGTCACTGGTGGTGGGCTACAGCCTCTTTGAGGCGGTGGGTGTCAAGGGTGACCTGGGTGCCTTGATCGTGGGCATGATGCTGGCGTCGCACCCCGCCACGTCGGGCCTGGCCAAATCCCTGTTCCACCTGAAGGAGCTGTTTCTGGTCGGCTTCTTCCTCAGCGTGGGCTTGGGCGCGCTGCCGGACCTTTCGATGGTGGTGATGGCACTCTTGCTGCTGCTCTTGTTGCCCTTGAAGACGGGTCTTTATTTCCTGGTGTTGATGCGTTTTGGATTGCGCACCCGCTCTGGGGTGCTGTCCACGCTGACCCTGGCCAACTACTCCGAATTTGGCCTCATCGTCGCCGCCATCGCTGCCACGGCGGGCTGGTTGTCCGATGAATGGCTGGTGGTGATTTCGCTGGCCGTGGCGGGCAGCTTTGTGCTGGCCGCGCCCTTGAACGCCGCCAGCGAACGCCTGTATGCCTGGCTCAAGGGGCCGCTGGCGGTGCTGGAAGCCAAGACGCTGCTGGCGGCTGACCGGCCGATGGCCATCGAGGCCGTGGATGCCGTTGTGCTGGGCATGGGACAGATCGGCAGCGGTGCCTACATGCGGCTCAGCCAAGGCCATGGCCTGAACGTGCTGGGCGTGGACAACAACCCGGACCAGTTGGCCAAACACCTGGCCGCCCAGCGCAACGTGATCGAGGGCGATGCGGTGGATTCCGACTTCTGGGACAAGCTGATTCTCACGCCGTCCGTGAAGCTGGTGCTGCTGGCCATGCCTGGCCATGCCGGCAACGTGTACGCCTTGTCGCAGCTGAAGAACCGTGCCTTCACCGGGCGCATCGCCGCCATCGTCAAGTACCCTGAAGAGATTGCGGTGCTGAAGAACCTGGGCGCCGATGCCGTCTTCCACGTCTATGAGGAGGCTGGCACTGCGTTTGCCGACGACGCTTGGGCTGGGGCGACAGGCCAGCCCATATCCCAATCGTCGATGTGAAGTAGTCTGGGTTTGGCAAACAGGGGCGGTTCACATCGCGAGGGATCGACCCCTAACGCCGCCAGAACTGCGGTGTCAGCAGCACCAGCACGCTGAGCAGTTCCAGCCGCCCCAGCAGCATGGCAAAGGTACAGATCCAGGTCTGGAAGTCGGTCAGCACGCCGTAGTTCACGGACGGACCCACTTCGCCCAGGCCGGGGCCGATGTTGTTCACGCAAGCCATGATGGCGGTGAAGGCGCTCACCACGTCAAGGCCGCTGAGCAGCATCAACATCGTCAGGCCCACCAAGGTGGCGCCGTAGATCATCATGAAGGCAATCACACTTTGCATGATGCGGTCGCTGACCGCCACACCGCCCAGAACCACCGGGTTGACGACACTTGGATGAACGATGCGCACCAGCTCGCGCCGCGATTGCTTGAGCAGCAGAAGCAGGCGCACCATCTTCATGCCGCCCCCAGTGCTGCCGGCGCAGGTGGCAAAACAGCCCAGCAGGATCATCAGGAAAGGCGCGAACAGCGGCCACTGCGCATAGTCGTGGTTGGCAAAGCCTGTGGTGGTGGCGATGGAAATCACGTGAAACGCCGTGTGGCGCAGAGACTCCTGGAAGCTGGGGTAGGTGCCTTTCACCGTGAGATACACCGTTATGAGCGCAATCGTGCCAAGCACCACGGCGTAGAAGGCACGCACTTCGGTGTTGCGCCACAAGGGGCCCAGTGAACGGCCGCGCGCGGCCGCAAAGTACACCAGCAGGTTGATGCCAGAAAGCATCATGAACAGCATCGCCACGGCTTCAATGGACTGTGAATTCCAGTGGCCGAAGCTCGCGTCGTAGCTTGAAAAACCACCCAGGCTGACGGTGGTGCACATGTGCAGGAAGGCGTCGATCCAGCTCATGCCCGCGATGCGATAGGCAAAAAAACAAGCCAGCGACAGCAGACCGTAAATGCTCCAGATGGCCCGTGCGGTGTCGGCAATGCGCGGCGTGAGTTTCTGGTCCTTCATCGGCCCGGCGGCTTCGGCCCTGAAGAGCTGCGTGCCGCCCACGCCCAGCAGCGGCAAGATGGCCACCGCCAGCACGATGATCCCCAAGCCGCCTACCCACATCATGAAACAGCGCCAGACGTTGATCGACAACGGCAGTTCGTCCAGCCCGCTGATGGCGGTGGCGCCCGTGGCCGTGAAGGCCGACATGGCTTCGAAATAAGCATTGGTTGCACTCAAGTTTGGCACCGCCAGCCAAAGCGGCAAAGCGCCAAACAGGGGCAGCGTGAGCCAGGTCAGACCCACCAGCACAAACCCGTCGCGCGGTTGCAGTTCGCGCCGAAAGCGCCAGGTCAGCAGGCTCATCAAGATGCCGCTGCCCCCCGTGGTGGCGGTGGCGATGACAAAGGCGTCTTCGGCAGGGTCATGCCTGAAAACCGCGAAAGCCAAAGGCACCAGCATCAACAGCGCAAACAGGGCAACCATGCGGCCCACCAGCGCAACAACGGCCAAGGTGCCCATCAGAACATGAAGGTGGCGCTGACCTGGAAGAGCTTTTCGACCTCGCGCACCATGCGCTTGCGCGGCACGAAGACGATGACGTGGTCGTTGGGCAGCACCAAAGTGTCGTGGTGGGCGATGATGACCTGGGGCTTGGCGTCTTCGCCGGCATCACTGCCATCCGGCCGGTGCAGGCCACGCACGATGGCGCCTACCTGTGCGCCCTTGGGCAGGCCCACTTCTTCGATGCGCCGGCCGGCCATCTTGCAGGTCTTGCGGTCGCCGCGCACGATGGCTTCCAGCGCCTCGGCGGCGCCGCGGCGCAGGCTGTGCACGGCTTCAATGTCGCCGCGCCGCACAAAGGCCAGCAACTCGCCGATGACGGCCTGCGCTGGTGAAATGGCGATGTCGATGGTGGTGCCCTGCACCAGGTCTGCATAGGCCTTGCGGTTGATGACAGCCAGCACGCGGCGTGCGCCCAGCCGCTTGGCCAGCAGGCAGCCCATGATGTTGTCCTCGTCGTCATTGGTGAGGGACAGGAACAGGTCCATGTCCTGCACGTTTTCGTCGGACAGCAGGTCTTCGTCGGTGCTGTCGCCGTTCAGCACCAACACTTCGGGCGGCAGCTGGGTGGCCAGGTATTCGCAGCGCTGGCGCACCGGCTCGATGATCTTGACCTGGCAGTCGCCGTGGATCTCGCGCGCCAGGCGCAGACCCACCTTGCCACCGCCGGCGATCATCAGCCTCTTCACTGGCCGATCGGCCTTGCGCAGCGCTCCGAGCACGGTGCGGATGTGTTCGGTGGCGGCCAGCACAAATACTTCGTCGTCGGGTTCGATGCGGGTGTTGCCGTCCAGCGTGACCAGGGCCATGTCGCGCCGGTAGATGGCCACGATGCGCATGTCCACACCTGGCACCAGCTGCGGGATCTCGGCCAGGCTGTGCTGGACCAGCGGCCCGCCGGCCACGGCGCGCACGGCGATCAGGCTGACCAGACCATGGGCAAACTCCAGCACCTGCAGCGCTTCGGGGTATTCAATGAGCTTGCGGATGGTGCGCGTGACACTTTCTTCAGGGCAGATCACCTGGTCCACGGCAAAGCCGCTCTTGTCCATCAGTGCGCTGCCGTTGACAAATTCCGGGCTGCGCAGCCGTGCAATGGTGGTGGGAACGTTGAACACGTCATGCGCCACCTTGCAGGCCACCAAGTTGGTTTCGTCCATCGGCGAGCAGGAAATGAACATGTCGGCGTCTTCGATGCCGGCTTCGCGCAGCACGCTGGGCTGGATGCCGTTGCCGGCCACGCCGCGCAAGTCCATGCGGCCTTGAAGCTCCTGCAAGCGCGCCGGGTTGGTGTCGATGACAGTGATGTCGTTCTTCTCGGACACCAGGCTTTCAGCCACACTTTCACCGACACGGCCGGCGCCCAGGATCAATATTTTCATGGAGGGTGATTCTCACCCGCAGCCGGCGTGGGATACAAAACCCGCAACACCGATGACCGACGGCTGCTCAATCAAGGTCCGAAGGCTTCCCGCAAAGCCCGCCGCAATTCGTCCTGGGTCTGCGGCGTGTGCAGCAGCGCCACGCGCTGGCCGTTGGCGTCAAACAGCACCACCGTCCCGTCGCTGGCCTGGTGCTGAATGGCAAAAGCCTGTCCGTCCGGTAAGGCCAGCGACGCGACCAGGAAATGCACCGAATCGGCATAGCTGGGCCGCAGGTCGTTGAGCAGGTTCATCACCGACGCACCAGCGAGATAGTTGCTGTCCATGGCCAGCACGAGCACCGCCTGCCCCTGACCGATGCGCGACAAGTCGGTGGGATAACTTCCCTTGGGCAACTGGCTCCAGATAAGACTGCCGGATCCGACAATGATCCCGGTGACGATCAGGCGACGTCGCCACGGTGACGAGATGCTTTGGGGGGGTGTGGGGTGCTTTTGCATGGCCGCCAGAGCATAGCAAGGTGCCTTCCCAACGGGCCTTGTGCCTCTCGTTTGATCTAGGTCAGAGCCCGTCGCGCGGTGGGACACTAGGCTGCTCATCCTGAGCGGGCCGTGGGTCTGCCGAACACATTGCCAGGGCTGCCGCGACATGAATCTGTTCTCCCTGCTCGACCAGACCGCGCTGCGCTATCCCGACCAGGGGGCGGTGTTCCGGGGCCTTGAGCAGGTGCTGACATGGCGTGAGTTGCGTGCACGTGCGCTGAGCCTGGCGGCGGGCATTCGCCAGCGCTGCACGGCCGGTGACCGCATCGCACTGGTAAGCGAAAACCGGGTGGAGTTCCCCGAGTTGCTGTTCGCAGCCTGGGCGGCCGAGGCGACCATCGTGCCTATCAATTTCAAGCTGCACGACAAGGAAGTGCAGCAGATCCTGGAAGACGCTGATGTGTCGCTGGTGTTCACCTCGCCGAAACTGCTGCCTGACTTACCGCACACCGCCGCGGCGCACGCCGAGCGCCTGGTGGTGATCGGTGAAACGGATTACCTCGCCATGCGCCAGGTCGAAGCCCTGGCGCCGCCGACCATCGATCCGCAAGCCCTGGCCTGGCTGTTCTACACAAGCGGCACCACCGGCCGATCGAAGGGCGCGATGCTGTCGCATCGCAATCTGCTGGCGATGACGGTGGCGCACCTGGCCGACATCGAGGCACTCGACGCGCACTGCAGCCAGATCCATGTGGCGCCGATGTCGCACGGCTCGGGCATGTACCTGCTGAGTTCGGTGGCGCGTGGTGCGCGGCAGGTGGTGCCGGTCTCGGGAGCGTTCGATCCAGCCGAGTTTCTCGACCTCTGCGAAACGCATCCCGGCTGCGGTGCCTTCCTCGCGCCGACGATGGTGCAGCGCCTGCGGCTGGAGGCCGAGGCCAAGCACCGCGCGCCGCCTGCCAACCTGCGCTGCATCGTGTACGGCGGCGGCCCGATGTACGTGGAAGAGCTGCGAAAGTCCACCGCGGTGCTGGGCCCGGTGTTCGCTCAGATCTACGGCCAGGGCGAGTCGCCGATGACGATCACCGGGCTCGACCGTGCCAGCCACGCGACGGATGACGACGCCATCCTCGGTTCGGTGGGCTGGGCGCGCAGCGGGGTCGAGGTGAGGGTGATCGATGCACTCGGTGTGCAGGTGCCGCCGGGCGAGGTGGGCGAGATCGTCTGCCGCGGCGATGTGGTGATGTCGGGCTACTGGCGCAACCCCGACGCGACCGGCCAGGCGCTCAAGAACGGCTGGCTGCACACCGGTGACATGGGCTCCTTCGACGCGCATGGTTGCCTGACGCTGCGCGATCGCTCGAAGGATGTGGTGATCAGCGGCGGCAGCAACATCTACCCGCGCGAGGTGGAGGAAGTTTTGCAAGCCCACCCGGGCGTCACCAAGGTCAGCATCGTCGGCCGGCCCGACCCTGAATGGGGCGAGGTGCTGGTGGCCTTTGTGGTGTGCACACCGGGGTGGGTGGTGACGCAGAAAGAGCTCGATGCCCACTGCCTCGACCACATAGCCCGCTTCAAGCGGCCGAAGGAATACCGATTCGTCGATGAGTTGCCGACCAGCAACTACGGCAAGGTGTTGAAGAACGAGCTGCGCAAGCTGTTGGCGAGCGCCGCATCCAGTTGATGGTCAGGAACACGGGAGTGGAATCATGGGTGTGAATGTCTCCATCGTCGGCT
>CANHNO010000105.1 GCA_947462065.1 Burkholderiales bacterium | reverse complement strand
GGTGATGCCGTCGCGGAGCAGCGCGCCTTGTCGCGTGGTGTCTTCGATGCGGCGCAGCCGCTCGCTGATCGCCGCGAGCTGGCCGTGGGTATCTGCTTGCTGCAGGAAGTCGATGTCTTCCTCGGGAAAGTCCAGCGTCGCCTCGACCAGCATGCGCAAGCGCATCAACTGCTCGTCGAGCGCGCCGATCTCAGCCGAGAAGCCGCCGCTGAGTGAGCGCGTTGCGGAGCGCGCGGCGGCTTCGGTGCTGGCCTCGATCAGGTCGCTGACGGCTTCAGCCTGTGCCAGGTCGAGCTTGTCGTTGAGGTAGGCGCGTTCGGTGAACTCGCCCGGCAGCGCCAGGCGAAGGCCGGGCAGCGAGGCGCGTCCGGTACTCGCATCGACAGAAGCGCCGGCTTCGAGACACCGCGCGAGCAGCAGCTGCAACACGACCGGGCCACCATGGGCCTGAAGCTCCAGCACGTCCTCGCCGGTGTACGACTGCGGCGCCGGAAAGTGGATGGCCAGACCGTGATCGATCGGCGCGCCCTTGGCGTCGAGAAACGGCCCGTAGCTCGCATGGCGGGGCGCCAGCGGCCGCGGGCACAGCGCGGCTATCAGCGGGCGCAGATCCCGGCCCGAAACCCGCACGATCCCCACCGCGGCCCGCCCAGGCGCGGTAGCGATGGCAACGATCGGGTCGTGGTGGCGCGGCAGCATGCGGGGCATTCTCCGTGATACCTTGGCCGCCGCGGGCGGCCGCGCTGCCTGCTACTTGCCGAGCACGCCCAGCTGCTTGTTGATCGCGTACTGCTGGGCGATCGACAGGATGTTGTTGGTCAGCCAATACAGCACCAGGCCGGCGGGGAACACGAAGAACATCACCGAAAACACGAGCGGCATGATCCACATCAGCTTGGCCTGCATCGGGTCGGCTGGGATAGGGTTCAGCCAGGTCTGAAACAGGCTGGTCGCGGTCATCAGCAGCGGCAGGATGAAGTACGGATCCTTGGCCGACAGATCGGTGATCCAGCCGATCCAGGGTGCGTTTCGCATCTCGACGCTGGCCAGCAGAACCCAGTACAGCGCAATGAAGAACGGCATCTGCACGAAGATCGGCAGGCATCCGCCAAGCGGATTGACCTTTTCTTCGCGGTAGATGCGCATCATTTCCTGCTGCATCTGCTGCGGCTTGTCCTTCAGCCGCTCACGCATCTCGGCCACCCGCGGCCCCACGGCCTTCATCTTCGCCATCGAGCGGTACGCGGTGGCGTTGAGCCAGTAGAACGCAATCTTCAGCAACACCACCAGACCGACGATGGCCCAGCCCCAGTTGCCCATCAGCTTGTGCAGCTGCGTCAGCAGCCAGAACAGCGGCTTCGACAAGATCGTGAGCCAGCCGTAGTCCTTGACCAGCTCCAGCCCCGGCGCCAGCTGGCTCAGCTTGTCTTCTTCCTGTGGCCCGGCGAAGAGGCGCGCATCGAGCGTTTGTGTTGCACCGGGCGCCAGTTCTCCGAGCGGGACGATCATGCCCACGGCGTACTGGTTGGTGTCGACCTTGCGGGTGAAGAACTCGCGCGGACGCTTGTCGTCGGCGGTGGCGCCGAGCAGCCAGGCGCTGGCAAAGTAGTGCTGCACCATGGCGATCCAGCCGTTGTCGGCGGCCGTGTCGTGGTCGGGCTTCTCGTTCGGGCCGCGCTTTTCAATGGTCTTGAATTCGACTTTCTGAAACTTCGTCGCGTCGGTGTAGATAGCCGGGCCGGTGAAGGTGAAATAGAAACTCGACTCGCCCTCCGGCGCATTGCCATCGCGCAGGAACTGGAAGTAGACCTGAGGCGTCACGGGGGCTATCGAGTCGTTGACCACCTCGTGCCTCACTGCAACCACATAGCTGCCGCGCTGGAAGGTGTATGTCTTGCGCAGCTTGACGCCGCCGATCTCCGGGGATTCGAGGCTCACCGCCAGGCTGTCCTGACCCTCCTTCAGCGTGCGATCGCCCGGCAGCAGGGTGAACACCGTCAGGTGATTCGGCAGGCTCGCTCCGCCCTGTGCCGCGATCAGGCCGGTCTGGGCCTTGTACAGCCGGGTACTGGACTCGTCGAACAACAACACATTCTTGTCCCGATCGAGTTGGTCGACCTGCTTGAGCATTTCGAGGCGGACCACTGAGCCACCAGCGGTGTCGAAGGTCACCTTGACCACATCGGTGGTGATGTCGATCTTCTGCGACAGGGGCACCGCCTCGGTCGCTGCTGGGCCATTGACGGGCACCGAGCCCGGGGCCGCGGCGACACCGGCAGCGTTGGGTACCGCGCTGGTAGAGGTCGCCTGGCTGCCTGGCGCCTCGGCCGGCGTCGGGCCGGTCGCCGCAGGGGCAGTGGTCGGGGGCGGCCCGAACATCGATGGATGGCCGTTGTGCTTGTTCCAAGCGTCCCACAACAAGACGAGCGACATGGAGAAAACCACCCACAGCAGGGTGCGGCGCATTTCGGTCATGACAGATTCTTTTCGAGGAGATCCACAGCCACCGGCGCCTCGGATGGCGCATTGGCGGGGGTGATAAAGCGAGAGACAGGCACCGGGTCACAGCCGCCAGCGCACCAGGGGTGACAGCGCAGCAGTCGTCGTGCGCCGAGGTAGGCGCCCGCCGCAGCGCCGTGGGTTTGAAGAGCCGTCAGCGCATAGGCCGAGCAGGTTGGCTCGAAGCGGCAGGACGAGCCGAGCCAGGGGCTGAACATCAGGCGATAGAACTTCACCACACCGATCAGCGTCTGCTGAACGAGCGACGAAGGACCTCGGGAAACGACGATCGACTTCATCGCTTGGCGCGTGCAACTGCCGCGGCCATCAGCGTGGCCAGTTCGTCGGACGCGGCGTGGCTCAGCCGATCGGATGCAGCGCTGACAAATTCGCTGCGTGGGAACGGCGTTCGCAGCCTGACCACCCACAGACCCGCCGGCAAGGCCGTCGCTGCGCTGGCGATTGCCGCACGGATCCGCCGCTTCAACAGCGTGCGCGTGACCGCCCGCTTGGCATGCCGCTTGGGCACCACGAGCCCCAGCCAGAGCCCCACCAACGGCGATTGATCCACAGGGAGGGAAATCCCTTGGTTCGCAGCTGTTGACAAGTCTTGAGTACCAGGGTTTGACGCGGCCGTTTTCCCGCTCAAAGGCCCACGCGCCAAATGGTGCACCGCGAAGTGCGGCGTGCGTGCTTGCGCAGGTGCGTTGAGCACCTGAGTGAAATCGCTGGCTTTAGTCAGTGCGCGGGTCACGGCGATTCGCTCTGCGCTCACCGTCCGCTGCCTGCGATCAGGCGAGGGCTTGAACTCAGACCGCCAGACGCTTGCGGCCCTTGGCACGGCGCGCGTTGATGATGGCGCGTCCACCGCGGGTCTTCATGCGGACCAGAAAGCCGTGGGTGCGGGCGCGGCGGGTCTTCGATGCTTGGTAGGTGCGTTTCATGGTTTATCCAGTGAAAAATATCGTTGCCTGGTCGCCGAGGCGCAAAGGCTGTAGTTGGGAGACGCAGTTCGCGGGATCACCACGGTGTGTGATCCAGGGCTTGGGCCGCACAGAAGGACGAAGCCCTTCTCCTCGACCCGCTCGCTTACAGGGCAACCCGCGATTAAACCAAGAAACGATGCTGCCGTCAAAAGTGCCTTGTCAGGCGCTGTTCCAGGTAGTTGCTTCACTGAGAAAGCTTCTGCGTTTTCAATCTGTGGATAACTTGCCTTTCGACGCGCCATTTCGTATAGACTGAGCTGCCCCTGAAGCGCGGTTCTTCACACAATGACCGAAGATCTTTGGCAGCGCGGCTGCGAGCGACTCGCAGCTGAATTGCCTGAACAACAGTTCAACACCTGGATTCGCCCGCTTCAGGCCGCTGCAGTCGCCGACAGCGCCTCTGGGGTGGTGGCAAGTTTGCTGGTGCCCAACCGCTTCAAGCTCGATTGGATCCGCAATCAATACGGTGGGCGCATCGAGGCGGTGCTGTCCGAACTGGCTGGCAAGCCGGTGCGGCTGGAGATCAATCTGGCGCCACGGGACGGCGCGGTCCGCGCAGCGCCGCTCAACACGCCGCCGCTCAGCCACATACCGGCGGCAAACGACGGTTTGATTCCATTGAAGTCTCGCAGCGCCGCGTCAGAGTCGGTATTTGTGCCAATCAATGGCGCAACTTACGCCCCGCCACCATCAGCCGCAGCTGTATCACGTCACAGACTCAACCTGGGCCTGACCTTCTCGAACCTGGTGCCAGGCCGCGCCAATCAGATGGCGCGAACCGCGGCCTTGCATGTGGCGGGTGCGCCGGGTCAGATGTACAACCCGCTTTTCATATACGGCGGCGTTGGCCTGGGCAAGACGCACCTGATGAATGCGGTCGGCAATGCCCTGCTAGCCGACCGACCTGAGGCGCGTGTGCTTTATCTCCATGCTGAGCAGTTCATCACCGACGTCGTCAAGAACTACCAACGCAAGACCTTCGATGAACTGAAGGCCAAGTACCACTCGCTGGATCTGCTGCTGATCGACGATGTGCAGTTCTTTGCCGGCAAGGAGCGCACGCAGGAAGAGTTCTTCAACGCCTTCGAAGCGCTGCTGGCCAAGAAGGCGCACATCATCATGACCAGCGACACCTACCCGAAGGGTCTGGTGGACATCGACGAGCGGCTCACCTCGCGGTTCGACGCCGGCCTCACGGTGGCCATCGAACCGCCTGAGCTGGAAATGCGGGTCGCGATCCTGATGAAGAAGGCCGAGGCCGAAGGCACGCCGATGCCGGAAGACGTGGCCTTCTTCGTCGCGAAGAACGTGCGCGCCAATGTGCGCGAGCTCGAAGGCGCCCTGCGCAAGATCCTGGCGTACTCGCGCTTCAGCCAGAAGGACATCAGCATCGCCCTGGCCCGCGACGCACTGAAGGATCTGCTGTCGATCCAGAACCGGCAGATCGGCGTGGAGAACATCCAGAAGACAGTGGCTGACTTCTACAAGATCAAGATCGCCGACATGTACTCGAAGAAGCGGCCCGCGAGCATCGCCAGGCCGCGGCAGATCGCGATGTATCTTGCCAAGGAAATGACGCAGAAGAGCCTGCCCGAAATTGGCGAGCTTTTCGGGGGGCGGGATCACACCACCGTGCTGCATGCGGTGCGCAAGATCTCGGCCGAGCGGCAGAAGAATCCCGAGTTGAACCAGCAGCTGCATGTGCTGGAACAGACGCTGAAAGGTTGACGCTTTGAACTTCTGTCAAGGCACAACACTGGGGACAACTTTGGCACAAGAAGAGCTTGTCCACAGCGAAAGTCGAAATCGAAAAGTTGTTGCGTCTGACTCCCGCCGATCGACGTCGCCTGCGCACAGGGTTGAACCATCGCTAAATGGTTGATGTCTCGGAAGAAAATGGGGTTGTGCACAGAAAATGGCGACCCCTACTATTACGGCTAATTTGAGAGGCTCACATGATTGTCTTGAAGACGGCGCAGGAAAAATTGCTGAGTGCACTTCAGTCGGTGTCGGGCATCGTCGAACGCCGACACACCTTGCCGATCCTTGCCAACGTATTGCTGCGCAAGAACGGTGGCGAGATTGAGTTCACCACCTCTGATCTTGAAATCCAGGTGCGAACGCGCGATACCTTCGACGGTGATGCGGCCAGCTTCTCAACCACCGTTGGAGCACGCAAGCTGATCGACATCCTGCGATCCTTGCCCTCCGATCAGATCGTCACGCTCAGCGCCAATCAGAACAAGCTGACGCTGCAAGGCGGCAAGAGCCGTTTCACCTTGCAGACCATGCCGAGCGATGACTTCCCGTTGGTGCAGGAAGCGGCCGATTTCGGCCCGGTGTTCAAGGTGCCACAGGCGACGCTGAAGAGCCTGATCAATCAGGTTCACTTCGCGATGGCGGTTCATGACATCCGCTACTACCTCAACGGCATCCTGTTCGTCGCCGAAGGCAAGACGCTGACACTGGTGGCAACCGACGGACACCGTTTGGCATTGGCCCACGCCACGCTCGACACCGAGATCCCGAAACAGGAAGTGATCCTGCCGCGCAAGACGGTGCTCGAACTGCAGCGCCTGCTGAAGGACGACAAGGCCAACGAAGACAGCACCATCGAATTGCGCTTCGCCGGCAACCAGGCCAAGTTCAGTTTCAACGGTATGGAGTTCGTTACCAAGCTGGTCGAGGGCAAGTTCCCCGACTACAACCGCGTGATCCCTAAGAACCACAAGAACCACATCACTCTGGGCCGTGCGCCTTTGCTCTCCAGCTTGCAGCGCGCCGCCATCCTGACCAGCGAAAAGTTCAAGGGCGTGCGAGTCAACATCGAGCCCGGTACCCTGCGCATCGCTTCCAGCAATGCCGAGCAGGAAGAGGCCAAGGAAGAAATCGAGATTGACTACAGCGGCGACACCATCGAGATCGGTTTCAACGTCACCTACCTGATGGATGCGCTGTCCAACATGAGCGCCGAAATGATCAAGCTCGAGCTGCAGGACACCAATTCCAGCGTGTTGATCACCGTGCCGGAGCATGCTGGCTTCAAGTACGTCGTGATGCCGATGCGGATCTGATCGATTGTTGGCCTGTACCCAGTTCTACCCAGCGTTTTTGAAGGGCCACCCTGCATCCGCAGTTGGCCAAACCGTGAGTTTGAATCTAGATGACTGAAGCACTGAACCCGTCTGACGAAGCAGCGAAGAAGACTGCAAAAGCCGCTGACGATGCGGCACAAAGCGCCGCTTACGGTGAAGGCAGCATCCAGATCCTGGAAGGGCTCGAGGCGGTGCGCAAGCGGCCGGGCATGTACATCGGCGATACGTCGGATGGCACCGGCCTGCACCACCTGGTGTTCGAGGTCGTCGACAACTCGATCGACGAATCGCTGGCCGGCCATTGCGACGACATCGTCGTCACCATTCATTCCGACAATTCGATCTCCGTCACCGACAACGGCCGCGGCATCCCGACTGGCGTCAAGATGGACGACAAGCACGAGCCCAAGCGAAGTGCAGCCGAGATCGCACTGACCGAATTGCACGCCGGCGGCAAGTTCAACCAGAACAGCTACAAGGTTTCGGGTGGCCTCCACGGCGTGGGCGTGAGCTGCGTCAACGGCCTGAGCAAATGGCTGCGCCTCACGGTGAGGCGTGATGGCAAGACGCACTTCATGGAGTTCAAGCAAGGCATCCCGCAGGATCGCCTGGTCGAGATGCGCGACGGCTTCGAGGTGTCTCCGCTGCGAGTAACGGGCGAGACCGAAAAGCGCGGCACCGAAGTGCACTTCCTACCCGACCTGGAAATCTTCTCGAACATCGATTTCCACTACGACATCATCGCCAAGAAGCTGCGCGAGCTGAGCTTCCTGAACAACGGCGTGAAGATCCGCTTGGTCGACGAACGCAACAACAAGGAAGACACCTTCGCCTTCGCCGGCGGCGTGAAGGGATTCGTTCAGTACGTCAACACCGGCAAGAAGGTGCTGCACCCGACCATCTTCGGCGCGATGGGTGAGAAGGTCAGTGACCAGGGCACGACCATCACCACCGATGTGGCCATGCAGTGGAACGACGGCTACAGCGAGAACGTGCTGTGTTTCACCAACAACATCCCGCAGCGTGACGGTGGCACCCACCTGACCGGCCTGCGCGCCGCGATGACGCGAGTGATCAACAAGTACATCGACGATACCGAAGTGGCCAAGAAGGCCAAGGTCGAAGTGACCGGTGACGACATGCGCGAGGGCCTGTGCTGCGTGCTGAGCGTGAAGGTGCCCGAGCCGAAGTTCAGCAGCCAGACGAAAGACAAGCTGGTGTCCAGCGAAGTGCGCGGCCCGGTGGAAGACGTGGTTAGCAAGGCGCTGACGGATTACCTGCTCGAGAACCCCGCCGACGCGAAGATCATCATCGGCAAGATCGTCGATGCCGCGCGTGCGCGTGAAGCCGCCCGCAAGGCCCGCGAGATGACGCGCCGCAAGGGCGTGCTCGACGGCATGGGCCTGCCCGGAAAGCTGGCCGACTGCCAGGAAAAGGACCCGGCGCTGTGCGAGATCTACATCGTGGAGGGCGACTCCGCCGGCGGCTCGGCCAAGCAGGGCCGCGATCGCAAGTTCCAGGCGATCCTGCCCTTGCGCGGCAAGATCCTGAACGTGGAAAAAGCGCGCTACGAGAAGCTTTTGACCAGCAATGAAATCCTGACGCTGATCACCGCTTTGGGCACCGGCATCGGCAAGGGCATGGGCGGCGACGACTTCAACCCCGACAAGCTGCGCTACCACCGCATCATCATCATGACCGACGCCGACGTGGACGGCGCCCACATCCGCACGCTGCTGTTGACTTTCCTGTTCCGGCAGATGCCCGAGCTGGTCGAGCGTGGCCACATCTACATCGCGCAGCCACCGCTCTACAAGGTGAAGCTGGGCAAGGAAGAGCAGTACCTGAAAGACGGCACCGAGCTCGACGCTTACCTGCTCAAGGTGGCGCTGAAAGACGCGCAGCTCGACACCGGCATCGAAGGCACGGCCGTGC
>CANHNO010000104.1 GCA_947462065.1 Burkholderiales bacterium | reverse complement strand
CTTGAATAGATCGAGTAAACCCTTCATGCATCTGCTCCTTAGTTACGCTCGAGTTCGATGTCGATACCGAGCGAACGAATTTCTTTCACCAGCACATTGAACGACTCCGGCATGCCGGCTTCGATGGCGTGTTCGCCCTTGACGATGGATTCGTACACCTTGGTCCGGCCATTCACGTCGTCGGACTTCACGGTCAGCATTTCCTGCAACACGTAAGAGGCGCCGTAGGCTTCCAGCGCCCACACTTCCATTTCGCCGAAACGCTGTCCGCCGAACTGCGCCTTGCCGCCCAGCGGCTGCTGCGTGACCAGGCTGTACGGACCAGTCGAACGGGCGTGCATCTTGTCGTCGACCAAGTGATGCAACTTCAGCACGTGCATGTAGCCGACCGTGACCGGGCGCTCAAAAGCGTCCCCGGTACGGCCGTCGTAAAGCTGAGCCTGCGTGCGAGTGGCCGTCAGCCCCTTGGCCTTGGCGATGTCATCCGGATACGCCAGTTGCAGCATCGCACGGATCTCTTCTTCGGCAGCGCCGTCGAAAACTGGCGTCGCGAACGGCACGCCGTTGCTGAGGTTGACCGACATCTCGAGGATCTCGGCATCGCTCAGGTGATCCAGTCGCTCGGTCTTGCCGCCCGACTTGTTGTACAGCTCATCGAGGAACTTGCGCAGCTCGGCCACCTTGGCCTGTTGCTGCAGCATGTCACCGATGCGTTGCCCAATGCCCTTGCCCGCCCAGCCCAGGTGCACTTCGAGCACCTGACCGACGTTCATCCGTGAGGGCACGCCCAGCGGATTCAGAACGATGTCGCACGGGGTGCCATCGGCCATGTAGGGCATGTCCTCGACCGGGTTGATCTTCGAGACCACGCCCTTGTTGCCGTGACGGCCGGCCATCTTGTCGCCTGGTTGCAGGCGACGCTTGACGGCCAGATACACCTTGACCATCTTCAGCACGCCCGCTGGCAACTCGTCGCCCTGCGTCAGTTTCTTGCGCTTTTCCTCGAACGCTAGGTCGAAGCTGTGGCGCGTCTGCTCGAGCGAATTCTTGATCGATTCCAGCTGGTTCGCGATCTCGTCATCGGCTGGGCGGATGTCGAACCAGTGGTAGCGCTCTACGCCGGCCAGGTAGGCCTTGTCGATGGCAGTGCCCTTGGCGATCTTGTTCGGGCCGCCATTGGCGGTCTTGCCAACCAGGAGCTTTTCGATCCGGTCGAAGGCGTCGGCCTCGACGATGCGCAGCTGGTCGTTCAGATCGAGGCGATAGCGCTTCAATTCGTCATCGATGATCTGCTGCGCACGCTTGTCACGCACGATGCCTTCACGGGTGAAGACCTGAACGTCGATCACGGTACCGCTGGTGCCTTGATCCACACGCAGTGAGGTGTCCTTCACGTCGCTGGCCTTCTCACCGAAGATGGCTCGCAGGAGCTTCTCTTCTGGCGTCAGCGTCGTCTCGCCTTTCGGGGTGACCTTTCCGACCAGCGTGTCGCCGGGGTTCACCTCGGCACCGACGTAGACGATGCCCGATTCATCGAGACGCGACAGTTGCTGCTCGCTCAGGTTCGGGATGTCGCGGGTGATTTCTTCGCTGCCCAGCTTGGTGTCACGCGCCATCACCACCAGTTCCTCGATGTGGATCGAGGTGTAGCGGTCGTCGGCGATCACGCGTTCGCTGATCAGGATCGAGTCTTCGAAGTTGTAGCCGTTCCAGGGCATGAACGCGACCAGCATGTTCTGCCCGAGCGCCAGTTCACCGATATCGGTCGAGGCGCCGTCGGCGATGATGTCTTCGGCCGCCACCTTGTCACCGCGCTTGACGATCGGGCGCTGGTGAATGTTGGTGTTCTGGTTGGAACGCTGATACTTGATCAGGTTGTAGATGTCCACGCCCACTTCGCCGGCAACCGTTTCCTTGTCGTTGACCCGGATCACGATGCGGTTGGTGTCGACGTAATCGACGATGCCGCCGCGTTTGGCGGCGACCACGGTGCCGCTGTCCTTCGCGGCCACTCGCTCAACTCCGGTGCCGACCAGCGCCTTTTCAGGGCGCAGCGTTGGCACGGCCTGGCGCTGCATGTTCGCGCCCATCAGCGCGCGGTTCGCATCATCGTGCTCGAGGAATGGCACCAACGAGGCAGCGACCGAGACGATCTGCGTCGGCGCCACGTCCATGTACTGGATGCGCTCGGCCGAGGTCAGGATCGATTCGCCGTTGTCGCGCGCGCTGACCAGTTCGTCGATCAGCTTGCCTTCGGCATCGAGTGTGGCCGAGGCCTGCGCGATCACGTACTTGCCTTCTTCGATCGCCGAGAGGTAATCGATCTGCATCGTCACCTTGCCATCTGCCACGCGACGGTACGGCGTTTCCAGGAAGCCGTATTCGTTGAGTTGCGCGTACAGCGCGAGCGAGTTGATCAGGCCGATGTTCGGGCCTTCCGGCGTTTCGATCGGGCACACGCGTCCGTAGTGGGTCGGGTGCACGTCGCGCACTTCGAAGCCGGCACGTTCGCGGGTCAGACCGCCAGGGCCAAGGGCAGAGACACGACGCTTGTGCGTGATCTCGGACAGCGGGTTGGTCTGGTCCATGAACTGCGACAACTGGCTAGCCCCGAAGAACTCCTTCAGCGCAGCGCTGATCGGCTTCGAGTTGATCAGGTCGTGCGGCATCAGGGCTTCGGTCTCGGCCTGGCCCAGACGCTCCTTCACGGCCTTCTCGATGCGCGCCAGACCGCTGCGGTACTGGTTCTCGGCCAGTTCGCCCACGCAACGAACACGGCGATTGCCCAGGTGGTCAATGTCGTCGACTTCACCGCGGCCATTGCGCAGCTCGACCAGGATCTTGACCACGTCGAGGATGTCGTCGTTGGACAGCGTCATCGCGCCTTCGGCCGAATCGCGCCCGACGCGGGCGTTGAACTTCATCCGACCGACGCGCGACAGATCGTAGGTGTCGGCGTTATAGAAGAGGCGATGGAACAGGGCTTCGACCGCATCTTCGGTCGGCGGCTCGCCGGGGCGCATCATCCGGTAGATGGCGACGCGCGCGGCCAGTTGGTCGGCGGTTTCGTCGGCAGCCAAAGTCTGCGAGATGTATCCGCCTTCATCGAGCTCGTTGGTGTAAAGGCAAGGGATTTCGGCGACGCCAGCCGTGCGCAACTTCTTCAGCAGCGCTTCGGTCAGCTCGTCGTTGGCCTTGGCGATGATCTCACCGGTGTCAGCATCGACGACATTGCGGGCCAGCATGCGGCCCACCAGATAGTCTTCCGGCACGCTGATGTGCGTGGTGCCAGACGTCTCGATTGCACGGGTGTGGCGCGCGGTGATGCGCTTGTCCTTCTCGACGACGACCGCACCGTTTTTGTCGGTGATGTCGAAGCGCGCGATTTCGCCGCGCAGCCGGTCAGCCACGAACTCCATCTGCGCGCCCGAGTCCATCAGACGGAAGTTGTCGAACACGAAAAAGTGCGCCAGGATCGATTCTGGGTTCAGGCCGATGGCCTTCAGCAGGATCGTCACCGGCATCTTGCGGCGGCGATCGACGCGGAAATAAAGGATGTCCTTCGGGTCGAATTCGAAGTCGAGCCACGAACCGCGGTAAGGAATGATCCGGGCGGAAAACAGCAGCTTGCCGCTGGAGTGTGTTTTGCCCTTGTCATGCTCGAAGAACACGCCTGGCGAACGGTGCAGCTGCGAGACGATGACGCGCTCGGTACCGTTAACGATGAAGGAACCATAGTCGGTCATGAGCGGCACTTCGCCCATGTAGACCTCTTGCTCCTTGATTTCCTTGACCGTCTTCGCCTGGGGCGACTCACGGTCGTAAATGATCATTTGCAGCTTGGCGCGCACGGCGGCCGCGTAGGTCAGGCCGCGCACTTGGCACTCCCGCGTGTCGAACGCAGGCTTGGCCATGTTGAATTCGATGAACTTCATCTCGACGAACCCGTTGTGCGACACGATCGGGAACGCGGACAGGAAAGCAGCTTGCAGGCCTTCGGGCTTGCGTTTTTGCGGAGGCACATCCTTCTGCAAGAAGGCGATGTAAGACTCCTGCTGCATGGTCAGCAGATAAGGAACCTTGAGAACACTCTCGCGTTTACCGAAGCTCTTGCGGATTCGCTTGCGTTCGGTGTAGCTGTAAGGGGTTGCGTGCTGCGCCATAGGTGGTTTTCCACTCCGTCTCAAAGAGCAACGCCTGGCCTAGGCCTTGCTCTCGTCGGCGACTGTCGATCGATCCTTGTTTCATCAACAAGGAATTTCGAAGTTCGGTGGTTGGCCACTACCAACCGCTGGCGGACAACCCCGGCGTTGCACCGGAGTCCGACCAAACCCGTTCTCTGCAGTCGGATCAGAGAACTGTTTTGAAATCACTTGGGAAGACCCTGATTGTCACCACAGGATTCTCTCAAGTGATTTCAAGGGCCAATCGGCGAAGATGGCCCTTGAAGCGCAAAGGGCCGGGTGCCTGTTTCGGCGCCCAGCCCCAAGCGGCGAGGTGAATTACTTCACTTCAGCCTTGGCACCAGCTTCGACCAGCTTCTTCAGCGCGGCTTCGGCATCGGCCTTCGGCACGGCTTCCTTGACGTTCTTCGGTGCGCCGTCGACCAGGTCCTTCGCTTCCTTCAGGCCGAGACCCGTCAGTTCGCGAACGGCCTTGATGACCGACACCTTGTTCGCACCTGCTTCCAGCAGCACGACGTTGAATTCAGTCTTTTCCTCGACGACGGCCGCAGCGGCGCCACCGCCACCGGCGGCAGGAGCCGACATGGCTGCGGCGGACACGCCGAATTTCTCTTCGATGGCCTTGACCAGGTCATTGAGGTCCATCACCGACATGCCGTCGAGTGCGGTCAGGAAAGCGTCTTTATCGAATGCCATTTGTGGCTCCTAGATTTGCAATGAATGTTGAAAAAAGATCTGTCAGGCGGCAGGCGCGTCGGCGGCCACTGCGTCAGCAGCAGGCACTTCGGCAACCGGGGCTTCAGCCGGTGCGGGCTCGGCACGTTGCTCGGCAATCGCGGCCAGGACGCGCGCGAAGCGCGAGATCGGCGATTGCATCAAACCGAGCAACTGCGACAGCAGCACTTCCTTGCTCGGAATGGCCGCCAGGGATTTCACCCCGTCGGCGTTGAGCGCCTTGCCGGCGTACGCGCCGCCTTTGACGATCAGCTTGTCGTTGCCCTTGGCAAAGTCGGCGATGACTTTGGCCGCAGCAACTGCGTCTTCTGAAAAACCGTAGATCAGCGGACCGACCATGCTCTCCGAGGCCACATCAAACGGTGTGCCGGCGACAGCGCGACGGGCGAGCGTGTTCTTCAAGACATGAAGGTACACACCCTTGTCGCGCGCTTCGCGGCGCAGCTTGTTCAAATGTTCCACGGTGAGGCCACGGTATTCGGCCAGCGCCAGCGTCTGCGACCGCGCGACTTGCGCGGCCACATCCGTGATCACGGCTGCTTTCTCGTTGCGATTGAGACTCAAGGTCTGCTCCTCACATCACGCACCCTTCGCCCTAGAGAGCAGCCGGGTGCACCGGGGTTCAGCGACCATCTGTCCAGGAAAAAATCCTTTACAGCGGGACCGCCATCTGCGCTGGCTTGTTGCCTGCCTCGGTTCAACACCGAAACCGGCCTTCCATTAAGCGATCATGACGATCGCACCAGCGGTCTTGGATGACCTGGGTCCGGATTGCTCCGCGCCCAGCCCACCAAACTCTTTGTGATCAAGCGCCGGCAGCTGCCGCGTTGATCGATGCCACGTCGACGCGAGCGCCAACGCCCATCGTTGACGACACCGCCACCTTGCGCAGGTACACACCCTTGCTCGATGCCGGCTTGGCCTTGTTCAGGGCCTCAATCAGCGCGCGAAGGTTGCCAACCAGCTTGTCCGATTCGAACGAGCGACGGCCGATCGTGCTGTGCACGATGCCGCCCTTGTCGACACGAAACTGCACCTGGCCCGCCTTGGCGTTGCGCACGGCTTGCGCGACATCGGGCGTCACGGTACCGACCTTCGGGTTCGGCATCAGGCCGCGTGGGCCCAACACCTGACCGAGCGTACCGACGATGCGCATCGTGTCAGGCGACGCGATCACGACGTCGAAATTCATCACGCCCGCCTTGATCTGCTCGGCGAGGTCTTCCATGCCGACGATGTCAGCACCAGCGGCGCGCGCTTCTTCAGCCTTGGCACCCTGCGCGAACACCGCAACGCGCTTGGTCTTGCCGGTGCCGTTGGGCAGAACGACAGCGCCGCGCACGACCTGGTCGGACTTCTTCGCGTCGATGCCGAGTTGCACCGCGACGTCGATCGATTCATCGAACTTCGCGGTCGCGCATTCCTTCACCAGCGCCAATGCGCTGTCGATGGCATAGAGCTTGGTCGTGTCGACCTTGCCGACGAGGGCCTTTTGGCGTTTGGTCAGTTTGGCCATGTCAGACACCCTCCGAGGTGACGCCCATCGAGCGTGCAGTTCCAGCAATCGTGCGGACGGCGGCGTCCATGTCTGCAGCCGTCAGGTCCTTGATCTTGATCTTGGCGATCTCTTCGAGCTGCGCACGGGTGATCTTGCCGACCTTCTGCGAGTTGGCGCGCGGCGAGCCCTTGTCGAGCTTCAGCGCCTTCTTGATCAGCACGGTCGCCGGTGGCGACTTCAGCACGAAGGTGAACGACTTGTCAGCGAACGCGGTGATAACCACCGGCAGCATCAGGCCGGGTTCAACGCCCTGGGTCTGGGCGTTGAACGCCTTGCAGAACTCCATGATGTTGAGGCCACGCTGACCGAGCGCCGGTCCGATCGGGGGGGAGGGGTTGGCTTTGCCTGCAGGAATCTGCAGCTTGATGAAGCCGATGATTTTCTTTGCCATGTCTGTCCTTGAATCAGAGGCCCGGTCTTGCGACCTGTGGTGGACCTCTCGAGTGCAAACGCCAGGGACTGGTTACCCGGGCTCCTCAAGCTGATGTCACGTCATCGGCAGCAACGGTCGAGATGAACTTGGGCCTTGCGGCGCAGGCGGGCTCTCGACGGGCCCCTGAATTCAATCCGACCTCAGACCTTCTCCACCTGTGCGAAGTCGAGCTCGACAGGCGTTGCACGGCCGAAAATCGTCACAGCCACGCGCACCTTCGATTTGTCGTAGTTGACATCCTCGATCGCGCCGTTGAAGTCGGTGAACGGACCGTCCTTGATGCGGACCAGCTCGCCAACGGACCACAAGGTCTTGGGCTTCGGCTTCTCGACGCCCTCTTGCATCTGGTGCACGATCTTCATCACCTCGGCTTCGGAGATCGGCGAGGGTCGATTCTTCGCGCCGCCGACGAAGCCGGTGACTTTGTTCGTGTGCTTGACCAAGTGCCAGCTGTCGTCGGCCATTTCCATCTCGACCAACACATAGCCTGGGAAAAAGCGGCGTTCGCTGACCGACTTCTTGCCGTTCTTCAGCTCGACGACTTCT
Organism: Burkholderiales bacterium; assembly: GCA_947462065.1. Lineage (GTDB taxonomy): Bacteria > Pseudomonadota > Gammaproteobacteria > Burkholderiales > Burkholderiaceae_C > PBB1. The sequence goes on along the minus strand of CANHNO010000104.1, from coordinate 1,065 downwards.
TCCATCGGCACCAGGATGCGGCCGAATTTGTCCTGCAACTCAGAGCGGTCAATGCGCTCACGGAGGTTGCGCTCGACAGCCTTTTCCATGCCGGAGTACGCATGCACCACATACCAGCGCTTGTTCGATGGCGCAGCAGGCGTCACGGGTGTCGCGCTGCCTTCGACGGCTGCAGCCACATCATCCGCTGCGCTCGATTCGTTGCTGACGGTTTCTTCGTTCATGGCGTGATCCTCAGCGCTTCCAACCCAACAGCAGGTCGTAGAAAACCCATTCCAGGGTCTTGTCGGTCAACCACAAAAACAGCGCCATCACCACCACGAAGGCGAACACATAGCCGGTCATCTGCATCGCTTCTTGGCGCGATGGCCAGACGACCTTACGGACCTCCTTCACCGAGTCGCGGCCATAGGCAATCAGCTGCTTGCCTGGCTCCGAGGTGAAAAACACCACCACGGCGACAGCAAGCAAAGCCAGCAATGCCAGCACACGCAGCCACAGGTCCTGCTGACCCAACGCGTAGAACGCGACGACCGCGCCGACGACCAACACTGCGACACCGGCCAGCTTGGCCTTGTCGGTGCCGGTTGAAACCGTCTCTATGGTTGGATTCGCCATCTCGTTCGTTTACCTTGAAAACCCGCGGCCGGGAACGCGCCGCGCTTCATGAGCAAAGCCCGCAAGCACTTTGGGGGTGCCAGCGGGCCGTTCGCCGCAAGGCGCTGTGACCAGCGCTGTCTCTATCTTGCTTATCTGTCTCGCCACCCACTGGCATCAGCCATTCAGGTGGCAGGGGCGGAGGGCATCGAACCCCCAACCTCTGGTTTTGGAGACCAGCGCTCTGCCAATTGAGCTACGCCCCTACTGAAATCAACTCACTCGATGATCTTGGCGACGACGCCGGCGCCGACGGTGCGGCCGCCTTCACGGATGGCAAAGCGCAGGCCTTCTTCCATCGCGATCGGGTTGATCAGCTTCACCGTGATGCTCACGTTGTCGCCAGGCATCACCATTTCCTTGTCCTTGGGCAGCTCGACCGCGCCGGTCACGTCGGTCGTGCGGAAG
>CANHNO010000103.1 GCA_947462065.1 Burkholderiales bacterium | reverse complement strand
TGGCGTGATCATGTGCCGATTATGATTTGCAGGATGTTGCCCGGCAGTCATCGGTGTCATGCCAAAGTTTGCAGACACAGTGCCGGCGGACCGCTCAGGAACCTCGCATGAAGCGCTGGATCATCAGAACCTTGATCGCGCTCATGGCACTGGCTGTTGCTACAGCGCTGTGGCTCTACCTCTGGCTGCACAGGCCACTCGATCTGGCCACTGACACGGTCGAGGTTTCGATCGAGCTTGGCACTTCACCACGCAACATCGCCAGCGCCTGGGCTCAAGGCGGTGTGCAGGCACCGGCGTGGCTGCTGTACGAATGGTTTCGCTGGTCGGGTGAATCGCGCCGCATCCGCGCGGGCAGCTATGAAATTGATCGGCAGACCACACCGATTTCTCTGCTGGGCATCATGGTGCGCGGTGACGAATCGAAGGCCTTCGTGAGATTCAATGAGGGCTGGACCTTGCAGCAGGTCCGCGCCGAACTGGCGCGAGCCGAAGCACTCAAGCCGACCACAGCGACGATGAGCGATGCCGAGCTGATGGCCGCACTCGGCGATGCTTCCACGGCAGCCGAAGGGCGCTTCTACCCCGACACCTATTCGTACAGCAAAGGCAGCACCGATCTCGCTGTGTTGCGGCGTGCACACCATGCGATGAAACAGCGGTTGGCCGCAGCCTGGGCCGACCGCGCCGCCGACACGCCGCTGCGCACACCGGATGAAGCCTTGACGCTGGCGTCCATCGTCGAGAAGGAAACCGGCCAGCCAGACGATCGGGGCAAGGTTGCTGCGGTGTTCATCAACCGCCTGCGCATCGGCATGCCGCTGCAGACCGACCCGACAGTGATCTACGGCATGGGTGCCGCTTTTGACGGCAATCTGCGCAAGCGCGACCTGCAAGCCGACACGCCATACAACACCTACACCCGCAGAGGCTTGCCGCCGACGCCGATCTCGATACCTGGCAAGGCCTCGCTGCTGGCAGCGGTACGCCCACAGCCATCCCGGGCGCTGTACTTCGTGGCGCGAGGCGATGGCTCCAGCGAATTCAGCGAGGACCTCGCCGCCCATAATCGCGCCGTCAACAAGTTTCAGCGCGGGCGTTAGTCCAGCTTGGTACAGCAGCAGAGACGCACCAGCCACAAGGACGGAATGCGAGGTCGGTTCATCACATTCGAAGGCATCGACGGTGCCGGCAAGAGCAGTCACATCGAGCCGCTGGCAGCTCGTCTGCGGTCGGCTGGCCTCACGGTGCTCGTCACGCGGGAGCCGGGAGGTACACCCCTGGCAGAACGCTTGCGCGAGGTGCTGCTGCATGCGCCGATGGATGCCCTGACCGAGGTGCTGCTGGTGTTCGCCGCCCGCCGCGACCATGTGAAACAGGTGATTGCGCCGGCTTTGGCTCGCGGAGACACCGTGCTGTGTGACCGGTTCACCGACGCCACCTTCGCTTACCAGGGCGCCGGCCGGGGCTTCGATCTGACCCAGCTGAAAGCGCTAGAAACTTGGGTCCACGCCGAAGTGCAGCCAGACCGTACGCTGTGGTTTGACCTGCCCGCTGAACAGGCTGCGCAGAGATTGACGGGCGCGCGTGCGCCCGACCGCTTTGAGCAGCAAAGCCCCGAGTTCTTCGAGCGGGTGCGCGAGGGCTATCTCGCCCGTGCTGAGCAGTTCCCACAGCGATTTGTCCGGATCGATGCTGCAGCTGATCGCGAATCGGTCGGACGGCAGATTGCCGCCGCTCTGGAAGGCCAAATCTGATGCGGGAGGCACCGCTGTCGAGCGACAGCGCTCCTTCGGCAGCCGCATCGCTGACCTTGCCCTGGCTGGCGGCGCCGCTGCGCGATGCGTTGGCGACGCAGCACACCCATGCATTGCTGCTGCACGGGCCGCAGGGCGTTGGCCAGTTCGAGATGGCGTTGACGCTGGCGCAAGCCTGGTTGTGCGAGAGCAAGGCATCGGCGGATGGTGACGCGCCGCGCCCTTGCGGTGTCTGTGCCAGTTGCCGCCTGGTGCAAGCCCGTTCGCATCCTGATCTGATGGTGCTGATCCCGGAGTTGCTGAGCGCTGGGCTGGGATGGAACACCGATGCGGCGGGCGAGGAGGGAGGTTCCGGCGCTGTAGACGCCGCCGGCAAGCGCAAGCCCAGCAAGGAAATCCGCGTGGCCGAGGTACGACGGATCCTCGCTTTCGCACACACCACCGCCGCCCGGGAGCATGGCAAGGTGGTGGTGGTTTATCCGGCAGAAGCGATGAACACCATCGCCGCCAACGCGCTGCTGAAGATCCTCGAGGAACCGACCGGCCGGCTTCGTTTTGTCCTGGCAGGCTCGTCGGCGGACACGCTGCTGCCCACGATCCGCAGCCGTTGTCAGTCGCTCTGGCTCGGCGTACCAGATGCCGTGGTCGCATCAGCGTGGCTGCGTGCACAGGGCGTACTTCGACCCGAAGTACTGTTGGCCGCTGCCGGCGGACAACCGCAGGAGGCGCTGGCCTGGTTCCGAGACGGCATCGATGCGCAGGTCTGGCTGGTGCTGCCAGAGCAACTCGCGCGTGGCGAAGCCGCTAGTCTCCCGACGTGGCCGCTGGCTCGCGTCGTCGACATGATGTTCAAGCTCTGTCATGACGCGATGCGGATCACCGTCGGCGCAGCGCCTCGCTACTTTCCTTTGGACGCAATGCGCAGTCGGGCGGGCGTCAGTGCTGACGTTGCTGCCCTGGGCATCTGGTACGGTGAGCTCGGGCGCATCGCCCGCCATGCGGAGCACCCTTGGCAGGTTGCGCTGACCATCGAGTCGCTGGTCTTGCAGGCGAAGACAGCGCTGGCCGCAAAGTCTTCGTCCACAACTGCTTAACGTTCTATAAACTGATTCCATGAACGAACCCGCGCCCCGCCCACCCGCGGCCGGCATTCCTGCTCTGGCGGGTAGCCGGCCGAGTGTGATCCAGCTGGTGTTTCGAGAGAAGGGGGCACTCTATGCTGCCTACATCCCATTGATGAGCGAAGGCGGGTTGTTCGTACCAACCACCCGCGACTATCGGTTGGGCGAAGACATCTATCTGCTGCTGTCGTTGCCTGAAGACAACCAGCGCTATCCGGTGGCCGGCAAGGTCGCGTGGATCACGCCCGCAAATGCGTCCGGGGGGCGCACCCAGGGCGTCGGCGTCCGCTTCCCGACCGACGAGAAGACCCGCGTGCTGCGCCTGCGGATCGAAGAACTGCTAGGTACCTCGATCTCATCTTCGAAGCCGACCCAAACCATCTGAGCCCTGCGGAGGCGAACTGTCGCACCGCGCACGATGTACGTCGATTCCCACTGTCATCTGAGTTACCCCGAACTTGCTGAAAAGCTGGCGGACATCCGTGCCGACATGCAGGCGGCCGAGGTGGGGCGTGCGCTTTGCATCTGCACCACACTGGAAGAGTTCGATCGGGTGCATGCGCTGGCGCTTGCACATGACAACTTCTGGGCCAGCGTCGGTGTACACCCCGACAACGAGGGTGTGCAGGAGCCGACACTCGACGACCTGCTCAGCCGCGCTTCGCTGCCGCGTGTGGTGGCGCTTGGCGAAACGGGGCTTGACTACTACCGATTGAACGGCCGCTCTGAGGCCGACATGGAATGGCAGCGCGAGCGCTTTCGCGTCCACATTCGCGCTGCGCACCGCACCGGGCTGCCTCTGGTGATCCACACCCGCAGTGCGTCGCGCGACACGATCAAGGTGCTGACTGCTGAAGGCGAGCGGCGGGTCGGTGGGGTGTTCCACTGCTTCACGGAAACACTCGAAGTGGCCCGGGCGGCTCTTGATCTGGGCTTTTACATCTCGTTTTCGGGCATCCTGACCTTCAAGAATGCCAAGGACCTGCGAGAAGTGGCTCGCTACGTGCCGCTTGACCGGTGCCTGATCGAAACCGACAGTCCCTATCTGGCGCCGGCACCCTTTCGCGGAAAGACCAACACGCCTGCGCTGCTGCCGTGGGTGGCGAAACAGATGGCCGAGCTGAAGGGCGTTGGCGCGGAGGAAATCGGCCGCGTTACCACGGCTAATTTCGAGTCCCTGTTCAAGATCCAGCCGGCAGCACGCGATGACAGATCGTAGAAATTACATTCAATATGTTTTATATCCATTTGTTTTAGCTCTTATTTTTCCCGCAAAAGCCGGGACATACGACGATTTCTTCACCGCAATAAAACGCGATCATCGCCACACTGTCGAGGTGCTGCTACAGCGCGGGATGGACCCGAATACGGTCGATGAAAGTGGCCAGCCTGGCATCATTGCTGCGCTGCTCATCGAGTCTTATGAGGTCGCGGACGCATTGGCCGCCAGCGATCGATTGCAACTGGAGGCCACCAACTCCTCTGGTGAAACCGCGCTGATGATGGCCAGCATGCGTGGCCAGAGCGCTCTGGTCCAGCGGCTGCTGCAGCGGGGGGCTGCGGTCAACAGACCTGGCTGGTCGCCTTTGCATTACGCCGCCACCGCTCCCGATGAAGCACCTATGAAGCTGCTGCTGGCCCGTGGCGCCGCGGTTGACGCCCGTTCACCCAACGGTACGACGCCACTGATGATGGCGGCGGACTACGGCCCCTCGGCATGCGTCGACTTGCTGCTGACAGCGGGAGCCCAGGTCGATTTACGGAACGATCTCGGTCTGACCGCTGTCGAATTTGCCCGACAGCGCGGTCGCGAACAGCTGGCGGATGAGCTCAGCCGGCTGGTTCAGCTGCGCTGATGCCTGCGCCGAACCATTTCCGTCATGACGGTTTGTCAGCGAGCTTCTGACAGTGCTTATGGCGACGGGACGACTTGTCAGCAGATGGCGCGAATTTACAGTGGCCCCATCCACCCAAGGAGTCCGCGATGCATTTCAACCAACTCAGAAGCAACCCATTCGTACTGATGACTAACCCAGAGGTCGTATTCCAGGCCTTGGAGAAATCCGAGTCCCTGGCACGTCTGCAGTGCCAGGTTTTCCGTCCGCTTGACAAGCCCATTCTGGGAAACTTGCCTGCTGATGTCCTAGCCTACGATCGTCGCATTGATCAAAGCAATTGATCGATGGTTGGATCTGATTAGGGAACAGCCGGGCGTCTTGCCTTGCTGGACTTCGGGGTGTAGTCAGCAAATGTGCATCCACATAAAACGCACTATGTATATTATGTAAATAAAATGAATTGTTGAGCACGAATTGAAAAGGCGGCCCGAGGGCCGCCTTTGTCACGTTGAACAACTCTTCCCCCTACTTGGCAGCGACGTCCAATGATTTGGCCGCGGCATCCACTGCAGGCGATCCAACCGATGGCGGTGCCAGCGAAGGACGCTGGGCTGCCAGCTCGGGATAGTCCTTCAGCATGCTGACGCCATAGAGCGGTTTGTAGGCACCTTGGTGGCAGGTCTGGCAATTGGACTTCGCGACATCGCCAGTCGGGCCTAACCGGTGCGGTGGGAACACGTTGGAGATGGGCTCCATGTACTGGTTGTTCAGGTCACGCACCATGCGTATGCCGTGCCACGCCGTTACACGCTGCGGCGGGCTGGTCTCCCAAGTCGACATCGAGCGGGTGTTGTGGCAATAAGTGCAATTCACGCCAAGCGCCGTCGACATGTGGGTCATCAGGCTGAACGTCCACTCCGTCTGCTTGATAGTCTGCTTATTCCCGGTCGGCAAGGCCGTGTCGCCGTTGACCCGGATTTCTTCTGATCCCAGCAGGAACGGTGTGAAAGGGTCCACAGGCAAGGACGATCCGTTGGCCACCGTAGAGACGGTGTTCTGCCCTGCCCTGTACCCCAACAGACCCACAGTAGGCTGATCAGTCGGACCCTTGAACCAGACATTGGCGGGAACGTTATTGCCGCGGTGACAGGTGTAGCAGGTCACTCCGGTCGCCGCCACATGGCTCTTGTAATCGGAGTTGATCTTGCGAGTCATCTGCAGCATCTTGCGCGCGACAACCTTGGTGTACTTATCGTCGAGCGCGAAGTTCTCCGCGTTGTGGCAATAGGTACAGCCCTGCTCAGGAGACACCCAAGCCGTCATCGAGACCATGAGCCTAGAGAACTCACCCACGCTCAGGTCATTGAGCACCTGCACGTTCTGGTACACCAACGCTGCTGCCGGGCCACCAGGCGTTGCCGGTGCGGTTGCCGGTGGCACTTGATTCAAGGGTGCCTGCGCCTCAAGTGTGCGCGGGTTGTAGATTTCTGCCATGGCCGTACCGCGGTAGCCATGCTGAACCACTTCGATAGGCGGCCGTTCGCAACCGGCCAGCAGTGCCGCTGCCGACAGCAAGAGCAAGCGCAATGTCATCGTGAAATTCCTGTTCATGGAGTGACTCCCTGCAGCGTTGCGGGATCGATCACCGGAGCCCAGACCGCCGGGTACATTGGTGCTACACCGTGTTTCACCGCCCACAGATACCAGTTGTCGACCACAGTGCCGGTCAACAGGATTCCGATGCCCCCAGTGATTGGGGTCAGCACCGCAAACCACCAAGCCCAACGGTGAATCGACTCCATGGTGGCGTTGAAACCCATGGTCCACCGCCAGAACAGCGCCGCACGTTCCGAGGCTGTGCCTCGGTCGGTGATCTGCTCGATCTCGCGCTCGCCTCCGAATCGACTGACAGCGAGGATAGTTGCGCCGTGCATCGCAAAAAGTAGTGCCGAGCCATACAGGAAGGCGATCGACAGCATGTGGAACGGGTTGTAGAAAAGATTACCGTAGCGGATGGAGAAAGCTGCGGTCCAGTCAAGGTGCGGGAAGATGCCAAACGGCACCGCTTCGCCCCAGTTGCCCATCAACACAGGTCGGAACAGGCCGAGTACCAGGAATAACCAGATCGGGGCCAAGAATGCCCAGGCCACGTGCGTTCCCATGCCCAGTTCGCGAGCGCGCCGGTAGGTACGCATCCACCACAGCAGGATCGAGACGGTCAGGAACAGACCAGCGATTTGCCACCAGCCTCCCTGATTCAACGGGGCGAGCCCCAATCCGTGGCTGGGAGCCGGCGGTTCGAGCGCAAGCCAGAACAACTGGCGAACGAACTGGATAGGATCCCAGTTCACTGACGCCAGCATGTTGAAGCCCATGATGTTGAATGCGAGCGTGCCGAAGAAGATCGATGCCACGCCAAGGGCGCCTAGGTAGATCGGGCCGATCTGGGCATTGCCGAATCGCCCGATCAGGTGGACTAAGAAAGGCTCTCCATCGCGAGTGCTTTCCGTCTTGTGCTCGATGCCGTGGTGGACAGGACCAACCGCTTGCACCGCAGTGAAGATGTTCTGGTATTCAGCCATTTGGTGTCTCCTGGTGCGTGCGAATCAATGCCAGATGGGGAGGTTGAGCCACCACCCCCACCATTCGGGCCATCCCCGGGTCCAGAACGGGCCGCTGATCACGATGCAGACTGCGCTCCAGAACACAGCCGCGAGGGCCAGGAACAAACCGAGACGATGGATGCCCAGAGTACCGATGGAGTAACCGATGGTGTCGCGGAAGAAGGTGTCTTCGTGTTCGGGCGCCCTGACGGTTTCGCCAGGCGCGGGATTGGTCGCCGACAGCACCAGTGCGCCATGAAGCGACAAGGCCAGACACGTTGTAAAGAAGAAGGTGATCGCCAGCATGTGTGCCGGGTTGTAATGGAAGTGAAGGTATTGGTACCCTGTGTTCGATACCCAATCCAGATGGCTCAGAATCCCGTAAGGAAAGCCATGCCCCCAGGCGCCCATCAACACCGGTCGAATGATCACCAGTGTGACGTAGGCGAATATTGCGAAGGAGAACGCGAAAGGCACATGAAGGCCCATACCGAGCTTTCGGCAGATCTCAACTTCTCGCAGCGCCCACGATACAAAGGCACCTGTGGCGCAGATGGTAATGATCTGCCAAAGACCCCCCTCGCGCAAAGGCGCGAAGCCCAGGCCGTATTTCAGATCGGGCGGCGCAATGTTGATTTGCCATACATTCCAGGTATCACCGAGTGCGGCGCCCCAGAGTATCAACGCGGTACCCAACGCTGTAAAAAATACAGTGGTAATACCGAAAAAACCCACATAGAAGGGCCCCACCCAGAAGTCGAACAGATCCCCTCCGACAAGGGTCCCCCCGCGTATGCGGTATTTTCTTTCAAAACTGAGCGTGGCCATATAACGACTCCTAAGCGCCCTCGGCAATACGACGTTGCCACAGGCGAATATCTGTTTGGAAAACGAGGCCGGGCTCGCGCCCGTGCCTCGTCCACCTCGGGCTCAAGCCCGACGCTGTCACTTCGCTACGGGTGAAGTAACGCCTGCAGGCATTGAAGCAGTCTGCGTTACCTTGGCTCGTGCGTTTACGCCATCGAGCCAGTTGAAGGTCGACGTGCTCAGCAGCACCAGATGAATCATCGCTGCCAATCCGAACAAGAAGATACCTTGCACAACCATCGCACGAAGCGGGTCGTACAAACGCCAAATTCTCCACATGGTCAAACTCCTAAAGTAAATGCGACATAAAGGTGTATACCGCACCTTTAACACCGCCAATCAATGATTTCTCTGCCTCTGCACCCGGTAACCAGGAACGCCACTGCCATGTCATCGCTTGCGCGCACAGGGCAACCACCAACAACAAGCAAAAGCTCACCGCAAAGATGCCGAGATACGCTTTTGAGTCGTTCTTCAATATCTGCTGCAAAGAGAGGTTCGTTGTATCAGCCATAGCATTCCCCTTCCGGGATTCAAATCAGAGCCAAGGACGCCAAGCCCAAACCAAGAAATGCGCTACTACTGCAACTGCAGCAAAAGCGATCGTGCCCTGCACCCAGAATCTGTGAAATTCCTGTGCCTCTTCATCGGACAGGCCTGATATAGAGCCTTTTCTTTCAGCCATAGGATTTACTCCTTAAGGACGGCCAGTTGGCCGGTATCGCGCAGAGCCCGCGCGATCGA
>CANHNO010000102.1 GCA_947462065.1 Burkholderiales bacterium | reverse complement strand
GTTGACCACCGACACCTACCGGATCGGTGCCCAGGAGCAGCTGCGCCTGTTTGCCCGCATCCTCGGCCTGCCAGTGGTGGCGCTGCGCGACAGCGACGACATGGAGAGCAAGCTGGCGGAACTGTCGTCGCGAAAGATCGTGCTGCTCGACACCGCCGGCGTCAGCCAGCGAGACACCATGATGGTCGACCAGCTCAACCTGATCCGCCGGGGCTGCGGCAATGTGCACCGCGTGCTGGTGATGAGCGCCACGACCTCGACGCGGACCATGGACGACGTCGTGGCCTCTCACAAGACGGCGCTGGGCGGCCAGGGGCTGCACTCGGCCATCGTGACCAAGATGGACGAGGGCATGAGTCTCGCACCGGCCATCGACTGCGTGCTGCGCCATGACCTTCCGCTGTTGTTCCTGTCGAACGGGCAGCGCGTGCCTGAGGACCTGTTTGCCGCTGATGCAGCCTATGTGTCCCATCGCACGGTCTACCCGCGGGGTGGCGACGCAACAGAGGCTGACGAGGCCCACATGCCCGCCATGCTTGTCGACGACCTGGGTAACTGGGGAGTCGCTGGATCCGACGCATGAACACACCGCAGGATTCGCAGACCGCTGTCGACGACCACGACACCGATTCACCGGCACACAACGCCCACGCTGCCACCGCAGCCCACCATGAAGTCGGCTCGACCGACCAGGCGCATGGCTTGCGGGCGATGTTCGGCGACGGCGTGCCACAGCTGTACTGCCTGGCCAGTGCACTGCCGCCCGATGCCACCGTCACGCTGGGTCTGGGTACGGCGCACGCGTTGCGCCATCGCGGCCACCTGACGCTGCTGGTCGACGAAGTGCCGTTGTTCGAACGAAAGGCGAGCAAGGGCTTCGCCTTCCCGGTTCGTTTCGATCTGGGTCAGGTCTTCAGCGGAAGCATCGGCTTGAACCGGGTGTTGCGCAAGGTCAGTGACAAGCTCTGGTTCGCCACCGGCGTCAAGGTCGCCGCCGCAGTGGCGGCAAAGCGCACGCGCAGCCCGTCGCTTGTGGACATGCTGCAGCGCAGCGGTCTCGATTTCGAGTTCGTCATCATCGCCAGTTGCGAGCCCTTCGGCACCAACATGCCATGCTATGGCGGCGACGTGCAGCGCGTCGTGGTTGCGGCACCGGACGACGCGTCGCTGTCGCGGGCCTTGTCCCATCTGCGTGAGCTGTCGGTGCTGGTGGGCGGCGAGGCGGTGCCGGTGCTGATCGTCGGCGGCAGTGAGGCTGAGGGCCACCAGGCTTTCGACCGACTGGCACAGCAGTCACAGCAGTTGCTGGAACAACCGCTTCGATCGCTGGGCTGGGTGCCATCGGCCAGCGCCACTCGTTTCGGCAAGGGCAATGACCACGATCTGGTGCTGCCCATCACCCTCTACCAGTCGTTGGTGGGTCACATGACCGCCCTGGGCTGACCGCGATGAGGCAGCTTCGCCAACGAGGGGTCGAGGCCTACTCCACCGGTTCGATGGATGCCATCGTTCGCGAGCACGCGCCCCTGGTGCGCCGCATAGCGGGCCAGATCAAGTCGAAGCTCCCGGCATCGATCGAGCTGGACGATCTGGTGCAAGAAGGCATGCTGGGCCTGCTGGATGCGGCCTCACGCTGGCAGTTGCAGGACAGCGGCGCGCCCTTCGGGGTCTATGCCCGCATGCGCGTGCGCGGCGCCATCTACGACTGGCTGCGCGGCAACGACCTGCTGCCACGCCACCAGCGCGACAAGCTGCGCAGCGTGCAGGAGGCGGTGACCGCGCTGGAACACACACTCGGCCGCGTGCCGGAGGATGCAGAAGTCGCGGAACAACTGGGCTTGCCGATCGAGGAGTACCGTGAGGTCCTGGAAGGTGCCATCGCCATCAATGTCGTCGACGACTTGCCAGAATCGGCCGAGCCGCCCACGGACGAGCGCAGCGATCCCCTGGAGCAGGCCGCGCTGCGTCAGACGATGCAGCGCCTGCAGCCGCTGCTGGCACAGTTGCCCGTGAAGGAGCAGCAAGTCCTGGCACTGCACTACACCGAGCACCTGAGCTACCGGGAGATAGCCTTCGTGATGGACTTGACGGCCGGCCGCATCAGCCAGTTGCACACCCAAGCCATGTTGCGCCTGCGGGGGGGACTGGCCGGCCCGAGCGCGAGCGCAAAGGAATCAGGCGCGGTGTGAAACCTGCGCATCCAGACCACCGAGGTCTGCGCTGCGCCCGTAGGTGCCCGCCTCGGAGCTGGCGGCCCGAAAGGCCTGCATGGCCGCCACCCGGTTCATGGAGTGGCGGATCAGGTCACCGTTGACGCGGTTGTCCTCAGCGGCCTGCTGGAGCACCGCACGCACGGAGTCGAAATCCTGTCCGGGCAGTGCTGCGATGGCTTGCTGCAACGTGGCGACTCCCCCCGGCCAGGCATTCAATGCCTCGAATCGGCTTTCCAGTTCGGCATGCACCGCGCCGAGCCGATCCAGCGCACCGGCGGCGAGTACCTCTCGCTGGCGGGCGAGCGCCTGAGCCAGAGGCAGCAGGATTTTCATCACGGGGCTGTCGTCGAGCACGGCGTTCTCCTGCGGATTTGATCAGCGTGGCGAACCGGGGCCACGGCCGATCGCCATGACCGCGTTTTCGACCAGCGAACGCGAGAGACTGCCGTAATCTATTTCGAAATCACCGGATTGGATCCGCTGCTTCAGCGCGTTCAGCAGCTCGTGGTCGGCCATCTCACCTTCGGCCTGCTTGGCGGCAGCGGCCACCAGAACCCCGGCGGCAACCTCGGGCGTACGCACACTGAGCACCGCCGCCGGCGCGAGCGTCGGCAAGCTGGCCGGGGTGGTTGACACATCGCTCCGATTGACGACCGTTGTCGGCACATTGGTCGGCAAAGAACCCGGCTGTATTGACTTGATGTCCATCGTCTCACCCCTCGCTTCAAAAGAGTCCAGATCGGTCTGACCTGTCACACCGACGACCCGATGTCGCCTTCACAGCGCGATGTCCACCAGGCCGACCCGCACCACCACTGCATTCAACGACCGTCCGTCGCCCAGCTTGATCCGGATATTCTCGCCAACGGCTCCGGCTTGCTGGGCCACACCGTCGGCAGAGATCTCGAACGCCTTGCCCCGAACACGGACCGTCAGCCGATCCCCTGTCTTGATGACGGTCAACGCGCGCAAAGCGTTTAGCGCGACGGTGGCGTTCTCGCGCAGTGGGCGCGATGTTTCGCGGCCCAGCACCTGCGACAGCTCGGTGGCCGCCCCGGTCGGTTCAGCCGCGAGATCGGCCTCGACCAGGCGCACATCGTCTTCGCCGAGGCGCACGCCGGCATTCAACGGGCGGGCACTGCGTACCACCTGGGCCATGCCACGCACGCGCACCGTCAGCGTGCCGCGCCAGGCCGGCCGCTCACAGGCCAGTGTCAGACTCATCAGGCCCAGCCAGTGCTGCCGGTTGGTCGCGGCGATGCTGGGCCGCTGCAGGCAGGCAGGCGGCATCGCCTCATCAGCCGGCACGTCCACCACCACGCGGTAGGGAACGCGCCCGGTCTGGCCCTCGACATGCTGTGTGATCAGCGTGAGCCAGCTCACGCCGGCCGCTTCGGCGGCGAGCCCCGGCAAGGGCAGGCCCGGCAGCAACCCCAGCAGCAGGCAAGCGATGCGGAAGGCCTTCATCGGGGCATCCCTTCGTTCAGGCCGGCGCTGTGACCCTCTGACAAAGGCACCAGCAGGGGCATCAGACGGCCATCGACGTCACTGGCCAGCGCACGCCAGCCCAGCGGTTGGGGCCATATGGCAGGCGCGGGCAACAGGTGACGCCACACCGGTGTCGGCGAGGCGTCATCGGCTGGCACCTGGCGCGTCGGCAACAGACCATCGCGAGTGCCCACCCTCAACAACAGGCCGGCTGGCAGCCTGCGGTCCGGATCGGGTCTGGCGTCGTCGTCAAGGCTCGCGACCTGCAGTGCGTACACCGCCGCCCAGCCCTCGGGCTGTTGCACGGGCAGCGCCATCGGCCGCCAGTAGTCCAGGGGAACGCGAATGACGACGCCCTCATCGTGGGCATCCAAACGGCCACCGACCAGGCCGATTCGGTCGCCAGCGGCGATGCACTGCGGGTCGTCAATCGATACGCCATCGAGTTCGATGCGCACCGCCTGTTCGCCACTGCTGGCATCGCGCACGACCGCCGACGGCAGCATGGCCACAGCCCGCTCCACCTCAGCCCAGACTTCGGTGGCCACCGACACCGCCCGCCGCAGACTGTGGTGGTTGAGCTTGAACACCGAGCGCCGGGACTGCACCAGCAGTTCCTTCACGACACACTCGATGGCGGGTCGAGTTGCCAGTGGCGTGCGCGCCTGGCTGGCGTGCAACTGGCGCGCCTGGTCGATACTGGCGCGCTGGAATTCCTCTGCATCCGCCTGCATCTTCGAGGCCGTGACCTCGGCCCTGGAGTCATCCATGGGGACGACGACCGGGGCCTCAGAAGGCGACGCGTCGGCGGTTGGAATGGCGTCGGATGCTGGACCTGTCGTCGATTCCTGCGGCGTCGGCAGCCATCGGCGCCAAGGCCGCAGATCACGCCGGTCGGATACCGGAGGTGTCGCCGATTCCTGCGGCGACGGACCGTGCGGCGGGCCCGCCAGAACCGACAACCACGACTCGGCAAAGGCTGCGTCGTCTTGCACGGCACGGGCATGCCGCAAGTTTTCGAGCACCGTTTCCAGGCGCTGGGTGAGTAGATCGAAATGGTCGGGCGGCACGGCAAACGGGGCCTGGGGGTCGGCGCTCTCGAAGCGCCCGGCCAGCGCATGAGCGCAGCGGGATAAGCCCGGTAGCTCGATGGTACGCAGCAGGTCACCAAGCTCCTTGGCCGCCCAGCGCGTGCGCAACCGGGCCGGGTCGCTGGCCTGGGCACCGCTGCGCTTCAATGTCGACACCAGCTCGTCGGCATCCAGCAGGAAAAGCTCGGAACGCTCCATCGCTGCTGCGGGCTCAGCCGGCCTGAGAAATAGCAACGGTCGAATGCACGTCCTCGTGCAGAACCGCCAGTTGCAATGACAGATGGCCGAGCTCCGTGTGCAGTCGAATCAGCTCTTGACGCTTGACGACACTGGTGCTGTCGGCCAAGGCCGTTTCGGTGGCGTGCAGTGCTTGCAGTCGCTGCACCACCTCGAGGATCGCCTGGAGCTGCTGATCGAGCCGACCGAACTCGGTAACGCGTTCGTGGATATCCATCCCTGCCAGCACTGACAGCCCGGTATTGACCGTAGCCTCCCGCGCAGCACGCAACTGGCCTGCGAGCGCGATCAGGGCAGTCACTGCTTCGTCACGCGTGACATGAGCGCCGTGGTGGGCGCCATCTATCAGCGCAAGCGACTGCGCCTCCAGCCTGCCGCTGAATTCGAGCGCCTGGCCCAGATTCAGGCCGATCTCCATCCACAGACCATATGGCGGCTCAGTCAGAACCGGGGCCACGGCAACCGATGGCGCCACCGCATCCGCTTTGATCACCTCCACCTGGTGCGCGATGTGTGGCTCCGTCGGCGCCGACAAGGGAACGGGTAACGCCGGTCTCGGTGTCACG
The DNA here is from genome assembly GCA_947462065.1 of Burkholderiales bacterium. Classification (GTDB taxonomy): domain Bacteria; phylum Pseudomonadota; class Gammaproteobacteria; order Burkholderiales; family Burkholderiaceae_C; genus PBB1. The sequence goes on along the minus strand of CANHNO010000102.1, from coordinate 3,374 downwards.
TAAGCACGTCGGACGCCGACGCGCCAGCACAGCAGGGCAAGGAACGCGGCCAAGGCACCGCCCCCGGCCAGGCGCCGTGGCCACTCCGGGCCTATCGCCAATGGCGACCGCAGATTCGGGTTGTCCATCAGCCCCAGCGCCTGGCCACGCAGAGTGCGGAACTGGTCGGCCAGCAGCAAGGCCTTTTGAAGGCGCGGCGCGTCGGCATCGGCTACCAGTTCGGGAACCAGGCCAAGGCCAACTTCATTACCCCTGGCCATGCGTTCGTCGAGCAGCTGGCGCAGTCGCGGCATGTTGGCCACGCTGGCATCGCGGCCGCACAGGTCAGGCAGCGACACGACGGACAGCGCGCTGTCTGGCGCTGCGCCGGCGTCTGAGGGCTCGCCGAATTCGTTGAAGCCGGAGCCAGGCAGCGACGCGCCGGACAGCGTGCTGCCTGGCGCTGCGCCGGCGTCCGAGGACTCCCCGAGTTCGTTGAAGCCGGAGCGCAATCGGGACAGGTTGTGGAGGGTCCCGGAGACAGTCTCCAGGTCGGACAACCAGTTGATGTCTGCGACAGCGAACGTTCCTCCTCGCAGGCGTTTCTCCAGCGCGAGGGCGTCGCGGCTGGCGATCTCGAGATCATCAAACAGCGCGGGCTCCAGCAGGTTTGGACGGTCCAGCGATCGGTGGACGTCACTGCGCAGCAGGGACCAGCCGTGCTGTGCCTGCTGCTGGGTTTGCCGCCACTCACCCAGGACGACGGCCGCCATCAGCAGCGCAAAGGAGGTGGCGCAGAGCGCAGCCGTCAGGCCGGACGCAAAGGCATGAGAGAAGGCAGGCTGTTTTTTCATCGCAGTACCGCCCGGTCAGGCAAGCAGGTCGGTCGAAGACGCCACCTCGGGAGGCGTCGGGCGCAGGTCAGCGTCGGCCGTACCTTCGGCCAGGCCGAGCACATCGCAGACCGCGGCACCCAGTAGCGGCCGGCCGGCTGACTGGAGCACCACGGCCCAGGCCGGCGAAGCCGAGTCGAGTTCTGTGTGAAGCAGGCGGGATGCCGAGATCGCGATCACCGGCCCGTGATCAGTGGTGGCCAGCCAGAGCGGCCCACCGTCGGCATCGCGGCCGACCCAGCCGGCTTGGTCGATGCGGCCAACACGGGCCACCCTGGCGGCCGGCAGGGCCAGCACACGGCTGCCAATGCGCACACGCACGACGAAGCTGGCCATGGACATCACACAGCCCACAGCCGGCGCAAGGTCAGCCCGAGGGCAACCAGGCTGGCCGCAGCGGCCGCCAGGAGACTGAGCCCCAGTTGCTCCAGCGACTCAGCCTGGCGCATGAGCAGACGCTCGGCACCGACGCGGTAATTGCTGAGAGCAGCCACGTAGCTGCGGTGGTACCAGCCCAGGACTTCTTCGCTGCGCACGTAGTTGCCAGCGCCCGGCGCGGCCGTCTGCAAGGTCGAGAGGTTCGACACCAGTTCGTAGGTCACGTCGAGCAGGCCGTCGATGTAGCCGCGTTGGGATTCTTCCGGCAGCCGCTCGATATAGCCACCGCGCAGCTGTGTAGCGATGCGATCGACATCGACGTGGCCGATGAAACGGATGCTGTCGGGAACCGCGAACAGCAGCCCATGATTGGTCATGTCGAAGCTGTCCCCTTCCGGCAGTTGCAGGCTCGCCAGCACGGTCTCGTTGCCGCGCACCAGCGTCAATTCGACCAGGCGCACGGGTTGGTCGGTCAGCAGTTTGTAGACATCCCAGACGAACCCGGCTTCCTTGCCATTGACGAACTTCACCAGATCGCCCACCTCGACACGGGCCAGTGCCGCCGACGACCCCTGCGCCACCGCCTGGACGACCGCGGGTGCCGCCCGCAACGTCGGCTCGGCGCGCGCGTTCTCGAAGGTAGCGATGTTCTGGATGGCCCGCTTGAGCAGGTCCTCCTCGGGCGAGAGCGCACGCCGGAGTTCGGGCGCGAGGCGGCTGGCAGGAAGCAGTGCGGTCTGGACGGTAGGCGGGTACTGCGTCAGCGAAGGCGGCTGCATGCGTCGGGCCTGCCAGGCCTGAGCCGTCGAAAGCACACCCCAGGTGGCGACTGCGACCCAGACCACCAACGCGGCAGACAGCAGCAGGGCTGCGGCACCCAGCCACTGCTCCATACCGCGCAATGCGGGCAAAGTGGGTCTGGCTGTCGCAAGAGATGCTGGCGCACCAGGCAACGGCTGTGAGGCGTCTTTCGGCGCGGCCGCGCTTCCAAGGCGCTGTCGCAGGTGTTCGGCGACCGATAGATCTGCGTCTCTTCCGGGCACCGCCCCGGCGGCCTCTACAGGCAGCGAAGAGGCTGCTCGTGGCCCCGACTTCGAACGAAAGCGCGCCAGCCACGCCAGAGTCGGCAACTTGCTCAAACAGTTCTCCGATAACGGTTGTTGGCCTCGATGCCAAAACTCGATCGCAGCTTGTCAACCTCGCGATAGCGCGAAGCCATCAGCAGCCGCTCTCGCCGCTCATCCATCAGGGCACGAGTCGTGACCAGCACGGGCACCCAGGAACCCGGCCGATAACCCTCGATCGTGGCGCTGCGTACCTGCATTCGATCGGTGTCGAGACTGACGCGCACCGTCAGCACAGCCTGCTCACCTCCATCGAACAGCGTGAGTTCGTCAAACGCCGATCGCGACAACACATAGCTGCGCCCGGCAATGCGCATCACGCGGCCCGCGCACGAGAAATCCACCAGGGTCTGGCGCGTCGGTTCGTCCAGCACCAGCACACGCCCGGGAGCAACGCCGACTTCCTGATGCCAAGCCTGGTCCGCCGCCTGTGAACTCGCTGGCTTTCGGGGAAAGAGACGCAGGCCTTCATAGATTTCGAAGACGGTGTGTGGCAGCTTCATTTCAACAGCCGCGCGTCGCATCAGTTCGACCGCATCGCTGACCTTGCTGCTGTCAGAGTCGAGCGCCTGTTGTGCCGTAGTCAGCCGCTGCCGCAGTTGAGCCTGCATGTGCTCGAACTGCTCGAGGCCGGCCAGCGAGACCTGCAGGGCCTGCACCGATTCGTCGGCAGCCATCAGTGGCTCTGCTGGCGCTGTGGCCACCGGCTCGATCCGCGCGTCGATCCTGCCAAAGGGCCGGCCGTAATGCAGCCGCTCGGTCCGCCAGGCCCACAGGCCAAATGTGAGCACGAGCAGCGCCAGTGCAGCCAGGGCCAGCGCCACGCGCACACCGGGCAAGGCCCATTGCGCCAGTAACCATTCAGACATCACCGCCCTCCCCGACATCACCCACCGCCGGCGGGCTCGGCAAGCCGACCGGGATGCGAGCGGCCCATCGGCGCACCACCTCGCAGACCTCGGCGACATCTGGCTGTGCAAAGGCCACAGAGATGTGCTCG
>CANHNO010000101.1 GCA_947462065.1 Burkholderiales bacterium | reverse complement strand
TACGAGATGACAAGCCGGTGATGCCGCTGGTCGACTGGAACGTCAGGAAGGTGGCCAGGATGGCCTGCGGCTGGCGCTGGTACAGATCGTCGCTGACGACTTCGAGCATGCCGTCGCGGTCGAGGAAGTTCGCGTCGATCGGCCGCATCGGCGCGTCCTGCAGACCGGAGATTCGCTCCTCGATGTTGAGCATAAGGATCTGGTTCAACTGGGCAACCGCCTTGGCTGTCCAGTAATAGCGCCGCATCAGCACTTCGGAGGCGCGCTGACCCTTTGTGGCGCGGTAGCCGAAACTCTCGGCCACCGTGCCTTGCAGATCGAACACCAGCCGGTCTTCACGCCGCCCGGCGACCAGATGCAAACGTGTGCGGATCAGCTTCAGCACACCTTCGTTGCGCTGGAGCTGCTTGACTTCAAAGGGGGTTGCCAGTCCGCTGGCGGCCAGCTCGGCCCAGTTGCGGCCCAGGCCAGCCGCCCTTGCAACCCACAGGATCACTTGCAAATCACGCAGCCCACCCGGACTTTCCTTGCAGTTCGGCTCTAGGGAGTAGGGTGTGTCCTCGAACTTCTGATGGCGCTGACGCATCTCCAGCGTCTTGGCGCGCAGGAACGAACGCGAGTTCATGGCCTGCGAGTTGTTGCGACGGAACACATTGAAGCCCCGCCGCGATCCGCACAGATAGCGCGATTCGAGCAGCGCCGTGCGCACGGTGATGTCGCGCTCCGCCTCGGCCATGCACTCTTCGACCGTGCGCACGCTGGAGCCGATTTCGAGGCCGATGTCCCAGCAAGCGGTGATGAAGATTTCCACCCCGTGTTTCGGCATCGACGCAGCGGTGCCGTCACTGGGCGGTGTCGATGGCAGCAGCACCAGCACATCGACGTCGGAATGTGGGAACAACTCTCCGCGTCCATAGCCGCCCACCGCCAGCAAGGCCGCATCCGCAGGCATGCCGCATTGCGCCCACAGGCCGATGAGGGTCTCATCCACATGCTTCGCAATGCCGCGAATCAATCGTGCGGCAGCGGGCGCCGTGGGGCGTGCTGCCTCGAAATGGCGGATCAATGCTTCCTTGCCAGCCCGGAACTGCAGCCGCAGAACGCCGAGGCGTTCACTTGACAGCGCGGCAGGTTCGACCTGTGCCAAGGGCAGTATCGCGGCCACTCAGACGGTCACGGATTCGCCAACGAAGGCAGGCAACGCCGGGCTGCCCGCCGAGAGCGTCAATACTTCGTAGCCGGTGTCTGTGACCGCCACGGTGTGCTCCCACTGCGCTGAGAGCGAGCGGTCCTTGGTGACGATGGTCCAACCATCTCCAGCCTCACGAATCTCGCGCCGACCCGCGTTCACCATCGGCTCGATGGTGAATGTCATGCCTGGCATCAGCACTTCCAGAGTACCCAGCTTGCCGTAATGCAGGACTTGCGGTTCCTCATGGAACTTGCGGCCGATGCCGTGACCGCAGAACTCGCGCACCACCGAGAAGCCAGCGTTCTCAGCGAAGGTCTGGATCGCATGACCGATGTCGCCCAGTCTTGCGCCCGGCCTCACCTTCACGATCCCACGCCAGAGCGCCTCGTAGCTGAGTTGGCACAGTCGCTTGGCCGCGATCGATGCTTCGCCGATGATGAACATGCGGCTGGTGTCGCCGTGCCAGCCATCCTTGATGACGGTGATGTCGATGTTGACGATGTCACCGTTCTTGAGTGGACGCTCGTTCGGGATGCCATGGCAGATCTGGTGATTGATCGACGTGCAGATCGACTTGGGATACGGCGCGTAGCCCGGTGGCGCGTAGTTCAGTGGCGCCGGGATGGTCTTCTGAACATTGACCATGTAGTCGTGTGCGAGCTTGTCAAGCGCCTCGGTGCTGATGCCAGGCACCATGTGAGGCGTGAGCATGTCCAGCACTTCTGCGGCCAGGCGGCCTGCGATGCGCATGCCATCGATGTCGGCAGCGGTCTTGATGGCGATCGTCATGCGACTCATTATCTCACCCGACCCGTAAAATCGAGGGTCAACCCGTGGTGGTCTGACCACCGCGCGGGACTTCCCACTTCTCCCCGAGCTGAGCCGCGTGACCACATCCCCCGAGCACCTGATTCCTGTCGAGGGGGGCAATGCACTCCCGGCGTTTCGCGCGCAGGCGCTGCTGGCCAAGCTGCAAGCTGTCGCCCCCCGCGTCACCGAGGTCCACGCTCGGCATGTGCACTGGGTGTGCAGCGAATCGCCCTTGACCCGCGCCCAGCGCGACTCGCTGGAGGGTCTTCTGCGCTACGGCGATGCCTACACGGGCCCGACGGATGGCGTGCTGATCGTGATCGCACCGCGTCTGGGCACGGTCTCGCCATGGGCTTCGAAGGCGACTGACATTGCGCACAACTGTGGCCTGGCCATCAAGCGCGTGGAGCGTGTCACCGAGTACCGATTGACATTGAAGTCCGGGTTGCTGGGTGGCACCAAGCCACTCGGTGCCGACGAACTGGGTGCCGCCACTGCGCTGCTTCACGATCGCATGACCGAAAGCGTGTTGCTGCGTCGCGAGGACGCTGCGCATCTGTTCGATGAGCAGCCGGCCGCGCTGATGGCGCAGGTCGATCTTCTGGGTGCAGGGCGGTCTGCCTTGGTGGCTGCCAACGGCGAGTTCGGCCTGGCCTTGTCCGACGACGAAATCGACTACCTGGTGAACGCATTCACCGCATTGCGGCGCAACCCGACCGACGTCGAGCTGATGATGTTCGCGCAGGCCAACAGCGAGCATTGCCGCCACAAGATCTTCAACGCGAGCTTCGCGATTGACGGCGTTGCGCAGGAACGATCGATGTTCCAGATGATCCGCAACACCCACCAGTTGGCGCCGCAGCACACGGTGATTGCCTACAGCGACAATTCGTCGGTGATGGAAGGCGGCGTCATCGAGCGCTGGCTGCCCGAGGGATACACCAACGCGCCGGTTTACAGCGGGCGCAACGAACTCGCGCATGTCCTGATGAAGGTCGAGACGCACAACCACCCGACCGCGATTTCGCCGTTCCCCGGCGCATCGACCGGTGCCGGTGGCGAAATTCGCGACGAAGGCGCGACCGGTCGAGGTTCGAGGCCGAAGGCCGGCCTGACCGGGTTCACCGTGTCGAACCTCAACCTGCCCGGCACCGACTGGCCGTGGGAGCGAACGCCCTACGGCAAGCCGGAGCACATCGCCAGTCCGCTGCAGATCATGATCGAGGGTCCGCTCGGCGGCGCGGCGTTCAACAACGAATTCGGAAGGCCTAATCTCGCAGGCTACTTCCGGGTGTATGAACAGTCGGTTGGCTTGGCTGGCGCACTGCAGCGGCGTGGCTACCACAAGCCCATCATGATCGCGGGCGGGCTGGGCACCATCTCGGCGGCGCAAACCGAGAAGGTTGCTTTCGCGGCTGGCACCTTGCTGGTTCAGCTCGGTGGCCCGGGCATGCGCATCGGCATGGGGGGCAGCGCCGCCAGTTCGATGGCGGCGGGTGCCAATGCCGCCGCGCTCGACTTCGATTCGGTGCAGCGCGGCAACCCGGAGATGCAGCGCCGCGCCCAGGAGGTTATCAACCACTGTGCGGCGCTGGGCGCGGTGAATCCGATCCTGGCAATCCACGATGTGGGCGCTGGCGGTATCTCGAATGCGTTTCCCGAACTGGTCGATGGCGCAGGGCGGGGTGCGCGCTTTGATCTGCGGCAGGTGCCGCTGGAAGAAAGCGGCCTGTCGCCGAAAGAGATCTGGAGCAACGAAAGCCAGGAGCGCTACGTGCTCGCGGTGCAGCCCGATCTGCTGCCGATGTTCGAGGCGATGTGCGTGCGTGAGCGCTGCCCGTATGCGGTCGTGGGCGTGGCCACCGAGGCGAAGCAACTGGTGCTGGCCGAGGCACCGATGACGGACAGCACACCACCGGCGATGCCCGCGATCGACATGCCGATGGAGGTGCTGCTGGGCAAGCCGCCGAAGATGCACCGCGACGTGCAGCGCGTGGTGCCTGAATTGCCTGCGCTCGATCTGGGCGATGTGTCATTGGAGGCGGTGGCGCTCGACGTGCTGCGCCACCCGACGGTCGCCAGCAAGCGCTTCCTGATCACCATTGGTGACCGCAGCGTCGGTGGCCTGAGCCACCGCGACCCGATGGTCGGACCCTGGCAGGTGCCCGTGGCCGACTGCGCGGTGACGCTGGCCGATTACCGCGGCTTGCGTGGCGAGGCGATGAGCGTCGGCGAGCGCACGCCGCTGGCGGCCATCGACGCGCCTGCCTCGGGGCGCATGGCGGTCGGCGAAGCGCTGACCAACCTGCTGGCCGCGCCGTTCGCACTGGAGCGCGTCAAGCTCAGCTGCAACTGGATGGCTGCTTGCGGTGAACCCGGCGAAGACGCGGCGTTGTACGAAACCGTGCGCGCGGTCGGGATGGAACTGTGCCCGGCACTCGGCATCAGCGTGCCGGTCGGCAAGGACAGCCTGTCGATGCGGACGCGTTGGACCGAGCAGGGCGAGGCTAAGCAGGTCACTGCCCCGGTCTCGCTGATCGTCTCGGCTTTCGTCACGCTCGACGATGTGCGCGGTACGCTGACGCCGCAATTGCAGCCGGGTGACACCACGCTGATCCTGATCGATCTGGGCCAGGGAAGGAACCGCCTTGCCGGCTCCATGCTGGCGCAGGTGCTGAGCCAGACGGGCAATGCGAGCAAAGACGGCGTGCCCGATGTCGACGATCCGGCACAGTTGAAATCGCTCATCGCGGCGATCAACCAGTTGCGTGCTGAAGGCCGCCTGCTGGCATACCACGACCGCAGTGACGGCGGCCTGTGGGCGACCGTTTGCGAAATGGCGTTCGCCGGTCACATGGGGGTGAGCCTGAACGTCGACATGCTGCTGGTCGAAGGAGATGGCATCAGCGACAGCCGCATGGACTGGGGTGACTCGAAAAACTGGGCAGGGCAGGTCGGTGCGCGACGCCACGAACTGACGCTGAGGGCGTTGTTCAATGAAGAGCTGGGCGTCGTGATCCAGGTGCCCACCGAGGTGCGCAACGAGGTAATTCAGACGCTGCGTACGCACGGGCTGTCGAAGCACAGCCACTTCATTGGCAAGCCGAACGACCGTGGCATCGTCGAGGTCTGGCGCGATACCAAGAATGTTTTCAGCGCGCCGCTGCGAGATCTGCATCAGGTGTGGGACGAAGTCAGCTGGAGCATCGCGCGTCTGCGCGACAACCCGGCCTCTGCCGATGCCGAACACGAGGCCGCCGGCCGCGACGACATTGGCTTGAACCTGCACCTGAGCTTCGATCCGGCCGACGACGTGGCCGCACCCTTCATCCATACCGCGCGCCCCAGGCTCGCGATCTTGCGCGAGCAGGGTGTCAACAGTCAGGTCGAGATGAGCTATGCGATGGCCCTGGCCGGCTTCGACACACATGACGTGCACATGAGCGACCTGCAGACGGGTCGTGCCCGGCTGGACCAGTTCATCGGGTTCGTGGCCTGCGGCGGCTTCAGTTATGGCGACACGCTGGGCGCGGGCGAAGGCTGGGCACGGTCGATCCTGTTCAACCCGCAGCTGGCAGAGCAGTTCGCTGCCTTCTTCAATCGCCAGGACACGTTTGCGCTGGGCGTGTGCAATGGCTGCCAGATGATGGCGGCCTTGTCGCCCATCATCCCCGGCGCGCAGGCGTGGCCGAAGTTCACCCGCAACCGAAGCGAGCAGTTTGAGGCCCGGCTCAGCCTCATCGAGGTTTTGGACAGTCCGTCGATCCTGTTCAAGGGCATGGCGGGCAGCCGGCTGCCAGTGGCGGTATCGCATGGCGAGGGTTTTGCCGATTTTTCCCAGCGTGGCGATGCAACAGCCGTGCACCGCGCGATGCGCTTCGTCGATCACGCAGGCCGTCCCACCGAGGCCTACCCTTTCAATCCCAACGGTAGCCCAGGGGGATTGACTTCGGTGACCACGCCCGATGGGCGTTACACGGTTCTGATGCCCCACCCGGAGCGCGTGTTCCGCAACCTGCAGATGAGTTGGACCTCGGGCTCGCCGGGCGAAACGAGCCCGTGGATGCGGATGTTTCGCAATGCTCGGCACTGGGTCGGCTAGCGCGGTCGGTACCATTTGCGCCAATACGGTCAATTCACCCATCGATCGGATACACCCGCACCACCACTGAGATGTCGATGAACAGATTCCTACAGACGCTGCTGTTGATGGTGCTGGCTTGCGTGGCAGGCGGTTGCTCGCAGCTGCCACTGCGCGACCCGTTGCGCATCAGCCTGGTCGGTATTGAACCGCTGCCGGGGCAAGGGATGGAGCTGCGCATGGCGATGAAGCTGCGGGTGCAGAACCCCAACGACTCTGCGGTCGACTTCGACGGCGTGGCGCTCGAGGTCGATCTGCGCGGCCTGAGCTTCGCCAGCGGTGTCAGCGGCCAGCTGGGCTCGGTGCCGCGCTACAGCGAAGTCGTGATTTCGGTGCCGGTGTCGGTGTCCGCCATCTCGGTGCTGCGACAAGGGCTCAGCTTCGCCAACGGCGACCGCTCCAGCGTCACCTATGCGATCCGCGGCAAGATCGGCGGCTCGATGCTCAGCGGATCGACGTTCAAGACCAACGGTCAGATCGAGCTGCCAACCTCGCTGCTCGGTTCCAGCACGCCTTGAGTCCGGCGAGATCGCCGTGATGGCGTTGGCAAGCGCCAGCGCTTCCAGCGCCGATCGCTTCGAGCGACTCGACGCGCTGCGTGGTGCGGCCATTGTCTGGATGGCCGCCTTTCATTTCTGCTTCGATCTGAATCACTACGGCTTCATCTCGCAGCACTTTTACAGCGATCCCCTGTGGACCGGACAGCGCACGGCGATCGTGTCGATGTTCGTGTTCTGCGTTGGTCTGGGTCAGGCGGCGGCAGGCGCGAAGGGCCAACCGATGCGCCGCTTCTGGTGGCGCTGGGCACAGATTGCCGGTTGCGCACTGCTGGTCAGCCTCGGCTCAGCGCTGATGTTTCCACAGACCTACATCACCTTCGGCGTGCTGCATGGCATCGCGGTGATCCTGCTGGTGTTGCGACTGGCCGCGCCGACAGGCCGGTGGCTCTGGCCGCTGGGCGCTGCGGCGCTGCTGATGCCACTGTTCATCCAGCACCCGTTCTTCGACACCCGAGCGACCAACTGGGTCGGACTGGTCACCCACAAGCCGATCACAGAAGACTATGTGCCGGTTCTGCCCTGGCTGGGGGTGGCCTTGTGGGGGCTGGCGGCAGGGCAATGGGCGTCACGCCATCGACCCGCCTGGCTGGGCGGTGCGCTGCCCGAAGTGCTCCGGCTTCCGGGGCGAGCGTTGGCGTTGCTGGGTCGCTGGAGCCTGAGTTTTTACATGCTGCATCAGCCGGTGTTGATCGGTGCAGTGATGATGGCCGCGTGGTTGTTGCGTCCTCAGGCCTGACCACAGGAATTTGAGTCGATCCCAGCCGCTACCATCCGGCGATGAGCAACAAGATCCTGTTCGGCTTCCATGCCGTTACCGTCCGGCTGAAAACCACGCCGAAATCCGTCGTCGAGATCCACATCGACACCTCCCGTCGCGACCAGCGCATGCGCCAGTTCATCGAGCGTTGCACTGTGGCGGGCTCCAAGCTGATCGACAGCGACGATGCCCGGCTGCAGAAGATGTGCGGCACGCATCGCCATCAAGGCGTGGTCGCACGCGTCGAGCCGGTGGCGCTGAGTCGATCGATCGACGACACGCTGGACGAGCTCGATGCCCTCGAAGGCAACCCGCTGCTGCTGGTGCTCGATGGCATCACCGATCCGCACAACCTGGGGGCCTGTCTGCGCGTGGCCGATGGCGCCGGCGCACACGCGGTGATCGCACCGAAAGACCACGCGGTTGGCGTCAATGCGACGGTGGCCAAGGTGTCCAGTGGTGCGTCGGACACGGTGCCGTATTTCATGGTCACCAACCTCGCACGCACACTCAATGAGCTGAAGGACCGCAACATCCGCGTCATCGGCACGTCGGACACCGCCACCCAGTCGCTGTTCGACATCGATCTGAGTGGACCTGTCGCGCTGGTCCTCGGCGCCGAAGGCGCCGGCATGCGACAGCTCACGGCCAAGACCTGCGACGAACTGGTGAGCCTGCCGATGTGCGGTGCCGTCGAGAGCTTGAACGTTTCGGTTGCCAGCGGCGTGTGCCTGTACGAAGCGCTGCGTCAGCGGCGCGCGAAGGAAGGCACTTCGTGATCACGGCCGTGCCGATTCGCCAACAGGCGCGGCACGGCATAAACAACGCTCAGGCGTACCGCAGCGCGGTGGCCTTGCCCCAGAACACCTTGTAGGAAAACACGGTGTAGGCGGCGATGGCCGGTACCGAGATGCAAACCCCGACCAGGATCACCTTCAGTGCGGCCGTGCTGCTCGCAGCTTCCCAGATCGTCAGGCGGTCGATGACCACAAACGGGTAGATGCTGTAGGCCAGTCCGATGAAGCCGAGCACGAAGACGGCGATCAGCGCTGCAAAGGGCAGCCAGCACAGCGTGGTGCGCACGATGCCCTTGTCAAGCACCATTCGCGTCGTCATCAGCGCGATTCCGGTGGCCAGCGGAATGACCATCAGCGCGATGATCTCGGGCAGCGCGAACCAGCGCTCACGCACGGTGGCACTTATCCAGGGCGTGGCCAGCGAGATCAGCACCATGCCGACCACCACCGGAGCCCAGGCTTGCTTGGCCCAGCCGATCGCTTTTCGTTGCAGGTCACCTTCGGTCTTCATGACCAGCCACGCTGCGCCCAGCAGCGCGTAGGCTGCCGTTAGCGCCACGGCGATGGCCGCCGCAAACACCGGGTAGTTCCAGCCCTCGCCGAATCCACTGATGTAGCGACCCAGCATCCAGCCTTGTGAGAGCGCTGTGAGCATCGAGCCCGCGAAGAACAGCCTATCCCAGAGGGGCTTGGCGCTGGACTTGGCCTTGACACGGAAGTCGAAGGC
>CANHNO010000100.1 GCA_947462065.1 Burkholderiales bacterium | reverse complement strand
TGGCACGCACGCGCTGGGTGCGGCGATTGCAGAACGAGGTGCAGATGCTGCTGCACCAGCATCCGGTCAACGAGGCCCGGGAAGCACGCGGGGAATTGCCCGTCAATTCGTTCTGGCTGAGTGGCTGCGGGCGGGCTCAGGTCGCCACCTCGGTGATCACGGTGGACGATCGATTGCGCGTGCCACTGCTCGCCGAGGACTGGGTTGGCTGGGCCGATGCGTGGCGGGCGCTCGACGCCGAGACGCTCGCCCCGCTGGTGTCACGCGTCGCTCAGGGCGAGCCGGCGTCGATCACGCTGTGCGGCGAACGCGGGTGGCAGCGCTTCGACGCGGCACCGCGTTCGCTGTGGCAGCAACTGGTCGACCGCTTCAAGGCGGTGGAACCACATGCCGTGTTGAGTGCCTTGTGATGAGTACGTCCACACTGACATTGCGACCCGGGTCTCCGCGCAGCGCGTGGGCACTCGAACAGGCCGGCGTGCCGCCGTTGCTCGCGCGGCTGTTCGCAGCCCGCGGCGTGCGCAGCGCCGACGAGCTTGACGACGGGCTGGCGCGGCTGCTGCCGCCCTCTGATCTGCTGGGTGCGGCAAAGGCGGCCTCGCTGCTGGCCGATGCGCTGCGCGACCGGCTGCGGCTGTGCGTCGTGGCCGACTACGACTGCGATGGCGCCACCGCCTGCGCGGTCGCATTGCGCGGCCTTGCGTTGATGGGTGCAGCACCCGACCGGCTCGGCTACGTCGTGCCTGACCGTGCGGTACACGGCTACGGACTCACGCCCACCATCGTCGACCTCGCGCTGGCACAGGGCGCGCAGGTGCTGCTCACCGTGGACAACGGTGTCGCCAGCCTCGCGGGCGTCGCTCACGCGCGTGCCAAAGGCCTCATCGTCATCGTGACCGACCACCACCTGCCGGCGCAGGTGGACGGCGAGATCGTGCTGCCCGACGCGCAGGTCATCGTCAACCCGAACCAGCCGGGCTGCGGCTTCGCCAGCAAGCACCTGGCCGGGGTCGGCGTGATCTTCTATGTGCTGCTGGCGCTTCGCAGCGAGCTGCGGTCGCGAGGCGTCTATGCCGATGCGGCCAATGGAAACGCCTCGGCACCCGCCCAGCCCAAGCTCGATGCGCTGCTCGACCTGGTGGCGCTCGGCACCGTCGCAGATGTGGTGCGGCTCGACGCCAACAACCGGCGGCTGGTGGCACAGGGCCTGAAGCGCATCCGCGCTGGCCGCATGCAAGCTGGCGTCGCGGCGCTGTTCGCCGCCGCCGGGCGCGATGCATCGCGCGCCGCGGGCTTCGACTTCGGCTTCGCGCTCGGCCCACGCATCAATGCGGCAGGCCGGCTGTCGGACATGACACTCGGCATCGAGTGTCTGCTGACCGACGACCCGGCGCGCGCGGCCCAGCTGGCACAGCAGCTCGATGCGATCAACCGCGAGCGGCGCGAGGTCGAGTCCGGGATGCGCGAGCAGGCCGAATCACTGCTGCACGCGCTGCTGCAGCAGCACCACGATCCGCACGCGATCCCGCCCGCGTTCGCGATCTACGACCGCGACTTCCACGAAGGCGTGGTCGGCATCGTCGCGTCTCGCCTGAAAGAGCAGGTGCACCGCCCGACCTTCGTGTTCGCGCGCGGGCAGGACGGACTGCTGAAAGGCTCGGGACGCTCCATCGAGGGGTTCCACCTGCGTGATGCGCTGGACCTTGTCAGCAAGCGCCACCCGGACGTGCTGAAGAAATTCGGGGGCCACGCGATGGCCGCCGGCTGCACGCTCGATGAGGCTGATTTCGCCACCTTCCAGACGGCGTTCCAACAGGTTGCGCGCGAAGGGCTGGACGCCACGACGCTGGAGCGCCGTTTGCTCAGCGACGGACCCTTGGACATCGAGCATTTCACCATCGACACCGTGCAGTCACTGAACGCCCAGGTGTGGGGACCGTCCTTCGAGGCGCCGCTGTTCAGCGACGAGGTCGAAGTGGTCAACCAGCGACTGGTCGGCGAGAAGCACCTGAAGCTGAGCATCAGGCACGGGGGCACGCTGCGCGACGCGATCTGGTTCGGCCACATCGACCCGCTGCCGCCTCGCGTGACCCTCGCCTACCGGCTGAGCGTCGATGAGTACAACGGCCGCCAGCGGCTGCAGATGATCGTCGAAGCGGCGCAGCCCAGCGCCGAGCGGTCTGTGTCCTTCCCTTCTCCTTGAGCCCCACCATGTGCCGATTCCTACAGCTGCTTGCTTTCGCGTTGTCGTCGTTGCTCCTGCCGTTGGCGAGCGCACAGGAACTGCGCCCCGTCACCGTCGCCAGTGGCTTGCAGAATCCCTGGGGTCTGGCCTTCCTGCCCGACGGTCGGATGCTCGTCACCGAGCGGCCGGGCCGACTGCGCATCATCGGCACAGACGGCAAGCTGAGCGCGCCAGTGCCGGGCCTGCCAAAGGTCGATACGGGGGGCCAAGGCGGGCTGCTTGATGTGGTGCTGGATCCGAGATTCAGCGAAAACAGGCTCATTTATTTCAGCTACAGCGAACCCGGCATCGACGCCGACGGCGACCGCGCGAACAGCACGGCAGTGTCCCGGGCGCAGCTCGACGGCAACCGGCTGGTCGATGTGCAGGTGATCTTTCGGCAAATGCCCAAGGTCTCCAGCAGGGCGCACTTCGGCTCGCGGCTGGTCTTCTCGCGCGACGGAAAACTGTTCATCACCCTCGGTGACCGCTTCAGCCGCCGGGACGACGCGCAAACGCTGGACACTCACCATGGCAAGGTGGTGCGCATCAACCCTGACGGCACGGTGCCCACCGATAACCCGTTCGCAGGCCGCATCGGCGCACTGCCCGAGATCTGGACCTACGGACACCGCAACCTGCAAGGCGCGGCACTGCACCCCATTACCGGCGAACTGTGGACGCATGAGCACGGACCACAAGGCGGTGACGAGCTGAACATCGAGATCGGCGGGAAGAATTACGGCTGGCCCGTCATCACCTACGGCCGCGAATACGTCATCGGCCTGAAGATCGGTGACGGCACCACCCGTGCAGACGTGCCTGCGCCGCTGAAGGTGTGGATCCCGTCGATAGCGCCCAGCGGCATGGCCTTTCTGACCGGCGAGCGCTACCCCGGCTGGAAGGGGAACTTGTTCGTCGGCGCGCTGCGCGGGCAACTGCTGGTGCGGCTGGAACTCGACGGCAACAATGTCGTCAAGGAAACGCGCCTGCTGCAAGACCTCGGCGAACGCATCCGCGACGTGCGGGAAGGCCCCGACGGCTGGCTGTATCTGCTGACCGACAGCGGGAACGGAAAGGTGATCCGACTGGAGCGCTGAGTCGGCATATTCCCAACGAGTTCCAAGGAGCCTTCATGTCGCCATCCGAGATGCCGCCATCACCCGTCGCCCCACCCGCAGACCGCAAGCGCCGCCAGTTGATGAGCACCGCCTGGAAAGTAGCGGCCCTGGCTGCCACCGGCACGGGCTTGTTGGCCTGCGTCTCGTCGTTCGGAGGCAGCGGTGGCGGCTCGTCGCATGCTGCACCGCCCCCCGATCCGGGGAGCACGGCGCGCGCCGTGGTGCTGACGAGTGCGCTGTCGTCCCCGTGGGGCTTCGCCTTCCTGCCCGATGGCCGGATCGTGGTGACGCAAAGGAAAGGCACCATGGTCATCGTCAGCGCCGACGGCACCACGAAATCTGCGCCCCTGAGCGGCGTGCCGGCGGTGGACTCGGCCGGAGAGGGCGGTCTGCTCGATGTGGCGATCGACCCCGATTTCGAGATCGATCCGTGGGTGTACTGGACCTACGCCGAGTCCGCCAGCGGTGGCAGCGGGACGGCAGTGGCGCGTGGGCGCTTGTCAGGCACTGCGCTGGTGGACGTGCAGGTGATCTTTCGGCAGCTCCCCAAGGTGCCGGGCGAGGGTCACTTCGGCTCGCGGCTGGTGTTTCGCAGCGACAAGACCTTGTACGTGACCCTGGACGAGCGCGCAGAAGAGCGTCCGGCACAAGACCTGACCACGCACCTCGGCAAGGTGGTACGCATCGAGCGCGATGGCAGCGTGCCCACCGGCAACCCCGACCTCGGCGGGACCGCGCGGCCCGAACTGTGGAGCCTGGGTCATCGCAATCCGCAAGGCGCCGCGCTGCATCCCACCACCGGCGAGCTGTGGCTGGCCGAGCACGGCCCGCAGGGCGGTGACGAGTTGAACAGGGTCACGCCAGGCGGCAACTACGGCTGGCCTGTCAAAAGCTATGGCTGTAGTTACGGCGCCCCGGTCGGCACCGCCTGCCGCATCGGTGGTGGCACGCACGCGCCGACCTACATCGAACCGGTTTCGTATTGGGTGCCCACCTCGATCGCACCGTCCAGCTTGGTGTTCTATACCGGCGCGGGCTTCCCGGAATGGCAGGGCAACGCCTTCCTCGGCGCACTGGCCGGCCAAGCCTTGTGGCGGGTGGTGCTCAGCGGCGCGACGGAGGTGTCGCGCGAGCAGTTGTTCGCCAGCCTTGGCGAGCGCATACGCTGCGTTCGGCAGGGGCCGGACGGCTGGCTGTACATGCTGACCGACAGCGGCAAGCTGATCCGCATCGAGCGCTGAGCGCCGCCACGCGGCGGTTCGTGAACCAGTGCGCCGATGTCCCTCCGGCGCGTCGGGCGCCCGGGCTGTCGCGGTGACCCCTTGCCTACAATCGTTCGGTGAATCCCACCGCCTGGACCAACGCCGACCTGCATTGCCACTCCTGCGTGTCCGACGGCACGCTGGAACCCGAGGTGCTGGCCGCACGCGCCAAGGCCAACGGCGTCGAGTTGTGGGCGCTGACTGACCACGACGAGGTCGGCGGGCAACAACGGGCGCGCGATGCCGCTCACGCGCTGGGCTTGCCCTACCTGACCGGCGCCGAGATTTCGGTGACCTTCGCCGGCGTGACGGTGCACATCGTCGGACTCGGCATCGATCCCGAAGATCCCGCACTGGTTCAGGGTTTGGTGCAGACGCGCGACGGCCGAATCCTGCGTGCGCAGGAAATGGCGGCGGGACTCGCCAAGGTCGGCATTCCCGACACGTTCGAAGGTGCGCTGACCTATGCCGGCAACCCCGAACTGATCGCCCGAACCCACTTTGCTCGCTACCTGGTGGAAACCGGCTACTGCGCCAGCACCCACGAGGTGTTTCGCAAGTACCTGGTCGAAGGCAAGCCAGGCTACGTCGAGCACCGCTGGGCGAGATTGGGCGACGCGGTCCAGTGGATCACGCAGGCAGGCGGCATCGCGGTCATTGCGCACCCCGGGCGCTACAAGTTCAGCGTCAACGAGGAATTCGCGCTGTTCACCGAATTCATGAGCCATGGCGGGCGCGGGGTCGAGGTGGTGACCGGTAGCCACACCAGTGCCGACTTCGCCAAGTACGCAGACATGGCCATCGAGTTCGATCTGCTCGCCTCGCGCGGCAGCGACTTCCACAGTCCGGAGGAAAGCCGCACCGACCTCGGGACCTTGCCGGCGCTGCCAGCGCGGCTGACGCCGGTGTGGGAAGCGCTGATGGACAGGGTGCAGCGGGCGAGTTGACACTCGCAATCGTCGTTTCAGTCGGGGGACGGTGGGCCCCGACAATCGCGCGATGTCCCAGCACTTCGAACTCCACCCCGACAACCCGCAGTCGCGTCTGCTGAAGCAGGCCGCGCAGATCCTGCACGACGGCGGTGTGGCGGCGGTACCGACCGATTCGAGCTACGCGCTGGTGTGTCGGCTCGACGACAAGGCGGCGGTCGAGAACCTGCGGCGCATCCGCGGCGTCGACGACAAACACCACCTGACGCTGCTGTGCCGTGACCTCAGCGAGCTGGCCAGCTATGCGCGCGTCGACAACCGGCAATACCGGCTGCTGAAGCTGGGCACGCCGGGGCCGTTCACTTTCGTCCTCGAAGCGTCGAAGGAGGTGCCGCGCCGCATCTCGCACCCATCTCGACGCACCATCGGCCTGCGAGTGCCGGATCACAAGATGCTGCAGGATCTGCTGGCGGTGTACGGCGAGGCACTCGTCGCGACCACGCTGATCCCACCCGATGAGACCGAAGCCCTGAACGATCCGGACGAGATCCGTGAGCGCTACGACAAGCGGGTGCAGGCAGTGGTCGACGCGGGCGCCTGCGCGGCACAGCCCACCACCGTGGTCGATCTGACGGGCGACAACCCGGTCCTGCTGCGCCTGGGCCGTGGCGATCCAGCAGTGCTGGGCTTGCAGGCCGAACCCGCTTGACTCAGCGCCGGGTCAGGAGATGAGGCCAGGCCTCAAGCGCCACCCAGCACCTTGGCAATGCGCGCGGGGTCGAAACCGACCAGTCGCTGCCCGCGCACCAACAGCGTCGGCGTGCCTGGCGCCTGTTGCGCGCGATAGCTTTCGGCACAGGCAGCATCGGTTTCGATGAAGCATTCGCTGAACGGGATCTGGTGCTCGGTCATGAAGCGGCTAGCAATCTTGCAGTAGGCGCACGTCTCGGACGAAATCATCACGATGTCGCCGGGCTTGGCGAGCGCAGCCAACGAGACGCCGGATTTCCGATCGCTATACGACTGCCAGCTCTGCAACACGACCCAAGCGGCCAGCGCGATCAGCAGCGGGCGCAACCACGATCGGCGACGCAATGGCGTCAGCAGGGCAGGGGTGGGGGTTGGCTCGGTCGGCATGTCGTCTCAGGCTCCTGCGGAGACAGCCGCGGTCACGACGATCTCGATCTTCCAGTCCGGCTTGGCGAGGCGCGCCTGCACCGTGGCACGTGGCGGCGCATCGCCCGGCGGAACCCAGTCGTCCCAGACAGCATTCATCGCGTCATAGTCAGCCAGATCGGCAAGGTAGATCTGAGCCATCAGGATGTGCGCGTTGTCCGTGCCAGCCTCGGCCAGCAGGCGATCAACCATCGCCAGCACTTGCCGCGTCTGGCCGGCGATGCCCTGCGTGGTGTCGCTGGGCACCTGGCCCGCGAGGTACACCACGTTCTGGAAGATGGCCATCTCGGACAGCCGATCACCGACATGAAAACGCTTCAGATTCTGGGACATGGCATGGGGCTCCTCATCGCATTGGGTCGTCAGCGCTTCGCGCCGTGTCGGGGTGAGGCTGGCGGTGGCGTTGAGCCCGACTTCTGCCCCAGTTTGCTTTCCGTGCCGTTGAGCAGCTTCTGGATGTTGGCTGAGTGCCGCCAGATCAGCAACAAACCCATCACGCCGGCAGCAATGGCTGTCGGCCCCGGGCCCCAGATCAGCAACTGGTAGAAAGGCGCGAACAGTGCCGAGATCAGCGCCGCCAGCGACGAGTAGCGGAAGAAGTACGCGATCATGAGCCAGGTGACCAGCGTGGCCACGCCAAGCCACGGGTTCAAGCCCATCAAAACGCCGGCTGCCGTGGCCACGCCTTTACCGCCCTTGAACTCGAAAAAAACCGGCCACAGATGACCGAGGAATGCGGCGACACCGACGAGGGCCGCCGTGCCTTCCCCGAGGCCCCAGTGCCCGCCGAACGCGGCTACCGCCCACACTGGGAAGAAGCCCTTCAGGGCGTCAAGCACCAGCGTCAGCACCGCGGCGCCCTTGTTGCCTGATCGCAGCACATTGGTCGCGCCGGGATTTCCAGAACCGTAGCTGCGCGGGTCACCCAATCCCATCGCGCGGCTGACCAGCACAGCGAATGACAGGGAGCCGATCAGGTAGGCCGCCAGCGCAGCGATGAGGGGAATGAAAGGCTCCATGCGGGATACCAGGCGGGCAGTCAGGTCAACCTTGATTTTGCGCCCTGGCCTGACTGCGCCCGGGTCATCGCTGCGATTTCAGCGGCCCCTGCGCCACCACTGCGCCACCAGTGGCGCAGTGCACCGGTCGCGCGCCGAGCAGGGTGACCAGCACTTTCGGGTCCAGACCGACCAGGTAGCCGCGCTGGCCGCCATTGATGTAGATCCGGGGCAGCTCAAGCACCGTGGCCTCGACATAGATGGGCATCGCTTTCTTCGTACCGAATGGCGAGGTGCCGCCGACCAGATAACCACTGTGCCGCTGCGCCACCTCGGGCTTGCAGTTCTGCACTTTCTTCGCGCCGATCTGTCGTGCCAGGTTCTTGGTGCTGACCTGCAGGTCGCCGTGCATCAGCACCACCATCGGCTGCGCGCTTTCGTCTTCCATCACCAGCGTCTTCACCACATGGTGCTCGTCAACGCCGAGCTGGCGTGACGACTCGGCAGTGCCGCCGTTGTCGACGTAGTCGTACAGGTGCTGGGTGTAGACCACCGCTTTGCGCTTCAGCAATTGCGTCGCGGGGGTTTCAGAGACGTGTTGTTGGCGGCTCATCGAGTTTCTTCAGGCTTGGCGGCTCAATCCAAGGCGGCGTTTCACCCAGCGCTTGTATTCTTTGATGGATGCACGCACTTCACCAAGCAGGTTGAATTCTCGTTTTTCAAATTCAGATTCCTCGATGGGCACAATGTGGTTGTTTTCCTGGAGTCGAATGATGTATTGGTCGAATCGATGAATTATCGAGCTGGTTTCAGTGCCTGCGTATCGAATGACCACTGAAGAATGAGCCGGCAAAGGATCGTGAAAACATTCAGTAGGCATTTCATCCGTCGGGCGCACAGCGTACGACAACGCATAGCTCCTGACCTGATCTGCGGCAATGCGAAAGTTTCTCGCCCGGATAGATTTCGACATCTCCTTCCAATGAAATGATTCACTGGGTGAACTGTCTTTTTTCATACTTTTAGAATGTTCGGACAGTATTATTTTTGCGATCAGCTGGTTAGAGCTGCGAATCGGGAAATGTGCCAACGGCGAGGAGAGCAAGACTTTCTGGCAGGCGCCACCGTCAAGTCGTTTGACTTTGTGGCTTCCCTGGGGAATCCTGATCTTGCCGAACAAGGCTCTGGGAACCACTGCCTTGAACATTTGATTTCCCTCATGATTCCGTCGCTGGGTCATGCGTGCGGTCGCAGGTATCGAAGGATTCAGATTGTCCAGATCATCCTCGA
>CANHNO010000099.1 GCA_947462065.1 Burkholderiales bacterium | reverse complement strand
GCGCTTTGTGGTTCCAGTAAAAGTGAATCGAATCGCACTCCCCATCGACGAGAGAGAACGCGATACGAGTCTTGGAACGACGGAATCCCGGGAGCTCGCCAACCCCTTCTCTTGAAGGGTCGTAGTCAAGAGACTCGGGGTCGACATGGGCCGGCATCGCGCAGACCGCCTCTCGTGAACCCCGCGACGCCTCGAGACGGAACTGGGCTGGTCTGCGCTTGACTTCTCTCGCAAGACGACTCGCGCCGATGCTGCTCGGTCGTCTTGCGAGAGAAGTACCTGATCGGGCTTCCCATCGCAGTCAGCGTCTACGCGAAGCCCGCGAACCTCAGGCTCGCCTGCCAGCGCGACGCCTAAGGCAAGCGTAGTCGTTGCAATGACAGCGGCTAAGCGTCGCATGAGGCCGAACGTTCGCGGTCAGCGGGCGACGACGGCAGGACGCCAGGCCCGCCTTTGGGTCTCAACTTGAGCGAGGGGTCATGCCGCGCTGCTGCTGCGCCTGGGCTTGGCCTCACTGGTTGGCAGTCGCCAGCTTCAGGCCAACGATGCCTGCGACGATGAGACCCAGACTGGCGATACGCCCTGGGTTCGCTGCCTCACCGAACAGGATGATTCCCAAGATGGCAGTACCCACCGCGCCCACACCCACCCAGACGGCGTATGCAGTGCCGACCGGAAGCGACTTCATGGCAATGCCCAGGAGCACTACGCTCGCAGCCATGGCGCTGAGCGTGAGCACGCTCGCAAGTGGTTTGGTGAAGCCTTCTGTGTACTTGAGGCCAATGGCCCAGCCAACCTCGAAGAGCCCGGCGATGAGCAACAAGAACCAAGCCATGAGTCTGCTCCGAGATGTGGTGCTCGGATTGTGCCGAAGGCTGGGCCCTGCGCTTCTCTAGACGCTGGGACTCGCCTGGGCGGTGCCTTGCGCGGCCTCACGTTGGAATTCAGCGGACGCCGCCGGCAGTCCGATGGGCTGCATGCCGTGGCGGCTCCGGTTGAATGACTTGCTCGGCGTCAACTGACCCGCTTTAGTCAAGCGCTTTCATACCAACGTTTTCGAACCAATTATCTTGGGATGACTCGGGCGCCCCGCGAGTATCGTTGTAGTTTATTGTTATCTCTTGGTTTTCAGGAATTTCTTTGACGGCAGAAATTATTAAGTAACTACCACACGCCGAAGGATAATATCTGCAATTTGCAGGATTTCCATGGTTGTACAGCCCCCCGTATCCAAGTGCTACAGCGCGAATTCCTGTCGTTCCAGCCAGGGCATCCCAATGAAAAACTACTAAACTCAGCTCCGCTGGCAACTTGCTCTTGGAAATATCAATCTTCAGCACAGGGCATATCTCCACTACTTCCCCTGTCTGAATACCGGAAGCCGCAAAAACCCCCCTTCCTTTGGCCGTACCGGTATCGGCCAAGTAACCTTTGGACGCTCGGGCAATTGTTTCTTGAGACGATGGCACTGAAACACCTCAAAGTTGCTTCGACGGCTAACGTTCGAGCTGAGCCGCCTGCGGGCAGTAGGTTGCGACTGGCCGCGGAAGGTCAATCACATCGACGTCCTGGAGCGGCCACGCGGCGCCTGCCGTAGCGGGTCGGCTCGAGCGAGGGGTTAGACGGCGCGAAAAGGGCAGATTGGTAGCTCATGACGCGGACAGTTCGCCTGAAGCAGACGAATGCCCCTTGGCCGAAAGTCTGACACACGGATACAACTAGCTCCAACGTCATGGCGCTTCCCTTCTCAGGGACCTTCACTCCCTTCAAGCTGATTGTTGCCGAGCCAAGAGGATGGCGAAGAACCTGATGGCCATCCGATCCAGGTGTGAGGCTGACGGGACCGCCCCTCAGTTCACTAGACAACAAACAATGCGATCAGAACGGCTACCCACCCGCGGCTCAAGACCGGCGTCATGGTCGTTCAGCACCAGCCCAGAGCCTACGTGCCTGCGCCGCCTAACGTGTTCTCGGGAGACAGCTCACGCCGCTCAGGCAGGATGCCAGCTCCTTAGAACGGCAGGCCGGCAGCGACATCCGTACGGTGCAGGACTTGCTGGGCCTCGCCGATGTGGCCACCACGATGAGCTGCACGCACGTATTGAAGGTTGGCGGCGGCGGTGCGGTGCGGTGCGGAGTCCGCTCGACTCGCTGCTGTCTGCAACCGGCCCATGAAGCGTCGTCAAGTGCGGTGGAGCACGGCCTGCGTCGGGCACTTCTCGCGGATGCGCGACAGCATCGCATGCCACGAGGTGGCGAAGGCCTCGACGCCTTCTCGCTGCAGCCGTTCGGCCAGCGCCGTGTCATCGACACCCTCTCGGCGGAACTCTTCCAGCACGGCATTGGCGTAGCCGCCATCGGCCGGCAGCACGGCACCGAGACGGCCGTGTTCGGCATAGGCCAGCAGCGTTTTCTCGGGTAGGGTGTTGATGGTGCCGGGCGCAGCCAGAGCCTGAACGTAAAGGGTGTCGGGTGCGGCCGGATCCTTGCTGCCGGTGCTGGCCCACAGCAGGCGCTGCGGCCGGGCGCCAGCCTTGGCGAGTCGCTGCCAGCGCTCGGAGGCGAGCAGTTCACGGTGTGCGCGGTAGGCGCGCATGGCCATGGCGATGCCGAGGCGGTTGTGGAAAGCAGGAGCGATTTCTTCGTCCACCGCCACGTCCCACCGGCTGACGAACAGCGAGGCGACCGAAGCCACACGCAGGTTCAGGCCGGCCGCCAAGCGGCGCTCCAGGGCGCGCAGGTAAGCCTCGGCGGCTGCGAGGTAGTGCTCGGGTGAAAACAGCAGCGTCACATTGACCGGCACGCCGCCGAAGATGGCCTCTTCGACCGCCAGCACGCCCTGTGTCGTGCCGGGGATCTTGACGAACAGGTTGGGCAAGCCGGCCCGCTCATGCAACCGGGATGCGGCTTGCACGGTGTTCCCCGCATGGTCGGCCAGGAGCGGCGACACCTCGAGTGACACCCAGCCATCGAGTCCGGCCGTGGCAATGAAGGTCGGCCGGAACAGCCGGGCCGCTTCGGTCAGGTCTTCCAGCGCCAGTTCGAAGAACAGCGCCTCGCCGTCCAGCCCAGTGCCGTGGAGCAGGCGGATGCTGTCGTCGTAGGCGTCGCCGGCAAAGGCATGGTCGAAGATCGTCGGGTTCGACGTCAGGCCGGTGATCGAGAACTCGTTGATGTAGCGCTGCAGCGTGCCGCTGCGCAACAAGGTTCGGCTGATCTGGTCGAGCCAGAGGCTTTGCCCCAGCTCGTGCAACTGACGGGTGTGTTGATTCATCGCGTCACCTCGCTACTCATGCCGCAGCGCCTCGATCGGGTCCATCCGCGCGGCACGGCGCGCCGGAAAGTAGCCGAACAGCACGCCGATGGCGGCCGAGAAGAGCAGCGACAGCAGGTTGATGGCCGGGTCGAACACATAGGGCACAGCCATCACGCCCGACAGCACCCAGGACGCGCCGGTGGCGATGACGATGCCCACCAGCCCGCCCAGCGCCGACAGCACCACCGCCTCGATCAGGAACTGAAGCAGCACCTCACTCTCCAGCGCGCCCACCGCCAGCCGCAGCCCGATCTCGCGGGTGCGCTCGGTCACACTGACCAGCATGATGTTCATGATGCCGATGCCACCCACCAGCAGGCTCACCGCCGCCACGGCGCCGAGCAGACTGGTCAGCACGCCCATCGTGCTCGACAGGGTGTCGGCGAGTTGCTGGGTGTCGAAGATATTGAAGTCGTCGTCGTCGTTTGCGGCCAGGTGACGGCGTTCGCGCAGCAGCTGGTGCAGGCTGGCCTTCAGCGGCGCGCTGTCGCTGCCGTCCTGCATCGACACCAGCAACAGGCCGACCTTGCGGCTGCCCGTCACTCGCCGCTGCAGCGTGTGCAGCGGCAGCACCACCGTGTCGTCCTGATCGCCCATGCCGCCCTGCCCCTTGGCCGCCAGCACACCGATGACGTCACAGGAAAACTGCTTGACGCGCAATTGCTGACCCAGACCGGTGTCGCCGACTGCGCCTCCCCACAGCTCGCGCCGCACTGTCTCGCCGACGATGCACACCGCCGCGCCCGCCAGCTGCTCCTGGTCCGTGAACAGGCGCCCGCTGGCGAGCTGCCAGTTGCCTGTTTCAAACCATGCATTCGTGCTGCCGACGACCGTGGTGGCCCAGTTGCGCCCGTTGGCCACCACCGTGGCGCTGGCGCGGCCTTGCGGCGCCACCAACGCCACCCCGCCGATCTGCGCCGCAATGGCCTCGCCATCGGCTTCCACGAACTGCGGCACGCCGCCATAGCCACCGCCACCGCCGATGCGCTGGCCAGGACCGATCATCAGCAGGTTGGTCCCGAGGCTGGTGATCTTCTCCTCGATGGCCATCGTGGCGCCATTGCCCAGCGTCACCATGGTGATGACGGCGCTGACACCGATGACGATGCCCAGGATGGTGAGGAAAGAGCGCAGCAGGTTGCGCCGCACCGAACGCAGGGCCAGCATGAAGACGCTGAACAGCATCAGGTGCCTCCCATCAGGTGCTCTCGACAGCCGTCAACTCCGGGGCGACCGTCGTCGGGTTGGCATTGACCACGTCCTTGGCGATGCTGCCGTCGACGAAGTGCACCATGCGGTGCGCATAAGCGGCCATGTCCGGCTCGTGCGTCACCATCAGCACGGTGATGCCGTGGTCGCGGTTCAGCGCCACCAGCAGGCCCATGATCTCGTGGCTGCGTTGTGTGTCCAGGTTGCCGGTGGGCTCGTCGGCCAGCACCACCGCAGGCTGGGTGACGATGGCGCGGGCGATGGCAACGCGCTGCTGTTGGCCGCCCGAGAGTTCGGCAGGGGTGTGGTGTTCCCATCCGGCCAGGCCCACGTCGCTCAGCGCCTGACTGGCGGCCTTGGCCCGGGAGGCGGCGCCGTCGCCGCGGTACAGGAGCGGCAGTTCGACGTTCTCCTGCGCCGAGGTGCGCGCCAGCAGGTTGAAGCCCTGGAACACGAAACCCAGATAGCGTCGGCGCAGCCGCGCACGCTGGTCGCGAGACAGGGGCTCGACATGCACGCCCTTGAACAGGTACTCGCCACTGGTGGGCGTGTCGAGGCAGCCCAGGATGTTCATGGCGGTCGACTTGCCAGAGCCGCTGGGGCCCATGATGGCGACAAACTCGCCGGCCGTGATGTTCAGATCGATCGCCTTCAACGCCATCAGCTCCGAGGCTCCGCTGCCATAGCGCTTGCTCACGCCGCGCAGTGCGATCAGCGGGGAAATCGCGCCGCTGTCGCTCACTTGGCCGCCGCCTTCTGCGCGGTGATGACCTTCATGCCGGCTTTCAGGTCGCCACCGACGATCTCGGTCATGTGGCCGTCGCTGATGCCTGGCACGATCGCCACGGCGACCGGCGCGACGGCGGCATCCTGGCCGTCGCCGGGCAGCACCCAGACCTGGCGAGCACTGGCAGTGCTGGCCGTGTCGGCAGCGCCCTTGCGGCGCATCTCGGTCTTCGGGGGACCAAAGCTCATGCCTGAAGCAATGCCCTTCTTCACGTCGGCCGTCGCCACGCTGGGGGCGTAGCGCAAAGCCGCGTTGGGCACGAGCAGCACCGCGCTGCGCTGCGCGGCAACGATGGTGGCAGTGGCCGTCATGCCGGGCCGCAGACTGAGGTCCGCGTTGTCGACGTCCAGGTAGGTCAGGTAGGTGACGACGTTGTCGGTGATGGTCGAGCCGAAGCCGACGCGGGTGATGCGGGCCGGAAAGTTGCGCGTCGGGTAGGCACTGACGGTGAAGGTGGCCTGCTGGCCCAGCTTGACGAGACCGACATCGGCCTCGTCGACATAGACCCACACCCTCACCTTGGCCAGGTCTTCGGCCACGGTGAACAGCGTCACCGCCTGCAGAGAGGCCGCCACCGCATTGCCGGGGTCCACTGCGCGCGTCAGCACCATGCCGTCGTCGGGCGCCACGATCGAGGACTTGGAGAGATTGATCAGGTCGGTGGACAGCGCCGCCTTCGCGTTCTTCACACCGGCCACTGCGCTGTCGGACGCACCGGCAGAGCGGCTGAGCGTCGCTCGTGCCGTGTCGAGCTCGGTCTTCGCGGGCACCTGCCCGCCCGAGATGCGCGCGACCTCGACCAGGCGGGCCAGCGTGGCGCGCGACTCGGCTTCGGTGGCGGTGGTCTGCGCCACCAGTGCCTGTGCGCTGGCCAGGGCAGCGCGCGAGCGCAACACCTGGTCGCGCAGCTTGGCGGGGTCCAGCACCACCAGCACCTGGCCCTTCCTGACGACGTCGTTGACATCGACATTCACCTTGAGCACCGTGCCCGACAGTTCGCTGCCGATGTTGATGCTGCGCGTCGGCTGGATGGTGCCGTTGGCCGTGACGTTGAGCGTCAGGTCGCCCCGGCCCACCACGGCCGTGACGTAGCTCGGCGCGGCTCGGGCGGCCCGACCGGCGTACCACCACCAGAAGCCGCCCGAGGCCAGCAACACCGCGACGACGGCGACCCACAGAACCGGTCGGCGATACCACGGTCGAGCGGCCGGTTCGCCGAGCAGGTCGGCCAGACTGCTGCCAGGCTCTGCCGCTGCAGCAACAGCGGTAGCGGCAGTAGGCACAGGTGCCGGTGCCGCTGGCGGAATCACATCGGTGGCGGGGAGGGGATCGGTCATCGCATGTCGGCGCGCTGGTCGTCCTGCCAGCCGCCGCCAAGCGCCTTGAACAGTCGCACGTGGTCACCGCTGACATCGGCGCTGGCGCTAGCCACGCCGTCCTGGGTGGCGAACTGGGTGCGTTGGGTTTCGAGCACCGTCTGAAAGTCGATCAGGCCACTGCTGTAGCGCTGGCGTGCCAGCCTGGATGCATTCCCTGCGGCGACGGCAGCCAGGCGCAGGCTCGCCAGCCGAAGCCGGTCGTCGCGCAGGGCCACGAGGGCGTCCTCGACATCCTTCAGCGCACCGAGCACCGCAGCGCGGTACTGCTGCTGCGACTGCGCCAGCGCTGCCTGCTGCACGCGCACCTGCGCCCGCCGCGCGCCGGCATCGAAGACTGGCAGCGTGACGCTCCCCAGCAGGTTGCCGATCACCGAGGTGCCATGGGTCAGCGCACCGGTGCTCGCCGCGCTCAGGCCCAGGGTGCCACCGATCGCGAAGCTGGGCCAGCGCTGCGCCTCGGCCTGACCCACGCGGGCCAGCGCGGCAGCCACCTGGAACTCGGCGGCCCGCACGTCGGCACGCTGGCGCAGGGCCTGCGCAGGGATGCTCATGGCAAGACCCTCGCGCGCCCTCGGCACAGCGGCGTTCTCGGCCAGCAGATAGGGCCCTTCCGGCAGCGCCGCAGGCGCCAACCCTGTCAGCACCGCTATCGCATGCTGCGTCTGCAGGATGCTGGTCTGAAGCACGGGCAGCTGGGCCCGGTTCTGCTCGACCGCCGCCCGCGCCTGTTCGGCCTCCAGCGAGGTGACCAAACCGGCTTGCTGGCGCCACAAGGTGATCTGCAGCGTTTCTTCCTGGCTGGCGAGGTTGTCGCGTGCGATCACCGAGCGCACCTGGGCTGTGCGCAGCAGGATGTAGTTCAAGGCCACCTCGGCAGCGATCTGCACCCGCACGTCCCCGAGGCTTGCCTCGCTGGCACTGGCATTGGCGTCTTCTGCATTCACTGCGGCTCGCTGCGCGCCGAAGACATCGATCGCCCAGTTGGCATCGAGTCCCAGCTGGAAATTGCTGCCGGTGCTGTGGCCACCCGCCGTGCCATGCTGCGCCGAGGCCGAGCTGCCGAGTGCCGGCCACAAGGAGGCCGCAGCCACATCCCGCAGGGCCTGCGCCTGGTGCAAGGTTGCCAGTGCCACGCGGATGCTGGTGTTCACTCGCAAGGCCTGCGTCACCAGCACAGCGAGCTGCGGATCGTCGAAACGCTGCCACCAAGCCGCCAACGATGCTTCATCGAGCCCTGCTGCACCTGCACCTGCCGCATCGGCAATCGACCACCCCGAAGGAATGTCAACGCGGTCCGCTGGTTCGTCGAGCGGTGTCACCGCAGTGCAGGCGAGCAAGGGGCAAAGCAGCGAGAGCAGGCCAGCCCATGCAGCGAGGCGCCATCGATGGGCAAGATCCGCCATGGGGTGCCTTGGATGACCCCGGCTCAGAGCGCCAGCGCCTCCTTGGTCAGATTCCAAGCCTGCCCCAGCTTGACGCCGCGGGCGTGCGAGGTGCTTTGCAGATGCTTGACACGCGCTTCGAGCCTGGCCTTGGCATCGCCAGTGGACTGGGTCCACTGGGCCTTGATCACCTCGGCCTTGGCATCGGCTTGCTGCTTCAGCGCGTCGGCCCGCTGCCGGGCACGCTGGACCAGCGCGTCGAGGCTGCGCTTCGCCGCGTCGCGTGTGGTCTCCAGCTTTGCCTTGGCCACGCCGCTGGCAGAGGCTGCTTCGGCTTCGAGCTCGGTGATCTCTGTCTTGAAGGCCGCGATGTCGTGGTCGAACTGCGCCTCGGCCACTTCGGTACGGCTGCGCCGGAACACGCGGCCACCAACCGCTTCGATGGCGGCATCGACGGGAATGACCCACTCTTCCTCGACTTCGGCAACCACGGCCACCTTGCCAGGCTGCAGCGACCTCTCCGTCTCCTCGATGAAGTCGAGGCTCACACCGGCCACCCAGAAGTCGCGCATGGCACCGGCCACCGCGCCGGTGACCGCGCCGACCACCAAACCCAGCGGCCCGCCCAGCAGGCCGATCATGCTGCCGACCGCCAGGCCGACGCCCGTGCCGACGGGGCCGGCATCCATCCCCTTCTTCAGGCTGAGGACACCGTTCGCATCTCGGCCCAGCACGGCAGCGGCGTACAGCGTGATGTCGCCATCGACGTGCAGTTTGCGCAGCGCCTGCAGACCGGCATTGGCCGCTGTTTCGTTGTCGAAAATCACCACCAGCATCTTGTTCATGTCATGTTCCGTCGTAGTGGATGGAGGTTCTGCGGTGCCGCCGTGGGCTTCAGCCCGCGGCGGTGTCGATCGATTTGCGCAGGCGGGCGGTGGCCGCGCTGACACTGGCCTCGAACTCTTTCCATCGGACCGCAGTGGCTTGCTTCATCTCGGTCAACTTGGCTTCTGCCGACTTCAGGTCGACCTGGAGTGCAGAAATCTGCAGATCGATGCGGGCCTTGGCATCGGTGGCGGCGGTGCTCGCCTTCTTCTC
>CANHNO010000098.1 GCA_947462065.1 Burkholderiales bacterium | reverse complement strand
TGGTGTTCCAGAAGCACATCGGCGACTGAGTGGCGGCGACGCGTATCGCCTGAAGAAGGCGGCTGCTCCAGCGCCTCTAGTCTCGGCGGCGCCGTGATTCACGCCGCCGGCTAACTTGCCGCGCCGACGCCGCGCGCGCCATCGCCGATATCGTCCTTGTCGGGGATCCGTGCCATGCCACCGCTGCACTTCGACCTTGCCGTCTGGATGACCCTGTCCGCCGTGTTCTTCACGAGCATGCCGTGGCTGGTCAACCTCTGGTTCCGGCGGGGCTATGCCCGGCATCTGCTTCAACCCTTGGCGCGCGCCCATTCGGTGTGACGCTCGCGGCATGGGCGGTGGGCCGTTTTCGTGGCACTGCATGCGGTGAACATCGCGATCCTGGGCACCCGCCTTTGGCTGGGCTGCCAGCTGCAGCTGGCGGGTATCGGCACCTGCGCACGGGCGCCTTCGGTCCCTGGGAGGCGCTGCTACTCGTTCCTCAGGTGCTGCTCGTGCTGCTGGCCTTCGATGCGCAGTTCTATTGGGTGCACCGGACGGCGCATCGCCACCCGGTGCTGTTTCGGCTGCTCCACCGCGAGCACCACGCCGATCGCTATCCCGACGCATGGTCGTCTATGTATCAGCATCCGCTGGAATTCTTCCTGGCAACCGCCATGCCCATGGCATGGGGCGTGCTCCTGCCGGTTCACGAAGCCGCGTGTAGGGTGGCGCTGATCAGCGCGAGTTACATCAACCTGGCTGGCCATGTGGGCGTGGAAGTCACAAGACGCACACCGGGGCTCTTTGTGCCGAAAGGCATCGCCGCCATGCTCGATCCGCAACGCACTGGTTTGTCACGTTGGTTCAACGCGGTCACGCCCACGTCGGGCTAGAAGGCGGCTCGTCCCCCGCGGACAGGCCCCGCCCGCTCGCCTTGGCCCAAAGAACGGTCCTAGAACCTCCAGCCGATGCCCGCCGTCAAGCTCCACGGACGAAATCGTGCATCGATCTGGCCGGGGTTGCCGCGCTCGCCGTCCATATCGATCTTGCTGCTGGCCAGATACCGCAGGCCGGTGTCGATGAACCAGCGCTCCCCAAGGTCGTAGCGAGCGCCCAACAACAGCTGCACACCGGCTCCGCTGCCGCTGAAGCTTTGCTCGTTTTGCCCAGACGCCTTGAAATCGATGTCGGTTTCGGTCAGGTAGACCAGTCCCAGTCCGGCATAGGTTCGCACCTTGGGACTACCGGTCAGATCGAACTCGCGGATCACGTTCAACGCAAGCGCCGTGGCTGCGTGATTGCCGTTGCCGAGCGGGCCAGCTGAACCGGCAAACGGGTTGCCCTTGACATCGGTGCTCTGGTAAGTGAATTCCCCTTCGGCACGCCACCCATTGCCGAATTCGTAGCCAAGCGCCCCGCCGATCAGCAGTCCGGTGTTGTAGCTCGCATCTGCTTTGATCTTTGAACCGCCAGCTCTGTAATCGAGCGTCTGGTCGCCCTGATTGGCTGCACCGACGATCACCGTGGCGTACCAGGGTGTGGTGCTCGTGGACTGCGCACGCAGTTCGGACGCGCACACCGCCAAGGCTGAGATTGCGACCCACAGATAAACTTTCATCCTGCCAACTCCGTTAGTAAATGAGGTAGTGATCATGGAAACGCGAAGGCCCGAAGTCCAGACGTTGCCCGCCATCGATGCACGAATGGCCGTTTTGTTGCACGAGCGGCGGCTACGCCTGCCAGTCACCACTACAACCTGACGCTGAACGCCGTCTAGCGATGGGGTCCCGCCTCGCAATCACCATTCGGTACGTGGTGGCTGTTCTAGCCATCGCAGCCCTTTTCACCTTGGCCGAAGCAGAGCCGGCACGGCACCTGCCGACGAGCGCTGCGTTCGCCTTCTGGACGCTGAGCGTTGGCGTTGGGCTGGCACTCGCCACAGCTTCCGTCGCGTGCCTGACCAGATGGTCCGGCACGCGGCGACTGCCGCGCTGGCGGTTGATCAGCCTCGCCGGTGTGATGGGCTTGCTGCTTTACACGCCACTCTCTCTGAGCATCGAGGTCGTCTTTCCTCCCCCGACCCTCGATGACGCAGACGGCAACTTCCTCGATGAGCTCGAGTCCGCCGGTGGCTCGGCTGCCCTGGTAGCCGAGTTGCTGCAGGCGGGTCCTCTCTACCTGCTGACCTGGGCCCTGTTGAACCTTGCGCCGGCAACCGCGATCAATCGGTCGGCCGTCGTGACTGCTGCACCCGGAGTGCTTCCGCCACCGCCACGAATCGGTCCGCCTGGGCCGGTGACCCGGACGTTCACGACCGACGCAGACGCAGACGCAGCAGAGCTGTCGCCTGCACGTCAACTGGGTTGGCCTGTTGCTTTGGGCCAGGAACCTCTATCAGTGAGTGCAGATCTCCACTATCTGCATGTGAGTACCGCACTGGGCCGAGCCACCGTGCTTGGCAGTCTTGCGGCGGTGGAAGCCCACTTTGGTGAGACAGGCTTGCGCATTCATCGGTCACATTGGGTCGCGAGGTCTGCCGTACGCCGCATCGCACGAGGAGCGAGCGGCTGGCGCTGCGAGTTACACGATGGCCAGCGCCTGCCGATCAGCCGCCGCCGCGTGGCCGAGGTGCGCGCGTTGCTTGGCAGCGACTTCGTGCTTGGCGACGACTGATGACGAACGGGCCATCACAGGTGCTGCGCTAGCCCCCTGACAAGAGCCCGTCGACACGATCTGCTTCAAACTGCTGGCTCATGACCACGACCCGCGCAGGCCGAGCGGTACCGAAGGTGGGCGTGAATTTCGGAGTTTGATGAATTACGCGTTTGTCAAGGCGTAGCCGTGCCATAATTTCGGAATTCAAGAAATATTTCTTTGGAGAGTGAGCCCGAGGCCCTCATCCCGGGAATTCCGAAATGATGCCCAGTCCGCCCGCCACACCACCCGAACTTCTGCACGTCACGGGCGCCGGCGCCTTGGGCCCGGCCATACGTGCCCGTCGTCGCGCGCAGTCGCTGCGCATTGACGACGCGGCGTCTTTGAGCGGCGTCTCTGTCGACCTGCTCTCTCGCCTCGAGAACGGCAAGGGCTCCGTGCGACTCGACAAGCTGCTCGCGGTGTTGGACAGCCTGGGGCTCGCACTCGTGCTCGGGCCCAAGGACCATCCCAAGATGCAAGCTGCCTCGCGCCCCGGTACTGAGCGTCCGGAGGAGTGATGAGCTCGTCAATCGGCACATTGACCGACGCGCCGAGCTCGCCGCACACACTCAACCTCTGGGCTGATGGCCAGAAGGTGGCGACGCTCGGCTACGAGGCCCTGAACGACCGGTGGTCGCTGGAGTACGACGCGGCTTGGGTCGCAGCGCCGGGGGCGTTTCCACTGTCGCCTGCGCTGCCCTTCCAGCCCTCGGCCGACGGCCATGCCGTCGGCGCCGTTAAGCGCTTCATAGAGAACTTGCTGCCCGAAGGCCGCGCGCTCGACATCACGGCAACGACCTACCGCGTCTCCAAGTCGAACATCTATGCCCTCATCCGAGAGCTCGGAACCGAAACCACCGGGGCGTTCCGGTTCTGGCGCTCGGATGAAGTGCCGCCCATCGTCGCCGCCAAGCCCCCGCGTGAAGTGACCCGTGAGGAACTGGATAAACGGATCGCCGAGCGCGACGAGATTGCGTTGGCTGTCTGGGATGGCAAGGTCCGCATGTCCATTGCGGGCGTGCAGGACAAGTTGATGGTCTACATGGATCGGCCGCTGGACGACGGAGGACGCCTGTTTCTGGTCGAGCCGCCCTTGGCCTCGACGCACATCCTCAAACCCGACCCCGCGCGTCGGGTGACGCCGCATCTGGTCGTCAACGAGCACTTCTGCATGTCCTTGGCGCGGCGCATGAAGCTGCCCGTCGCGGAGGTCGATATCTACCGGACACCGAGGCCGGTGCTCGTCGTCCGCCGCTTCGACCGCGTTGTCGTGCAAGGCGTCGAGGAAGGTGTCGCGTATGCCGCCCGCGAGCCCATAGTGCAGCGCCTGCACATCATTGACGCCTGTCAAGCCGCGGACCTGCCCGAGAGCTACAAGTACGAACGGAACCTGGGGAGTGGCGAGCACGTCCGAAACATCCGCGAGGGCGTGAGCTTCGAGATGTTGTTCAAGCGCGTGGAGCAAACCGTCAACAAGGCCGTGGCGCGCCTGACCCTGCTCCGATGGGCCTTGTTCCAGTTCCTGATCGGGAACAGCGACGCTCACGGAAAGAACTTCTCATTCTTCGTGCGCCGCGAGGGACTGGACCCGGCACCTTGGTACGACCTGGTCAGTGTTCTTCAGTACGCAGGCATCGATCACGAGTTGGCCATGGCTTGGGGCGATGCCTTCTCACTGAAGGAGGTTGGCGCGTTTCAGATTGCCGACTTTGCGCAGCGATGCGGGGTCGACAGGAACCTGCTGAAACGCGAGGCTGCGCGGCTGGCCAAGCTGGCGATCGAGCACGCGCCAGCACAGGCCTTGGCGGATGACTACATCGACGACGCAGAGCGCGCCTTTGCAGTTCAGCTCCGTGATTTCGTGGTGGGACAGGCCACCCGGTTGACCAAGCTCGGCGGCGAGGCAGCCAAGATAAAGGCAGAGTTTCTGTGACGCCTTGGGTGTTGGCACCGATTCAAATCTGAGCCATCGCACTGCTGCGGCCTCCACAACGGTACGCACATTCAGGCCGCCATGGCTCTTCGGGCGCCCCTGGGAGCCTGCAGTCCGGGCCGCTGATTTGATCGGTGGACTTCCGCTCACGACCCGGCGAGGGCATTGGAGTGACGAAGCCTCAGCCAGACAACTGACCTCCAGACCGGTCTCGGTTTCGAACTCAAGTGCTCCCCCCTTCGTGCCGATACCTCTCTGACGCAGGGGATGTTTCGGACCCGATGCGCATGGACTCGGCGACCACGTCGCTGGGCAAGTTTCTAGCCTTCAAGCTCCGGCCTAAAGCTGCACACCATGTTCAAGTCTTTGCGTTGGTCGATATTCCTGCTGGGTGCAGTCGGCATCCTGGCGGCCTTGATGGTGGCGACTCAGGGCCACTTGCTGAAAGGCCGGATGAGCCAGAACGCCACCGAAGTGTTCGTTGGCAAGGATGTGGTCGCCGACATCCTGCCGCCGCCGATGTACCTGATCGAACTCAGGCTCATCCTGTCGCAAGCCGTTGAAGGCACGATCGACGGCCCCGAAGCGAAGAAGCAATTCGAACGTGTCGTTTCCGAGTACGCGCAGCGGGTCGAGCACTGGACGAAGAACCCGCCTTACGGCCTCGAAAACAAGTTGCTGGGCAAGCAGCACGAAGCCGCGCAGAAGCTGATTGCCTCGGCCCGGACCCAAATCATCGATCCACTGCAAGCGGGCGATGTCACTGCTGCGCGTGCAAACCTCGCGCAGGTTCATCGCCTGTATCTCGAGCACCGAGCCGGCATAGATGACACGGTTGCGGCCGGCACCCAGTTTGTCGAAGCGTCGATTGCGGGTTTCGATGCGACGCATGCCTGGTCAGGCAAGATTGCGATCGGCGTGACCGTCGTGGCGCTCACTCTGGTACTGGTGTTCTACCAGCTGGTGCTGCGCAGCATCCAGGGGCCCATCGAAAGGTGCAGCCGTCTGGCACGCCAGATCGCCGATGGCGATCTGATGCCGCGCGGCGAGCCGGTCCACAAACGCCATGACAGCATCGGCGAGTTGGAGAAGACCTTGTCCGACATGCAGGGCAACCTGGCGAGCATCGTCGGCGGCGTGCGTAGCAGCGCCGACAGCGTGGCCATCGCCAGCGCGCAGATCGCGCAGGGCAACAACGATCTGTCCAGCCGCACCGAACAACAGGCCAGCGCGCTCGAAGAAACCGCTGCGTCGATGGAAGAGCTCGGCTCGACCGTGCGGCAAAACGCCGACAACGCCAGGCAGGCGAACCAGCTCGCGCAGAGCGCCAGCATGGTGGCCGTCCAGGGCGGCGAAGTCGTCGCCCAGGTGGTCGACACGATGAAGGGCATCAACGATTCGAGCAAGAAGATCGCCGACATCATCAGCGTGATCGACGGCATCGCGTTCCAAACCAACATCCTGGCGCTCAACGCTGCGGTCGAGGCGGCACGTGCCGGCGAAGACGGACGCGGCTTCGCGGTCGTGGCCAGCGAAGTGCGCAGCCTGGCTGGTCGCAGCGCCGACGCCGCCAAGGAAATCAAGAGCCTGATCGTCGCGAGCGTCGAGCGTGTGGAGCAGGGCACGACACTCGTCGACAAGGCCGGGGCGACCATGACCGAAGTCGTCAGCAACATCAGGCGCGTGACCGACATCATGGGCGAGATCAGCGTGGCATCCACCGAGCAGAGCCAGGGCGTCGCGCAGGTTGGGGAGGCCATCTCGCAGATGGACCAAGTCACGCAGCAGAATGCCGCGCTGGTGGAAGAGTGTGCCGCCGCGGCCGAAAGCCTGAAGCGCCAGTCCCAGCAACTGGTTCAAGAGGTGGCTGTGTTCAAGTTGTCGATGGGAGAGTCGCGCGCCGCCGGTGTTGACCTGCTCAGGGAGCCAAAGTCAGGCAGCCAACGGGCTGCGGCTGAGTGACCGCCAAGTGTTAGCTCAGCACATACCCTCGGTTCGGCCTGCCAAGTGGGCTCTGTCAGCCATCGGTAAGTGACCCTGCGCATAGTCGCCCCGGAATCAGGTGGAGTGTTCCCTCCAAACCAAGTTTTCTTCCGGAGACATCGATGGCAGCCGAAATGACGACAAATGCTCGCGAGCGATCGCGCCCAATGACGGCCGAAGAGAGAAAAGTCATCATGGCTTCCTCTGCCGGCACCATCTTTGAGTGG
Source organism: Burkholderiales bacterium (assembly GCA_947462065.1). GTDB lineage: Bacteria > Pseudomonadota > Gammaproteobacteria > Burkholderiales > Burkholderiaceae_C > PBB1. The sequence continues at coordinate 2,601 of CANHNO010000098.1, read as the reverse complement.
TACGACTTCTACCTCTATGGCGCATTGGCCGCCATCATTGGCGCGCAGTTCTTCACGGCGTTCCCCGAAAACACGCGCAATGTGTTTGCGCTGTTGGCCTTTGCCGCCGGCTTCATCGTGCGGCCATTTGGCGCCCTGGTGTTCGGCATGTTGGGCGACATGGTCGGTCGCAAGTACACGTTCCTGATGACGATCGTCATCATGGGCTTGTCGACTTTCCTGGTCGGTGTGTTGCCGAACTACGAGAGCATCGGCACCGCTGCACCGATCATCCTGATCTTGCTGCGCATGCTCCAGGGCTTGGCGCTTGGCGGTGAATACGGCGGCGCAGCCATCTATGTCGCCGAACACGCGCCAGCCAACCAGCGCGGCTACTTCACGGCATTCATCCAGACCACGGCAACGCTGGGTTTGCTGCTGTCGCTGATCGTCATCTTGTCGGTGCAAGGCTATGTCAACGGCAACTATCCCGACGTGCCTTTGATGAAGGACGGCGTTGCGGTGCTGATGGCCGATGGCCAGCCCACGATGGTCAAGGCGTTCAACGCATGGGGTTGGCGCGTGCCGTTCATCGGGTCGATCTTCTTGCTGGCGATCTCGCTTTACATCCGCTTGCAGATGAACGAAAGCCCGGCCTTCAAGAAGATGAAGGAAGAGGGCCGCGCGTCGAAAGCGCCGCTGAGTGAAGCATTCGGCAATTGGAGGAACGGCAAGATCGCGCTCATCGCGCTGCTGGGCTTGGTCGCGGGTCAGGCCGTGGTTTGGTACACCGGCCAGTTTTACGCCTTGTTCTTCATGCAGAACGTGATCAAGATCGACAGCTTCACTGCCAACGTGATGGTGGCCTGGTCGTTGATCCTGGGGACGGGGGGCTTCCTGGTTTTTGGTGCGTTGTCCGACCGCATCGGCCGCAAGCCGATCATCCTGACCGGTTGCTTGCTCGCTGCGCTCACTTTCCTGCCTGTCTTCAATCTGCTCACGAAGACGGCGAACCCGGCACTGTATTCAGCGCATCAGACGCCGGTGACAGTGACTGCAGCGCCGCTGGATTGCTCGTTCCAGTTCAATCCGACCGGCACGGTGAAGTTCACGTCCTCCTGCGATATCGCCAAGGCGCAACTTGCCCGGACATCGGTGAACTACGAGACGATCGAAAGCGCTGCCGCCACGGTGGCGTCGGTCAAGATCGGTGATGTCACGGTCGAGTCGTACGACGCCAGCAAGCTGACGGGAGACGACCTCAAGAAGGCAAAAGCCGCCTTCGACGGCAGCCTGAACACTGCCTTGAAGAGTGCGGGCTACCCGCTGGTGCCGGCCGACAACTTGACGGTGGCGAAAGCAAAGAATTTCGTCGACATCTTCACCGCGCAGAAGCTGACGATCGTTTTCATCCTCACCTACCTGGTTCTCCTTGTGACGATGGTTTACGGGCCGATCGCGGCGATGCTGGTTGAAATGTTCCCGACACGCATCCGTTACTCCGGCCTGTCCTTGCCGTATCACATCGGCAACGGCTGGTTCGGTGGTCTGATGCCCGCGACGGCGTTTGCGATTTCGGCGCAAACCGGCAACATCTATTCAGGACTGTGGTACGCCATCGTGATTGCCGTCATGACGGTTGTCATCGGTACGCTGTTCGTACCGGGCGGCACCCACAAGAAAGACATCTTTGCTGGTGACAGCGCACGGTGAACCCGCTTCGGCGAACATGTCCTTGCCCTGAGTTTTTTGAGAATCGGACGCGCCGTGGTGGATCTTGTGCTGATGCAATTGACCGACGTATTTCGAATCGGTCTGATCATTGGTTTGGTCTTCACCATGCGCAGGACGTCAGCCGTGACGGGGCGCGTCCTGCCTCTGGCCCTGGGTGTGGTGTTCGTGGCTGTCATCCTTCCCACCACCCTGGCCAGTGGCAACGCCAGCCTCGCAGATGCGATCTTTGCGGGGCTGGCGTCCAACACCCTGATCTTGCTGCTCGTCCTGGCGGCAGTGACGTTGGTCGAACGCTTGCGCCGATGACCCACGCCTTCCTGGCGCGAGTACAACGCTGACGGGCACGGCCGCGCGTGCGGTGCTGGCCGGGGGTGGTTTGACCTCGGTGCCTGCCAGTTTCACCAAGGCGACGAACCCGCTGGCACGGGTTACCGCCACGCTGGATGCGGGCGACTACCCGGCCAGGCTTACAGCTCGAATCCGCACAAGGCGCGGGCCTTGGCGATCACCAGATCCGCTTCATCGCCGGTGTGCTCGCGTCGTGCCTGCTCAAGACGACACCTTGGCTGGCTTTTGAGCTGCATCGCCTGCCAGCCGGCAATGCAGCCCGACGAACTTGGCCGGCTACCTTTTGATCTCGGCGCGTGCTTTCCAAACCAAACGACGAGGGGCCCTCCGTCAATCGGCCAGCCATATCTCCACACGGCGGTTGCGCGCCCGTCCTTCCGCGCTACCTTCACATGCCACTGGGAACTGCGGGCCCAGCCCGAGGACTCCGGCGATGGGGAGATCCTTCAGTTTCGCTGCGACCGTCTGAGCGCGGCTCAGGCTCAGGGAGTGGTTGAGGTCAGGGCTGCCCACGGAATCTGAGAATCCGGCCAGCACGAT
>CANHNO010000097.1 GCA_947462065.1 Burkholderiales bacterium | reverse complement strand
CGCGCGGCCGGTGGGCCCACCGGCGGACAGTCACAGTCACCAAGCGGCTTGCAAGTCGGCACCGGAGTGCGCGCCGGTGCATCCGAGCGCGTTTTCCTGCAGGGCAACCTGACCCAGACTGGCAACCCGCTGGACGTCGCCATCAACGGTACCGGCTTCTTTCAGGTGACCTTGCCTGACGGCCAGACCGCCTACACCCGCGACGGCAACTTCTCGCGTGATTCGCAGGGCCAGTTGGTCAGCCAGTCCGGTTATGTGTTGTCGCCGGGCATCACGATCCCGGTCAACGCGATTTCGACGACCATCAGCGCCACCGGGCAGGTTTCGGTGCAGTTGCCGGGCACGGTGGCACCCAACCAGGTCGGCGAACTGCAGATCGCAAGCTTCCTGAACCCGGGTGGTCTGGCTTCGATCGGCGGCAACCTGCTGGTCGAGACCGCAGCTTCGGGTCCGCCCAATGTCGGTCTGCCGGGCAACGAGGGCGCAGGCACCCTGCAGCAACAGTATGTGGAGTCTTCCAACGTCAATGTGGCCGAGGAACTCGTGTCGCTGATCCAGGCGCAGCGAGCCTACGAGGTCAATGCGCGTGCCATCAGCGCGTCTGACCAGATGTTGCAGAAGCTGGCGCAACTGACATGACGGCTCGCCGTTCGTTCATGACCTTCGCCCTGCGGTGCGGTCTGGCCGCCGCCGCGGTCGCGTTGGGTGGTTGCGCAACGTCCACCGCTGACAAGACACTCAGTGATCTTGCGGTGACCACGGCCAAGCCCAAGGCTAGCTTCGCCGCTCCAGCCAGCCAGGGTAGCTTGTTCCCCGCTGTGGGTGGCTTGAGCACGGGCTATCGGCCCTTGTTCGAGGATCGCCGCGCCCGCAATGTTGGCGACACACTGACGGTGCTCCTCGACGAGAAGACTACCGCCAACAAGAAGAGCTCTGCCACTGCCACCAAGGGCAGCACCCTGAGCTCGAAGATCACATCGGGCACCAAGGTGCCGGTGTTCGAGGACTGGACTGGGCTGAATCTGGGTGCGACCAGCGGCAATACCTACGCGGGCAAGGGCAGCAGCAGCGCCACCAACGACTTCTCCGGGACGATCACCGTCACCGTCGTCGAGGTCTACGCCAACGGCAACCTGCTGGTCGCCGGAGAAAAGCGACTTGCCGTCAGCGATGAAGAAGAAGTGATTCGCTTTGCAGGTGTCGTCAATCCGGTAGACCTCAATGCCAACGCGGTGTCGTCGACCCTGGTGGCCGACGCTCGGATCGAGTACCGCGGCCGCGGGGCTGCCGACGACGCTCAGACCCCCGGTGTGCTCACCCGTGCGGTGCTGAAGTTCTGGCCCTTCTGATGGTCTCCCTCGCCGCTCATGCGCCGCGCTCATTGGGGCCACGACCCCGACGGGTCGTGAACTGGTGTCGCGGCTTGCTGATCGCCGCGCTGCTGATCGTCGCGTTCGACCGGCCGGCGCTGTGCGCAGATCGGCTCAAGGACATCGCGTCGGTGTCTGGCGTGCGCAACAACCAGCTGATCGGCTACGGATTGGCCGTCGGCCTGGACGGCACCGGCGATCAGACCACCCAGACGCCGTTCACCCGTCAAAGCGTGATCTCGATGCTGCAGGCCCTGGGCGTGTCGGTACCGCCTGGCCAGAACGTCCAACTCAAGAACACCGCTGCCGTGATCGTGACCGCCACACTGCCGGCGTTCTCACGCCCCGGGCAGTCGATCGACGTGACCGTGTCCTCGCTGGGCAACGCGAAGAGCCTGCGCGGCGGCACCCTGCTGATGACCCCGCTGCGTGGCGCTGACGGGCAGGTCTACGGCATGGCCCAGGGCAATATCGTGGTGGGCGGCGCCGGTGCGGGCGGCGGTGGTGCGTCGGTGCAAGTCAATCAGCTGTCGGCTGGTCGCATTCCCGGAGGCGCCTCGGTGGAGCGAGCAGTCCCTGGTCAGCTGGACCAGGAGATGATCCAGATCGAGCTGGCCCGCAGCGACTTCACGCTGATGCAAAACACCCTGGAGGCGATCGAGAAGCGCTTCGGTGCTGGTGTGGCCATGCCTGTTGATGCCCGCTTTCTGCGTGTGCGCCTGCCCCTCGACGCCGGTGCGCGTATGGCCTTCCTGTCGCAGCTCGAGCAGGTGCGCGTCGAGACCGAGGCGGTCGGGCCGCGCGTCATCGTCAATGCCCGCACCGGCTCGGTGGTGATGAACCAGCTGGTGACCGTCGAGCCCTGTGCCGTGTCGCACGGCTCGCTGACGATCCGGGTCGGCAAGGAGCCGCAGGTCAGCCAGCCGCAACCTTTCTCTCGAGGCGAGACGGCCGTGACCACGCAGGATTCCGCATCCATCGAGCAGCCGAAGGCCGCGCTGATCGCCTTGCCTGCAGCAGCATCGCTGGAGGAGGTGGTTCGCGGGCTGAACCTGCTGGGCGCCAATGTCAACGATCTGATTTCCATCCTGCAGGCGATGAAGACCGCCGGCGCCCTGCAAGCTGACATCGAGGTGATTTGAGATGAGCGTGATCCAGCCTTGGGCCATGCGCCCGACCGTCGATGTCAATCCGACCGCCATCGCCGCGCCCAAGGCGACAGCCGTCGGCGCGGCGCCCGATGCGATCGGCCGGCAGTTCGAGCAACTGCTGGTACGGCAGCTGCTCGCCCAGGTGCGCTCGGAAAGTCTGAGTGGAGACGAAGCACCCAGTACCTCGGCCGGCTATCTGCAGCTGGCTGATGACCAGTTGGCCGCCACCATCGCTTCGGTGGGGGGCCTCGGGCTGGGCGCCTCCCTGGGGCGTTGGATGAAGGGGGTAGCCGCGTACCAGAACGCGCCCTGATGTCCTCCGGCGCTAACTGTTTTCCGCGCCGTAGCCGTCAATCCCACTGAGGTCACAGCAAACCACCCACCCCATGAACGCCAATTCGATCGCAAACACGGCCCTGTCGGCACTGCAGAACGCACAGGCCGGCATGAACCTGACGTCACAAAACGTCAACGGACAAGCCGTTGCCGGATATACCAGGCGCAAGCTCGACATCGCTACCGAGCAGGTGATGGGCAACGGGGTGCCTTTGCTGGGCAGCGGCGTCAGCGTCAATGGCTTCAGTCGGGAGTGGAGCGCACTGCTGCAGCAGCAGCGCGTCACCCAGGCCGGCACCACCGCCTTCAACGGCACCGTCGCCGACGGGCTGGCCTCGCTGGACCGCCAGGCTGCCGATGCCACGTTGTCCCTGGACAAGCCGGTCAACGACTTCTTCACCAGCCTGGCCACGCTGGCGCGCAAACCGAACGATGCGGCAGCGCTCGTGGCCCTCAGGACCCAGGGCGGTGTGTTGCTCAACGCCGCGCAGCAGTACCAAGATGGCATCTCCGCGGTGCAGCGCAATGCACGTGGTGCGTTGTCAACGTCGGTGGAGCAGCTCAACAACATCGCCAGTGAACTGGCCGTCATCAACCGTGACATCGTCACCAGCCAGGGCAGCGGTGGCTCGGGCCCCGCGCCCGCCGAACTCGATCGCCGTGATGCCTTGCTGCTGCAGGCCGGGAGCCTCGTGGGCGGTGACCTCGGACTGAATGCCGACGGTCAGGCCTATGTCTTCGTCGGCGGCCAGCCGCTGGTCAATGGCGGCACCGCAGCGACGCTGAAGATCACGCAGCAGGACCTCTCAGACAAGGCGCCGGCGCTGTCGATGCAGTTCGGCGCGCCGGGCCAGGCAACACCGCCCGTGAGCGTGGCCCTGGCATCGGACGCCCTGGCTGGAACGATGGGCGGTCAGCTCAAGCTGGCCAGCGACCCCTTCCTCGTGTTGCAACCCAACGGCCGTCCCGACCCGAACCTGGCCTCGATGACCGACCTGATGTCGGCGGCCGCAGGCCAGCCTGCCAAGCCCGGTGCCAGCCTGCTGATGACGGCGCTGTCCGCGCTGGGTTCCTTCAGAGCCATGAAGGCGCCCACCGATGCAGATCGCGTCGCGCTTGACAAGTCCCTGCAGGCGCTGGCGGCTCAGGCCAACAGCACCGACGCCCACACCGGTGCAGGCGCCATGCAGTCCACCTTGCTCGGTGGCTGGCGTGCCTTCGTCGGCAATCTGGGCTCGGCGGTCAATGAACACAAGTCGGCGCAGGCGGCCTCGGCTGCGGTTGAAACGCGCCTGAACGCCGACTTCCAGTCGCAATCTGGCGTGAACCTGGACGAGGAAGCCGCCAACCTGATGCGCTATCAGCAGAGTTATGCCGCAGCCAGCAAGCTATTGCAGGCCAACGGGACCCTTCTCGATCAACTGCTGGCCGTTGTCGGTCGGTAAAAGCGAGTAAAATGATGAGAGTGTCTACAAGCCAGATTTACCAGGTTTCCACCGAGGCGTTGAACTCCAGCTTGGCGTCTTCGACTGCCGAGCAGCAGCGCATCAGCTCGGGAAACCGCATCGACGCAGTCTCGCAGGACGTCGCGGCCGTGACACAGGCCTCGGGCTTGTTGGCCGTGAAGGCGCAGGCCGCGATTTTCAACAGCAACCTCGACGAACTCGATACGCGCTATGCCGAGAGCGATCAGAGCCTGACGGTGATCCACGGCGCTCTGGGACGCATTTCAGAAGCCCTGGCGCAGTCGCGGAATGCCGCGCTCAGCGCGAGCGATCGCACCGCGCTCGGTATCACCATCCAGAGCGACGCGGCTGCCATCGCGGCCGAGTTGAAGCGCTCGGACAGCCAGGGCCGGCCGTTGTATACCGGCGGTGTCGCTGATGCGAACCGCCCGGCGCTGCTCGTGCGCCCCGGTCAGACCCTTGGCGCTGAAATCACGTTGTCGCAAGCCGATCAGGACAGCATTGCGGCGCTGGCTGGCAGCGGCTGGGCCACCGGTGCTGGACTGTCTTCGTCCACCAACGAGCAGCGTGCCGATGCGCAGGCGCTGGTGACGCAGTTGCAGGCATCCGCACTGGGTGCGCGTCAGCAGGTCGGCAGCCGCTGGCAGCTGGTGTCAACCTACCAGAACGAAAACGAGGCCGTGTCCGATAGCGCGAACACCGCGCGAACCAGCCTCGTGGGCACTGACCTGGTCAAGTCCATTTCCGACTTGACCCTTTTTTCGGCGCAGTTGCAGGCCGCCCGTTCGCTGTTCGGTCGAATCTCGGCCAACTCCCTGTTCGACTCGCTGCGCTGACGCTTTGCGGCGCTGCCGTCAACCTAACGACTCTGGAACGACATGACCATTCCCCTTGGCTGGCTCATCGGCATGCTTTGTGCCTTGGGCGGCTACGCACTTCACGGGGGCAACCTCCGCGTTCTTTGGCAGCCCACCGAGGTGCTGACCATCGTTGGTGCCGCCGTGGGCTACATGGTGGCGTCCAACAGTCTGCGCATCCTGAAACAGACGTTCGCCGTGTTGCCCTCCGCATTCAAGGGCTCGGCGGCCAGCAAGCGGCTGTACCTCGACCTTCTGTGCCTGATGTTCGAGCTTCTCACGAAGATCCGGCGTGACGGCTTCATGTCGCTGGAAGGCGACATCGAGGAGCCAGAAAACAGTGCGCTGTTCCAGAAGTACCCGGCCATTGCGAAGGATCACCATCTGCTGGAGTTCCTGACCGACTACCTGCGCATGATGCTGGGCGGTTCGCTGAATGTCGTTCAGATCGAAAGCCTGATGGAGCAGGAACTCGAGGTTCACCACCAGTCGGCACACGTACCGGTCAGTGTGATCCAGAAGGTGGCCGATGCCTTGCCCGCCTTCGGCATCGTTGCCGCGGTGATGGGCGTGGTGCACACCATGGGCTCGATCGGCCTGCCGCCGGCCGAGCTGGGCAAGCTGATCGGCGCGGCGCTGGTCGGAACCTTCCTCGGTATCTTGCTGGCCTACTCGTTCGTAGGCCCGGTGGCCACCGTGATGGAGCAGAACGCCGAGTCGGAAGCCAAGGCCTTTCTGTGCGTCAAGGCGGTGCTGCTGGCCCACCTCAATGGTTTCACCGCTCAGGCAGCGGTGGAGTTCGGTCGCAAGATTCTTTATGCCGACCTGCGCCCTACATTCAAAGAGCTTGACGAAGAGACCAAGGCCGTCAAGGGCAAGTGATGGCGACTTCCCCGGAGAAGGCGCTACCGCCGATCATCGTCAAGCGAGTCAAGAAGGCTGCCCATGGCAGCCATGGCGGCGTCTGGAAGATCGCCTACGCCGACTTCGTGACCGCCATGATGGCCTTCTTCCTGCTGATGTGGGTGCTGGGGTCCACCACCTCTGGCGACCTCGCCGGAATCTCGGCCTACTTCCAGAACCCGCTGCGCGTGGCGGTCGAAGGCGGCAATGGCTCAGGTGATGCGACGCGCCTCATCAAGGGCGGGGGCGAAAACATCTTCAGGCGCGACGGTCAGGAAGCGAAAGCCGATTCCAACACGCCGCAGAAGAAGGTCAGCAACCAGGAAGATGTCAGCGAGCAGTACAACCGCGCCGAGCAGGGCAAGCTCGAGCAGCTCAAGGAGCAGCTCGAACAGCAGATCGCCAACGACCCGACGCTCGACAAGTCCAAGAACCAGATCTTCATGGACATCACCGCCGAGGGTCTGCGCATCCAGATCGTCGATGAGAAGAATCGGCCGATGTTCGACACCGGCAGTGCCGACATGACGCCGCAGACCCGGCAGTTGCTGGCCACGATCGGCAGGGTTCTCAGCACGCTGAACAACCGCCTGCGGATCGAAGGTCACACTGACTCGCGTCAGTTCGGCGGCGGGCCCACTGGCTATGGCAACTGGGAGCTGTCCAGCGAGCGCGCCAACGCCGCCCGGCGTGCGGTGGTCAGCGGTGGCTTTCTGGCGAACCGCATCGCCCACGTGGCCGCGTTCGCCGACAGCGTGCAGCTCAATCCCAACGATGCCAATGACCCCCTGAACCGTCGCATTTCACTGATGGTTTTGAAGCAGCCGCCCAACAGCGCTACGGCGCCTGCGATCCCCGCGTCGGCGGCGCCCCCCGCGCCGGTGCCGGTCAGCACCACCGACTCGGTGACAGCACCCGCGCTCACCGCGAGCGAAACCCGATCGCTGCGTGAGGGCTCCGCCGTCGAGCGCCCGTACGGTGCGGGATTGCAGCAACAGGCTGGTAGCGGCGAGGTTGACACGGCAGAGCCTTCACGCCTGTTTCTGCCGCGACCCGACGGTCCTGCGCGCGAGCCGAAAGCGCCGCCACCCTTGCCGGTGCCCGACGCGGCAAGCAACCGGGGGCAGGCGTTCGTGCTCCCCGGTGCCAGGTGAAGCGCGTGTTACGCCAGGCCGTGGCGAATTCGCTGGCTGGCCTGGTCGCCGCAGCGTTTTCCTTCGCGATCACTGCGCATGCCAAGGGGCCGGCTCTTGCTGAAAGCCACCCCGCCGAGCAAGTCGCTCCAAGGGTTGCCCCGGTATCTGCTGACGCCGATGTCGAAGCGCTGAAGCAACGCCATGAAGCCGCCTTCCTGGTGGCGTTGAAGGAGCAGGTCTGTCTGTTGACGCGTGGGTGCGTCACCGACGAAGGACGGCTGCTCGACGCACTGGAAACCTGCAAGCGTGTGGAAGCGGATCTGGCTTCGAGGGCCGACTCGGGCGACCGTGAGGCTGCGCTGGTGCGCGGTCTGATCGCATTGCGTATGGCGCAATCGCATTCGTCGCGCTCGCTCGACAAGATCAATGCTCAGCTCCCCGGTGCCTCGGTAGTGCTGCGCCGGCGCTGGGCGCAAGAGACCCAGGTCGGCGAGCGATACCTGTCGATCGCTGCCCAGCAGGGCCACCCGCAGGCCTGTCTGGCGCTGGCCGAACACTTGAACGCGCGCGTGCCGCAGCCGGAGGTGCAACTCGTGTCGCATCTGTTCCTGTGTGCCGTGACCGGGTTCGATGCCCAGGGCGACCGCGCCAGAGCCATCGACACCTTCTCCAAGATGCGCGCCGCGCTGCTGCCCAGCGACCCGCTGCTCGTCAATGCGCATGTCCTGATCTACCGCTTGCAGTCACCGGGAAGGCCGTGGCAACAAGTCGAACCTGCCGAAGCGATGGCTGTGCGAAAGGCTGCCTCACCATGAAGATTTCCCTGATTAGATGGTTGATTTGGGTCGGCGTGGGCTTGCTGAGCGCCCTGCTGATGGTGAGTTGCATCCGCGACACCACGGGTGTGGACACCTACCATGAGGTCAACTGTGATGACGCCGAACCCGCCCAGTGCGCACCCTCCGGTCGCTACATCGTGCTGGTGCGAAAGCCTGCCGATGTGAGCGTCAACCCGCCCAGACAGCCCGCGATGGCTGTCGAGACGTACAGCGCCAACGGACTGCTCGAATCGCGTGTCGATCAGGTCAGGTGCGTCATGTCTGATCCCAACAACGTGGTCTGTCGTGATGTGCTGATGGCCATCGCCAGCAGTTCACGACCCAATACCGCGCCCTGGCGTCTGGTGCAGGGGCGATTGCTCAACAACGGCGTCGACCCGAACCGGGTTCGATACCTCGATGGTCTGGCCATGTGGCGCAACCGGCTGACCTTGGGCAACTACGAACAGTGAAGGATCGGTCATGAAGAAACTATGGGCCTCGCTGAAGACAGGGGCGAAATGGCTGGCTTGGGGCTGCTTGCCGCTGCTGGTGTTGTTCGTGGTGGGCGAGCAGGTCGAGGCACGGCGGCTCGGCGCGATTGCGGCGTGTGAATCGTCGAAAGATTCGGCCAATTGCATGCGGCAGCGCCGCTTCCTTGCTGAATCACCTTATTACCCCGACATCACGAGGCGGGTAATCGGCGGCTATGCGCGCATCCTGGGCGGGGCGATGGGCGCTTCGTACGCACCGCCTCCGCCGCCTGACGAGGAGGGCTGACATGGCGCGCAGTCCGTGTGCGCGTGTGCTTGCGTGCCTGGCCCTGCTGCTGCTGACAGCCTGCTCGGACTACGACCGGGCCCGCAACGCCTATGAGGGCAGTGATTACGCGTTGGCGATCCAGCGCTTCGAGGTGCTGGCGAACGCCGGTCACACCCAGGCGCAGTACGACCTGGCCCAGATCTACTTCCAGGGCATCGGCACGGCAAAGGACGGGCAGCGGGGCTGGTATTGGCTTCTGACGTCGGCCGGCGGTGGCAACACCGCCGCCATGGTGCAACTGGGGGCGCTGTTCGAGAGCGGCGTCGGTGCCGACCGCGACTTCGCCGCCGCCGCGCAGTGGTACATGCGCGCCGCACGGCTGGGCCACGCGGTCGCGGCCTTCAACCTCGCGGTCATGTTCGTGAAGGGCCTCGGGGTTCCCAAGGATGATGTCGCGGCGCTCGCGTGGTTTCGGTTTTCGGTCAAGGCCGGCTGTGCGGCGGCGCGTGAGCGTGTCAATGAACTCGAACGCGAACTGTCCAAGGACGAAGTCGCGCGCGCCGAGGCCATGAGCCTCGAGCTTCAGCGTCCCGACAAGAACTGACCATGGCCGAGGGTGGCGAAGACGGTCAGGAACGGTCGCTAGAGCCCAGTCAGCGCAAGCTCGACAAGGCGAGGGAGGAGG
>CANHNO010000096.1 GCA_947462065.1 Burkholderiales bacterium | reverse complement strand
GAAGAGCGCGTGCTGAGCGTCCACCACTGGACCGACCGGCTGTTCAGCTTCACCACCACCCGCGACCCGAGCCTGCGCTTCAGCAACGGCCATTTCACGATGATCGGCCTGCGCGTCGACGGCAAGCCCCTGCTGCGCGCCTACAGCATCGTCAGCCCGAACCATGACGACACGCTCGAATTCCTCAGCATCAAGGTGCCCGACGGCCCGTTGACCTCGCGGCTTCAGCACATCAAGGTCGGTGACACCATCATCGTCGGCAAGAAGCCCACCGGCACCTTGCTGATCGACTATCTGCTGCCCGGCAAACGGCTTTACCTGATCGGCACCGGCACCGGCGTGGCGCCGTTCCTCAGCATCATCCGCGACCCCGACACCTACGAGCGCTTCGAGAAGGTGATCCTGGTGCACGGTGTGCGCGAGGTGAAGGAACTGGCGTATCACAGCTACCTCAGCGAGGACCTGCCGGCGCACGAATTCCTCGGCGAGATGGTCTCCAGCCAGCTGCTCTACTACCCGACGGTGACCCGCGAGCCCTTCGTCAACCAGGGCCGCATCACCACGCTGATCGAGACCGGCAAACTGACCACCGACTTGGGTCTGCCCGCACTCGATCCTGAGCAAGATCGAGTGATGTTGTGCGGCAGCCCCGAGATGCTGCGCGACCTGAAGGCCATGCTGGAAGCTCGCCACTTCAAGGAAGGCAACACGTCGAAACCCGGCGACTACGTGGTCGAGCGGGCCTTCGTCGAGCAGTGACCATCGCCGGCAGTTGAAGGGCGGCTCACCACGGCAGCGGTTCGCCGTGGTGGTTGAAGAAGCCGCCGTTCTGGGCGGCGGTCAACCCGTCAATCACCTTCAGTAGACGCGCTGTGGCCGTTTCGGGCGTCTGGATCTCCAGCCCTGCCTTGGCGAAGCCGGACGACAGCGGCGTGTCGACGGTGCCTGGATGCAGCGCGACGCAGATCGCCTGCGGCTTCTGGCGCGCCAGCTCGATTGCCGCTGTGTGCACCAGCTGGTTCAGCGCGGCTTTCGAGGCTCGGTAGCTGTACCAGCCGCCCAACCGGTTGTCCCCGATGCTGCCGACCTTGGCCGAGAGGGTGGCAAACACCGACTTGCCCGATCGCGGCAGCAGCGGCAGGAAGTGCTTCATCAGCAGCGCCGGACCGATCGCATTGACAGCGAATGCATGCGCCATGTGCGCTGCGTCCAGGTCGCGCCACGACTTCTCCGGTGCGAAACCGTGGCCATGCAGGAAGCCGGTGGCGTCGATCACCAGGCGCAGCGGCAGGCCTGTCTGCATGAGCTTGTGAACCTGCGAGGCGGCTGTTGCGACGCGGGATTCGACCGTAAGGTCGATGTCGAGATCGATGTCGGCATCTGCCGAACGTGTCGAGTCGACGCGGCGCCCGGCGGCCAACACTTGGCGGAATCGGGGATCGCTGCGCAGCTGTTGGTACAGCGCTGCACCCAGGCCGCCACGCGTCCCGATCACCAAAGCCAAGCCCTCGGAAAAGCCGGAAGCGCTCGAGTCACCTAGGGTGGCAGACTCTGACGGCATGGCCGCCCCCGTCAGTTCGATGCCGAGCCCGCCGATGCAGCGGTTGCGGCAGCCAAGGCCAGGCAGGGATTGCACTTGCCCAGCCCGGCCATGCGCACATCGGGCCGACCATCGCCTGTCTTGAAGTTGGCCTGACAGCGTCGGCAGACGTACATCTTCGAACTGGACATCATTGTCTTGGCGCCGGGCTCTGCCGGCGGTCTGGCTGCTGAATACTCGGCCTGAGTCTGCCGTAGCTTCTGGGCAGAGTCTGTGGACTTGTCGGTCTTGGCGTTGCGTGTGGTCATGGCAAGCAGAGAAGTCGTGTTGCCCGCGCCGAGCGGGAGCGTCGTCCGCGGAAGCGAATTGTCCATGCAATCACCATGCCGCGTCCCTCCCCGTCAAGGGGGAGATTGCAGTACGGCCGACTCGTGATGCACGCAGCGGCAAGCGCTCGGCGTGTGTCTTCAACCTGCTGTCAGGTCGGCAGGCTGCGCGCCTGCTGCAGTTTCGGCGCCGGGCACGGCACCAAGAGCACTTCCGTGATCCTGTCCTCGGTCCGGTGCACGTGCAGTGAACTGATGACCTCGGCGAGGTTGTCGGACTGAAGGTCGGACAGCCGATGCTGCAGGCCGCGCGTGCCACGGTGAAGTCTTCGGCCACCTTGGAGGGGCCTGACAGCGAGCCGAAGCCCGGCGCCTTGACGAAGATCTTCTTGCTGTCGGCCTGCGTCTTCGGGTCGTTGAAGTAGGCCACCACCTTGTCCCAGACCAGCACGACCTTTCTTCCAGTCGTCCTTGCGCTTGGCCAGGCGCAGTGACGTGAAGAGCCGGCGGCTCAGTCGAAACATCGATGTCATTGCAAGGTTCCCCAACCGTGTTGCGCGGATGTCTGTTGGTAACACCGAGATTGGCAAATACGTAAGTAATACTGGGACCAGCGTTACCGTGGCCGTCACAGTGTCCCTCGCCTTGATTTGGTGCTTGCGTGCACCATCGACGGCCATCCACCTTTCAGGACTCGCCCATGATCGTTCGCATTGAAATCGACACCCCGCCGGGAGGTTTGTTCGACTACCGGGTCACCGACGAAGGGGAGACGCTGTATGCCGATGCCGAACTGCCGTCGCTTGCCGATGCGCTGGTAGCGGCGGTGGAGGGACTGGCGCCGGAGGTGGTCGGCGCCGAGGTCTGGTTCCGAGGTGTGGTGTCAGGCACGTACCCGCTTCATGTGATCGCTGCCAACCACGAACAGATCGCCGCCCACGCGCTCAATACCACCGCGGCGATCTTCGAGGGCCTGGCGGCACTGGACTGAGGTGGCCGCTCGCGCGATCAGCGGGTGTTGGACGGACTGTCGACCGAAGAGCTGGCGGTGCGCACTCGATTTCGCCCTTGCCGTTCGAAGTGGTCGGCCAGGCGCAGCTTCATCAGAAAGCCGTCATCATGGCGGAGGTACATGGCGTACGGGGGAGACATCGAAAATGGGTTGCTGGGCAATACTGCGGTGGCTGCTGCTCGGTGTCTGCATGGCCGCTAGCGCACAGTCAACAACGCCATTGGGCGAGCTGACGCTGTATGGCGTGCCCCTCAAGGACGCTTCTGCAAAGAACTTCATCACGGCAGCGCTCAAGGCAGGCGCGACTCCCCTGGCGCAGCGCCGCGATGAGCCGCCAAGCTTCGACACGCGAGCCGCAGGGGTGCCTGCCCTGCAGCGCCTGACGGTGGTGAGCGATGCGGCCGGGCTGGTCAGCGCTCAGTTCGTCATCAAGCCCTACGGCCAGGAAAACGAGGCGCTGCGTCAGTTGCTGGTCAGCAAGTACGGCCTGCCAAACACGGCCGATGGTGCCCGCCGTCCTTTCCCCACATTCGCCGCCCGGTTTGCACCTCGCGGCACCTTCGACTGGGATTTCGCCAGAGGTATGAAGCTGATCTATCGCCAGCCGGCCCTCGGCGATGCCACGCTGTCGTACACCGATGTCGAGCGGGTGCGACGTTTGTCAGCGACCTCAGCGCCGCCTGGTGCTTCGGGTGCGCCATCCTTGGTCAACCGCTTCTGAATCAGGCGCAGCGGCTGTAGAGTCCGCACCATGATGAACGCGACGCCGCTGTTCCTCGACAAGCTGACGGGTTTGCATCACCGGGCATTTTTTCTGGATCGTCTCAGCGAAGCTGCCGAGACCGCACAAGCAGAACAGCGAGCACTGGCGCTGCTGCTGGTTGATCTGGACAACCTGTTCCTGATCAACATGGAGCGCGGCCGCGACAGCGGCGACCGAGCACTGGTCGTACTGGCCATGACGCTGCAGCGATCAGCGCGCGCAGGCGACACGGTGGCGCGGCTGGGTGGGGACCAGTTTGCGCTGCTGCTCCCGGGCACCTTATTGGCCACGGCCACGCAGTTCGCCTGCGGCATCCGCAGCCTGGTCGGCCGGGCGCACGATGTGCATCCGGACATTGGCACGATCGACGTCTGCATCGGCGTGGCCGAATGCCCCGACAGCGGGCCTTGGCGTGCGAACGACCTGCTGACGTTGGCCGACTTGCGCCTGAACTCGGCCAAACGCTCGCGCCAGTGGCCAGGGTCGACGCAGCAGGTGTGGGCCGGGCCGCCCGATCTGCCAGACGACGACGGCGACTGAGGCGTTGCGGGTTTGAACAGCCTCAGTGTGCGAGCGTGAGCTGCCAACGGGCCATCGCCGCTTCGCTGATTTCGCTCGCTCGCACCAGGTCACTGAGGAAGATGTGCGCGGCCTGGTCGATGCACTGTTGAAGCTCGATCGAATTGGCGTAGATGTGGTGCGCGGGGTTGATCATCAATGTCGGCAAGGCAGTGCGCTTGAGCAGGATCGCCTGAATGTGGCGGCAGACGACGTACTCGAAGACGAAGGCCTGGTCGATGTCCACTTTCGCAGCCACGGCGAAAACGATCTGCTCGAGTTTCATGAAGGCTCCTGTCGAGAGTGTTGGGGTCAAATCGCTGCGGCAGCGGCCGCCATGACATAGATATCGGCCGCGACAACCCGCTTGTGAGGGCATTCCGCACGAAAGCGTCTGTGCGATGAGTTGCGATTGAGGCGACACCCCTGCCGGCTCGCCCACGACGCACAGCAGTGGCATGTCGTTGGCTGAGGTCGAACCCGACCAGGTTCAGGTGGTGATCACCCGGGCCATCAACGTGCCGCGCAGGGCATTGCACACCATGATGGCTTCGGCGCGCGCCAGGTCGTCGGCGCTCAGGCTGTGCTCAGTGGCCTGCCATTGCGGATCGGCCAGCACCAGGCTGCGCATCACGCCGGGCAGGGCGCCATCAGTGACTGGCGGGGTGTACCAGCGACCCGCCAACCTCAGGAACACCGAGGTGCGCCCACCCTCGACCAAGCGTCCATCTTCGGTAAAGAACAGGCTGTCGAAGGCACCGGCGTGCTCGGCGGCTCGAACGCCCTCGTCGTAGTGCTGACGCAGCGTGGTCTTGTGGGCGGACAGCGGTTGCGCGTTCGGCAGGCGATGCTCGGCGATCAGCACTGAAACGACCGTGCGCTCTGTGCCTGGCGGCGAGTCGTTCAGCGCGGCGTGTGTCAGTTGCAGGCGGCCGTCATGGGCCAGCGACAGCCGCAGGCGGTGGTGCTCGTGCGTGTCATCGGCAAAGCGGCGCAGCTGCAAATCGACCAGGCGCACAGCGATGTCGCGATCGAAGGCAAACCCCAGCACCTGTGCGCTGCTGCCAAGCCGCGCCATGTGCAAGGCGAGGTGTTCGACGCCCTGACCCCGGGTGGCCCGCATCGTCTCGAACAGCTCGAAGCCCGGTGGCACCGCGGTCAGGAAGCGGGCTTTCAGGAGGCACTCCTCGAACTCCTCGTCGGTCCTGCTGTCCAGCACGATGCCCGCACCTATGCCCAGCCGCGCCGGGCGCAGGCCAAGTACCTCGGCGCCGAGTGTGACGGTGCGGATCGCCACCGACAAGCAGAAGTCACCCAGGCGCGCATCGCCACGCGGCGCATCCAGCCAACCGATCGTGCCGCAGTAAAGCCCGCGTGGGCTCGACTCGAGGCGAGCGATCCAGTCCATCGTGTGGTGCTTGGGCGCGCCGGTGATCGAGCCGCAGGGGAATACCGCGCGCAGCAGCGCCGGAAAATCCACCTCGGGTCGCACGCGCGCCTGCACCGTCGAGGTCATCTGGAACACCGTCGAGTACGGCTCGATCGCGAACAGATCCGGCACCTGCACCGAACCGGTCTGCGCAATGCGGCCGAGGTCGTTGCGCAGCAGGTCGACGATCATCAGGTTCTCTGCCCGGTTCTTTACATCGAGCGACAGGTGACGCGCGGTCTCACTGTCGGCTTCAGGCGTGAAGGTGCGAGACGCGGTGCCCTTCATCGGCCGCGCGGTCAGCAGCCCGTTGTCATGCCGCAGGAACAACTCGGGCGAGCACGACAGCACATGCGTGGTCTCGTCATCGAACGAGTGTTCAGCCGCAACGGTCGAAAGCTGGATGTACGCGCCGAAGGCCACCGGCTGCAATGCCCGCAAACGGCGGTACATCTGCACGGGCGAGCCGTAAGCCTGCCCGTGCAGCCGGTAGCTGTAGTTGACCTGATAGGTCTCGCCAGCGCGAATGGCCTCGTGGATGCGATGGATAGCCTGGGTGAAGGCGGGCTTGTCGACGCTGGCCTCCAGGTTCATCACACCGGCGGCATCGCGCATCCCGGAGTCGCCAGCGAACGCCACGTCAAGATCATCCAGCCACCGGTCGGCTTCGACCTTGGACAGCTTCGCGCAGTCGGCGAACATCAGCACCCGTAGCGCCGATCTGTCACCGTTGGGCAAGGCCTTGTGACCTGCTCGCAGCAGCTTTGCGCCCCACTCGTAATCGGCCAGCAGCAGCGCATGAAGTCCTCGGCTCAGATCGGCCTCGACGGCTGCCCAAGTTTCTGCCAGCGTGTCAGGGTCGGTGCATCGGTGCTCACGCACGAAACCGCTGTAGGCGCGGCTGGTGGGTCGCTCGCATGAGGCGTCGCGGTCGTCGAGCAGCGCGACGCAGCGAAGCCCGCTTTGCTGCGCGGCCAGCGGGGCGGCCGTCGGCACGTTCAGTGCGCCGCTGTCGCCAGCGCTCGATCCAGCAGATCGATCATGGACTGCATCATGGTCTGGTGCGTCGCCCAATGCTCGCGGGCCATCTGGCGGTGGTGCAGCGAGGCGTCGACGTCGCCCAGCGCTGCGAACACCTGGTCGAGCCGCCCGCAGGCGATGGCCAGGTCTTCCATGTACATGCCCGGATCGATCAAGGCGGCAGCGGCGTTCGCGTCCGTGCGAGCACCGTTCGCGTCACCGGTGTGAAAGCGGCACCAGGCCTGGTCGGCCAGATGCACCGCCCGCATGTGCGCCAGACCCTGCCGTTCCGCCTCGGCCAGGTGGGTTTCGTACATGGCGAGGGCTTGCGCATGCTGCCCGTCCGCGGAATACAGCTGTGCGCGCAGCGAGCAGAGGAAGCTGTTCTGCGGTGCCGACCCGATCCATTGGTCGAAGTTGAAAGATGCATCGAGCCAGGCTCGTGCACGGCGGGCTTCGGCCGTGTCGACGCTGCCGAAGATTGACGCCCGCGACGCATGGTTGCTGCGGTGACACGCCATCATGAAGGTGACGATGCTGAGCAGCGTTTCGTCGGCATCGGCCACCGCATGCTCGCGGGCGCGGGTGTACCAGGGCTGCGCGAGATCGAGGCGATTGGCCCAGTGGTAGCCGGAAGCGGCCACCAGTGAGGCGCGGGCCCGCGCGGCATGGTGATCCGGCTCAGCCAGTTGCAGGGCCAGCGTCAGGTACTTCGCCATGTCATCGAAGTCGTCCTGCATGTACCCGAGGTGCGCGAGCCAGGCCGCGCTCAGTGCCTGCAAGGGCTTCAGCCGAGCCGCGGCGCTCAGTGCCTGGGCGCGCCGCATCTTGTCGCGCCCGACCGAGAGGCGGCCGCTGTACTGTTCGATCCAGGCCTCGACGATGCAGGTCCACACCGTGACCACCGCCGCCGGTCGCTCGGCGAAGTCGCGCCTCAGGGTCTGCAACTCGGCTTTGGCTTCGTCCAGCTTGCCCTGCCGCGCCAGCAGGCCCGCCCGTTCGGCCCGCACACATGCCGCATCGATCGGATGCCTGGAGGCAGCCAGCGCGGCATCGAGCCGCGCCATCATCGGGGACGCGAGGGGCTTCATCGGGTCAGGCGTTGCAGGGCTTCCCGGTAAGTCGCCGCAGTGTGTTCGACCACCGATGCCGGCAGGACCGGTGCGGGCGCCTGCTTGTTCCAGGGTTTCCCATCGACGACCGCCTGTTCCAGCCAGTCGCGCACGAACTGCTTGTCGTAGCTCGGCGGGTTGAGGCCGTCGCGCAAGGCGGCTTGGTAGCCTTCGAGTGGCCAGAAGCGCGAGGAGTCGGGCGTCAGCACCTCGTCCATCAGTGTCAGCGTGCCGTCGGCATCGAGGCCGAACTCGAACTTGGTGTCGGCAATGATGATGCCCTTGGTCAGCGCATAAGCGGCGGCCGTCTGGTACAGCGAGATGGCCACCTCGCGCACCTGCGCGGCCAGTGGCGCGCCGATGATTTCGGCCATGCGCTCGAACGAAATGTTCTCGTCGTGGTCGCCCATCTCGGCCTTGGTTGCAGGCGTGAAGATCGGTTGTGGCAACTTGGACGCGTTGACGAGTCCATCGGGCAGCGCCACGCCACACACCGATCTGCTTTGCTGGTATTCCTTCCAACCGCTGCCCGCCAGATAGCCGCGCACCACGGCCTCGACGGGAAGCGGCTTGAGCCGCTTGACCAGCATCGACCGCCCGACCACCTGGGCGCGCTCATCAGCGGGCACGACACTCTCGGGAGCTTCACCGGTCAGGTGGTTGGGCACGATGCCCTTGAGCTGCTCGAACCAGAACAGCGCCATCTCGGTCAGCAGCTGGCCCTTGCCCGGAATGGGCTCGCCCATCACCACGTCGAAGGCGCTGAGGCGATCGCTGGCGATCATCAGCAGCCGATCAGCGCCGACGGCGTAGTTGTCGCGGACCTTGCCACGCGCCAGCAAGGGCAGGCTGTGCAGGCGGCTTTCGAGCAAGGCTTGTGTCATGGCGAGGCGGCTCAGTTGATTTGCTCAGAAGGCATCAGACCACGGTCTGAGCGAGCTCGCCCCTCGCGTAGCGTTGCGCAACGAGCTGCAGCGACTCCGGCTTGATCTTCGGGCCCTGGCCTTCGCAGCCGAACTCCAGGTAACGCGCCTTGCAGACCAGATAGGCCGCCTCACGCGCAGGCTTCAGCCATTCGCGGGCGTCGAACTTGTCCGGGTTCTCGGCGAGGAACTTGCGTACCGCGCCCGTCATTGCCAGGCGGATGTCGGTGTCGATGTTGATCTTGCGCACACCGTGCTTGATGGCTTCCTGGATCTCTTCGACCGGCACGCCGAAGGTTTCCTTCATCTTGCCGCCGTACTGGTTGATGATGGCCAACAGCTCCGGCGGCACGCTGGAGGACCCGTGCATCACCAGGTGGGTGTTCGGGATGCGCTTGTGGATCTCCTTCACGCGGCCGATCGCGAGGATGTCGCCGGTGGGCTTGCGGCTGAACTTGTACGCGCCGTGGCTGGTGCCGATCGCGATGGCCAGCGCGTCGAGCTGCGTGGCCTTCACGAAGACGGCGGCTTCTTCGGGGTCGGTCAGCATCTGGCTGTGGTCCAGCTTGCCGACCGCGCCAATGCCGTCCTCCTCGCCGGCATCGCCGGTCTCGAGGTTGCCCAGGCAGCCCAACTCGCCCTCGACGGTGACGCCCACCGCATGCGCCATGTCGACGACCTTGCGCGTGACCTGCATGTTGTAGTCGAAGCTTGAGGGCGTCTTGCCGTCCTCCATCAGCGAACCGTCCATCATCACCGAGCCGAAGCCCAGGTTGATCGCGCCTTCGCAGATCTTGACACTGGTGCCGTGGTCCTGGTGCATCACCAGGGG
>CANHNO010000095.1 GCA_947462065.1 Burkholderiales bacterium | reverse complement strand
CGCTGACATCGCCCGCAATCTGCGGCACGCGGACGCGACCGGTCGCCCCTGCGAGGTGATCTTTGCCGACAGCGCGCGCCGCGCAGCGGTACCGCAATACGTCGACAACCGGCAGGTCTACGGCTACCAGGCTCCCAGCGGCGCGGTGTTGTCGCCTCAGGCGCTGGAGGCCGCACGACGGCTCATCTCCGCCGAGGTCAATTTCTGATCCTGGCTTGAGGCCACCGGGCAGCCGCAGCCCGTCGCGGTTCGCGCCAGCAGCCCACGCGGAGTACCTCCCCGATGCGAGCAAGCGAAGCCAACGCCCGCCCGGGGTGAGGTGTTCCCGCCGACCAACACTTCACGTTTTTTAATGTGCAAAAGCGTAAGAACGTTGTAAACGTTTAAAAATAAGTTTTAACATTAGAAACGTAAAGATATGCCTAAAGCATATTTTCATCACTTGAAACAGATTTTTAATCTAGGAGCTCCCACGTGAAGAATCTACGCCCCACGCACGCCAAGAAGGCCACCGCCGCTGCCATCGAAACGCTGTTTTCCGGTCCGGCCTCGCTGGTCGCTGCGGCCGCTCTGGTGGTCGTCGCCCAGTCGGCTGTGGCCGGGCCGGCGCCTGGACCGGTTGGAACGGTGGTGGTGAACAACTTCGCCTCGAGGGATATCCCCGAGGGCACCACGGGCGTTACGGGCAGCGATGGAATCAAAGGGGCTAAGGGTGTGCCTGGGTCAACCGGTACGGGCGGCTCCGGCGGCGCCGACGGCGTGAATCTCAGCGTTCTCGATCCAAACTTCGCCGTGGGTGCTACAGGTGCTGCCGGTCTTGCCGGTTCGGCGGGTGGTAACGGCGATCCGTCGAGTACGGGCGGATTGGGCGGGGGAGCGGGCGAAACGGGAGGCGTGGCCGGTGAAGGCGGGGCGGGGGCTGTTGACTACTCGGCGCCGACGGGCAGTGCCGGTGGCACGTTGATCGTCAACAACTTGGGACTCCTGTCTGGTGGCGTCGGTGGCGACGGTGGCGCCGGTGGCGCCGGTGCGGCGGGTGGCGAGGGCGGCTCAGGGGGCGTGGGCGGCTCAGGGGGGGGCGGTGGTCGTGGTGATATGGGCGGCCCAGTCTTCGGTGCAGAAGGCGCCTCTGGTAATGTGGCGGCGCCCAATGGCGCTCCCGCCACTGGCGGCCCTGGAGTTGCCGGTGGGATCGGTGGCGACGGCGCTATGGGTGGTAACGGCGGTGCAGGCAGCGAAGGCGGAGTTGGCGGCCAAGGTGCCACCGGTTCGGCCGGCGGCGCAGGTGGTGTCGGCTTCCTAGTCGACAACGTTGTGGGTACCGTGCGCCTCAACAACTTGGCGCGGATCGCTGGAGCGCAAGGCGGCTCGGGCGGTGTCGGTGGTGCTGGTGGTGCTGGTGGTGCTGGTGGTGCTGGTGGTGCTGGTGGTGAGGGCGGCAACGGCGGCGACGGCGGGACGGGCGGGGAGGGTGGCGCTGCCATTGGTGGTGTCGGTTTCGCCCCGGAAGGCAAGGGCGGCAGCGCGACGGCTGGTCCCGGTGGAGTGGGTGGTGACGGCGGCTTGGGCGGCAAGGGTGGTGCCGGTGGTGTCGGTGGCAAGGGTGGTACTGGCGGCAACGGTGGCGACGGTGGTGTCGGCGGCACTGCCGGCGCAGGCATCCTGATCAATGCCCCGGGGGCGACTGTGTACGTGGTCAACCAAGGGCCTCAGGCACAGATCAGCGGCGGGGAAGGTGGCGCCGGAGGCAGTGGTGGTAGCGCCGGCGCGGGTGGGGCTGGCGGAGACGCTGGAGTCGCAGGCGCCGCTGGTTCTGGTGGTGATGGCGGTGCTGGCGGTTTCGGCGGCGTTGCGAACGTCGGGCAAGATGATCCCCTGATCGTCGTCGACATCCAAGGCGGTAAGGGTGGTCCCGGTGGATCGGGTGGCACGGGTGGCGAGGGCGGCGCGGGAGGGTCGTCCGGACAGCTCGGCGAGCAGGGCTCTGTTGGGGATGGCAATGCCATCGGTGGTATCGGTGGTGTCGGTGGCCTCGGTGGCAGCGGTGGAATTGCTGGCAGTGCCGGCAGTGCCGGTAGTGCTGGTGAAGCGGGAATGGTTGGTGCCACGGGCGCCGCTGGCGCGGGCGCTGCAGGTATCGAGCTCCAGATTGGCACGCTGTTTTTGACGAATGAGGCAATCATCAATGGTGGCCGCAGCGGCTTCGGCAGGGCTGGCGGTGCGGGCGTATTGGTTTCGGGTGGCACGGCGTCCATTCAAAACGGCAGCGACGGTCTCATCGTGGGCGGCTACGGGGCTGGCAACTCCGGTGGCGGTTATGCCAGTACCGACGGCGGCCCGGCCATCGCCGTTTTGGGCGGCACCGTTGCGATCGACAACAGCGGGCGCATCCTCGGCGGCAATCAGTCGGGTGGGCCAGGCAGCGGCGCTGCCGCCATCTTGATCGGGTCCGGAGAGGTTTCGATCCTCAACCGCGGCACCATTCTGGGCGGCTACAGCGCCGTGGACGAGAGTGGCACCCCTATCGGGGAGGACGGATGGACGATGACGCCGGCCATCCTCAACTATGGCGGATTGCTCAAAAATGAGATTGATCCAGCGCAGGTGGACAGGGTCACCATCATCAACGCCCAAGGCGCAGGCTCGGTGGCAGGGACTGCGCTGACCTACGCTGGCGTCTTGCCGCAGGAGTACAAGGTGATCGTCGACTCGCCAACGAGTTACGGTCAACTGGCCGTGATGAACGGCGTGACCCCGGTGTCACACGCTCCTTTTTCAGTCGACCCGGTCAACCAAAGTGAGCCGTCGATGGTGGGCCAGATGGCGTTCGGCCTGAGCGAGCAGTACAGCAACTTCAACGATGCTGCCTTCACCAGCGCCGAGCAAACGCTCACCGGCGTTCTGAGCGGCGTCACGGCCGACCAGATCACCACGGTGGCCAGCCAGCAAATCACCAGCACGAACAACGCAGGCAACTGGCAGGGCTACATCAACAACCCTTCCACCCACTGGGTGCGCTGGAAGCTGGCAGAAGTCGCTGGCGATGTGCCTTCGACCGATCTGGTCATGACGTTTGGCCCGGACGCCACCAACACCCTCTCGCAACTGAGGCGGTCGGGAAGCGACTTGCACATGGTCATGCGGTCTCGCCTGGGCGACCTGCTCACCACGTCGAGCTATGACTGCCGCTACTTTGACGAACGCGGCGTTTGCTTGTCGATCTCTGCTCGCAACGGGGACACCACCGTGACCAACTCCACCAGTGCTGTGGTGATCGGTTCGCTGCGCTTGACCGAGCAGTTCCGCGTGGGCGCCTTCTTCGACAGCAAGGGCAGCAAGCAGTCAAGACATGATGTCAGCGCGCATGACCGCCCGACCTTCGGTGGCTTCGTGGCCTTCAACCAAAACGCTGATGGCAGCGGCTTCAACGCAAAGATCTCTGCTGCGACCAAGGACGGCAAGATCCGCGTCACCCGCAACGGTGTCGATGAGGACTTCACCGAATCGGGCTCGGGCAAAGCCAAGCTCGACGCGACCACCGTGTCAGCCGAGGTGGGCTTCGGACTTCGTACCAATGGGGTCCTGATCACGCCGTACCTCGGTTTCAGCCATTCGAAGATCACCCGCAAGGCCTACACCGAGGATGCGGTTGCCGGTCAAGTCGTCGCCCCGATCTCCTACGACAAGTTCAGGGTTCGTCCGGATGCAGCCACGTTGGGCGCCAAGATGCAGGGCAAGCTCAATGAAAACCTTGGCTACAACCTCGGCGCTGGCGTCACTGGCGGTCTCAGCCGCGGCATGAGCTCCTACTCAGGCACCTCTTCGATCATCGGCATGTCGTCGTTCAACATCGATCTGCGCAAGGGCAGCTCGACCGGCGGGTTCGGATCCGCAGGCCTGAGCTATCAAGTGTCCAAGGGCGTGTACGTGTCTGGCAGCGTGACGGTGCGTGACGATCCTTACTACAGCAAGGCGGTCACCTACAGCTTCATCGGCCTGAGCATGGGCCTCTGATCTGGAGGTCCCTCTCAGGGGACAGCCGGCGTCTACACGAGCCAAGCAGCGAAAAGGCCCTCGTCAGAGGGCCTTTTCGCGTTTGGGCGCAGTGCCATCGCAGCCACACGGCCAGACGCATGGCCGCGACTGCGGCAAAGAGTCAGCACAACGGGCCTTCACGGCCCGTTTTTCTGTTCACCAAATAAACTGTCGAGCGGGCACAGCTTCATTCAGTGCCATGGCAACCCCTTGCGACCCTGATGGACAACCCGCACACAAACACATGCCCTGCCGCTGGTCGACAAGTTGTCGATGCTGATGCGGAAGCCAACGCACCGAGGAAGACATGGCATCTGCCCCCTCGACTGCGCCGCACTCCCGTCTGCCTGGCGCTCCTCCTTGGTACCCAGTTCGTTCTGGGTTGTGCTGCCGTGGCCCAGCCCTGCCCCCCCCGTCACACCGCATCGCCACAGTCCGACGGCGCCTGCGGCTTCGTCAACGCGCCTAATCCCCAAGCGCTGCCGTTACGAGACAACTGGTCGATCTGGACGCGCTTTCTGGGTAAGAAGCCCGAGGGAACCGTGCCTGCCGACCCGATTCCGGTGCGCCGTCTGGACCGCGCGACGCTTGACGCACTGGATCCCACTGCGGTTCACATCATCCGGCTCGGACATTCATCGCATCTGCTCAAACTGCGCGGCCGCTACTGGCTGATCGATCCGGTGTTCAGCGAGCGCGCGTCGCCGGTCTCTTTTGCTGGCCCGAGGCGCTTCCATCCGACACCGTTGTCATTGGATGAACTGCCGCCGATTGAAGGGCTGATCCTGTCGCACGACCACTACGACCACCTGGACAGGTTGACCATTGAAACCCTGAAGCAACGCGTGCAGCGGCATTACGTGCCACTGGGGGTGGGTGCGCGTCTGGTTGGCATGGGCGTGCCGGCCGAGCGCATAGAGGAGTTTGACTGGTGGCAGTCGCATGTCGCGGGCGATGTCACGCTCACGGCCGCGCCAGCACAGCACTTCTCCGGACGCACACCGTGGGACCGCAACAGCACCCTGTGGGCGTCGTGGGTCATCACCAGCGGCGACGCGCGTATCTACTTCAGCGGAGACACCGGTTATTCCGACAGCTTCAGACAGATCGGCGAGCGTTTCGGCGGGTTCGACATCGCACTGATGGAGAACGGCGCCTACGATGCCTACTGGGCGAGCCTGCACCTGACTCCCGAGCAGACCGTGCAGGCCACTGTCGATCTGCGCGCCAAACTGCTGTACCTGGTGCACAACAGCACCTTTGATCTGGCCTTGCATGGTTGGCGCCACCCGATGGACAGCGTGTTGGCCTTGGCTCAGCAAAAGAGCCTGCCGCTGGCCACGCCCGAGATTGGAGAGGTGCTGACCCTGGGTCAGCCTCGTGAGAACAGGGCTTGGTGGCAGGCCTTGCGTTGAGCCAGCCGACGGGCAGACGGTACCTGAAGCTGGCGTCTGGACCTGGAGTTGCCCCTCTTTCACAGACGGGCGCGCGGCATGTCAGTCGATCCACCATCCCCCCTCGAAAGCGCTTGCAATGAACGACACCGTGATGGTCACCGGCGGAGCCGGCTTTCTGGGTTCACACCTGTGCGACAGGCTGGTCAAGGAGCAGCGCGACGTGCTGTGCGTCGACAACCTCTTCACCGGCAGCCGCAACAACATCCGCCACCTTCTGTCCTCCGAATACTTCGAGTTCCAGCGCCACGACGTCACCTTCCCGCTGTACGTCGAAGTCGGTCAGATCTACAACCTGGCCTGTCCGGCCTCACCGGTGCACTACCAGCACGACCCGGTGCAGACTACCAAGACCAGCGTGCACGGCGCGATCAACATGCTCGGGCTGGCCAAGCGCGTCGGCGCACGCATCCTTCAGGCATCCACCAGCGAGGTCTATGGCGACCCCGCCGTCCACCCGCAGACCGAGGACTACTGGGGCAACGTCAACCCCATCGGCATCCGCGCCTGTTACGACGAAGGCAAGCGATGCGCCGAGACCCTGTTCTTCGACTACCACCGCCAGCATGCGCTCGAGATCAAGGTGGTCCGCATCTTCAACACCTACGGGCCGCGCATGCACCCCAACGACGGCCGCGTGGTTTCGAACTTCATCGTGCAGGCGCTGCGCGGCGAGGACATCACCATCTTCGGCGACGGCCAGCAAACACGCAGCTTCTGCTACGTCGACGACCTGGTCGAAGTCATCGTCCGGATGATGGCCAGCGACGCCAGCCTGACCGGCCCGGTCAACATTGGCAACCCCGGCGAGTACTCGATGCTGCAGCTGGCCGAGACCATCCTTCGCATGACCGGCAGCAAGTCCAGGCTGATCTTTCAGCCCTTGCCGAGTGACGACCCGAAGCAACGTCGCCCCGACATCTCGATCGCGAAAACCAAGCTGGGCTGGGAGCCGAAGGTGTCGTTGCAAGACGGCCTGGAGCCGACGATCGCGTACTTTCGCGGCGTGTTGAACAGCCAGAGGTAGTTCGCAAACGTCGACTTCCGAGAGGCCTCGCAGGGAGTCGATGTTGCAGCGCACAATGGCTTTTCTCTGCAGCTTGATGGAGGTTCCGAATGCGTCGCGTCGTTTTCAACCAGAAGGGCGGGGTGGGGAAGTCCACCATCACCTGTAACCTGGCAGCCATTGCAGCGCATCAGGGCCAGCGAACGCTGGTGATCGACCTCGATCGGCAGGGCAATTCCAGCCACTACCTGACTGGGAATGATGCGGACGAGGGCACTGCGGGTGCGGCTGAGTTCTTCGATGCCACGCTGAAATTCAGCGTGCGCTCGCCCAGCACTGCCGACTTCATCATCGAGACGCCGTGGGAAAACCTGCACCTGATGCCAGCCAGCGCCGCGCTGGATGAACTGCACGGCAAGCTGGAAAGCCGTCACAAGATCTACAAGCTGCGCGATGCGCTGATGGAGCTGGCCGACGATTACGACTCGATCTGGATCGACACGCCGCCCGCACTGAATTTCTACACCCGCTCGGCACTGATCGCGGCCGAAGCTTGCCTGATTCCGTTCGACTGCGACGACTTCTCGCGTCGTGCGCTGTACGGCCTGCTGGAAAGCGTCAAGGAGATCCAGGCCGATCACAACCCGGATCTGCTGATCGAGGGCATCGTGGTGAACCAGTTCCAGCCCCGGGCCAGTCTGCCGCAGCGGACCGTGCAGGAGCTGATCGATGAAGGCCTGCCCGTGCTCGAGCCTTACCTGAGTGCCAGCGTGAAGATCAAGGAGTCGCACGAACTGGCGCGCCCGATGATCCACCTCGACTCGCGTCACAAGGTGACACAGGAGTTTGTGTCGCTGTACGACGGGCTCGCCTGCAAGGCTGCTCGGCTTTGTCTGAAAGGTCCGAAAGGCGGGATTCGACGGGCTTGATGGCCGCATTTGAGGTCAAGCCTGCGTGCTATCTTCATCGCCCATGTCAGAACAGGATCGACACCCATGAGCTACGACATCGATCTATCAGGCCGCGTTGCGCTGGTCACTGGCGCGTCGAGCGGACTCGGCACGCAATTCGCGAAAACCTTGGCCACGGCTGGCGCGGCGGTGGTGCTGGCCGGGCGCAACATGGAGCGGCTGAAAACGCTGCGTGCCGAGATCGAAGGCGATGGCGGCGACGCGCACGTCGTCGTGCTCGACCCGACCGATGTGGCCAGCATTCGCTCGGCCGTGGCGCACGCCGAAACCGAGATGGGCACGATCGACATCCTGGTCAACAACTCTGGCGTCAGCACCACGCAGAAGCTGACCGAGGTGACCGAGGACGACTTCGACTTCGTGTTCGATGTCAACACCCGCGGCAGCTTCTTCGTTGCCCAGGAAGTCGGCAAGCGGATGATCGCGCGGGCCAAGGGCGCCGCGCCTGGCACCTTCACCGGTGGGCGCATCGTCAACATCGCGTCGATGGCCGGGCTGAAGGTGCTGAGCAAGATCGGCGTCTACAGCATGAGCAAGGCGGCAGTGATCCACATGACCCGCGCCATGGCGCTCGAATGGGGCAAGCACGGCATCAATGTCAACGCCATCTGCCCCGGCTACATCGACACCGACATGAACCACCACGAGTGGCTGACCGACGCCGGCAAGCGCTTGATCGACACGCTGCCGCGCAAGCGCATCGGCCAGCCGAAAGACCTGGACGTGGTGCTGATGATGCTGTGCGCCAACGAGAGCCATTTCATCAATGGCGCGGTGATCCAGGCTGACGACGGCTACGCGCTCTGAGGCACGACAGCGCAGATTCCTCCAGGCACCGGCTCGGGCAGTTGCACAATCGAACAGTGGTTTTTCCGAGTTGCCGGTGAGCAGGTCGCCGGGCCCTGGAGAGGAATGCAATGAACAAGGTTTATCCGAGCGCTGACGCGGCGCTCAAGGGCGTCGTGGCCGACGGCCAGTTGATTGCTGTGGGTGGCTTCGGCCTGTGTGGCATTCCCGAGGCACTGATCGCGGCGCTGCGCGACAGCGGCGTCAAGAACCTGACGGTGATCTCCAACAACGCGGGCGTCGACGGTTTTGGTCTGGGCCAGTTGCTGGAAACCCGCCAGATCAGGAAGATGATTTCCAGCTACGTCGGCGAGAACAAGGAGTTCGAGCGCCAGTACCTGGCCGGAGAACTCGAGCTTGAATTCACGCCGCAGGGCACCTTGGCCGAGAAGCTGCGCGCCGGCGGCGCCGGCATCCCCGCGTTTTTCACCAAGACCGGTGTCGGCACGCTGGTGGCCGAGGGCAAGGAAACGCGCGAATTCGATGGTTCCGTGTACGTGATGGAGCGTGCGCTGTGCCCTGAGGTCAGCCTGGTCAAGGCCTGGAAGGCGGATGAAAGCGGCAACCTGCTGTTTCGCCGCACCGCGCGCAACTTCAACCCGGCGGTTGCGATGGCCGGCCGCCTGACCATTGCCGAAGTCGAGGAGATCGTGCCGACCGGCACCTTCGATCCGGACTCGGTGCACCTGCCCGGCATCTATGTGCACCGCCTGGTGCTCAACAAGAACCCCGAAAAGCGGATCGAGAAGCGGACGTTGACCGAGAAAGCGGGAGTCTGATCATGGCCTGGACGCACGACCAAATGGCGGCACGCGCTGCGCAAGAACTGCAAGACGGCTTCTATGTCAACCTCGGTATCGGCCTGCCGACGCTGGTGGCCAACCATGTGCGGCCGGACATCGAGGTCTGGCTGCAAAGCGAGAACGGCATGCTGGGCATCGGCCCCTTCCCGACCGAGGACGAGGTCGATGCCGACCTGATCAACGCCGGCAAGCAAACGGTGACGACGATCCCGGGCTCGTCGATCTTCGGCTCGCACGAGAGCTTCGCGATGATTCGCGGGGGCAAGATCAACCTGAGCATCCTGGGCGCGATGCAGGTCAGCGAACACGGCGATCTGGCGAACTGGATGATCCCCGGCAAGATGGTCAAGGGCATGGGCGGCGCGATGGATCTGGTGGCCGGCGTCGCTCGCGTCATCGTGTTGATGGAGCACGT
>CANHNO010000094.1 GCA_947462065.1 Burkholderiales bacterium | reverse complement strand
CGCGCGCGCCGAGGCCATGAGCCTCGAGCTTCAGCGTCCCGACAAGAACTGACCATGGCCGAGGGTGGCGAAGACGGTCAGGAACGGTCGCTAGAGCCCAGTCAGCGCAAGCTCGACAAGGCGAGGGAGGAGGGGCAGTTCCCGCAGTCCCGCGACCTCAGCTTCCTGCTGATGGCAGTGATGGTCTGGGTGTCGGTGACGCTAGGTGGTCATGAGGCCTGGTCCGTGCTGCAAGACATGGTGCACGGCGCCTTGCAGTTCAAGGGCCAGGCGGATCCTCTGGCCCATCTGCAGAAGTGGGCACAGGGGCCGCTGCTGGCGTTTATCGCTTGGCTGATGGTGTTTCTGGCGCTGGTCTTTGTTCTGGCCGTGGTGGGCCCGCTGGCGCTGGTCAGGTTTCAGCCGGTGTTTGCGCCCCGTTTCGACCTGAGCAAACTCGATCCCATCGCCGGGCTCGGGCGCCTCGCGTCTGGCGCCAACTTGTTCTCGCTGGTCAAGGGCATCGTGGTGACGTTCCTGGTGCTGCTGGTGGCTGCGGTCTATTTCTACGCCCAGCAGGACAACCTGATTCCCGTCCCCACGGAGGCGTTGCCCGCCTCGCTGGCTCGCATGGGCGATGTTCTTGGCCTGGGCCTGCAGTACCTGCTGGTGGTGCTTCTGGTGGTGGCCATCTCGGACGCCAGCTTCCAGTGGTTCAATTTCCGCAGCAGCATGAAGATGTCGCTGCAGGATCAGAAGGATGAGTCGAAAGAGTCCGAAGGTTCGCCCGAGACCCGCGGCCGCATTCGCTCAATGCAGCGCGAAGCATCTCGCCGCCGGATGATGTCTGCGGTGGCGAAGGCCGATGTGGTGGTGGTCAACCCCACGCACTACGCGGTGGCCTTGCGCTACGACGGCGACAGCATGGAAGCGCCGACCGTCGTGGCCAAGGGCACCGACGCGCTGGCCCTGCGTATTCGCGCGTTGGCGGCCGAACACCAGGTTCCTGTGGCCGAGGCGCCCCCTTTGGCGCGCTGGCTATCGACCCACGTGGAGGTCGATCAACCCGTTCCGCAGGAGGTCTACGCCGTGGTGGCCCAACTGCTGGCGTGGGCCTATGCGACGCGCGATTCGTCCGGGGTGCCCGTATCGCTGCCGCCACTCGGCATCGAGCCGTCTGGGGGCGCCTGAGCCGCGATCAGCAGCTCGCAGAGCTTTGATACCCAGCTCGCCACGGACTTGTCGAACAGGTCATGCAGCCACCTACACGCACGGAGCCCCCGGTGGGAGCACAAGCTGCGCAGTGCTCACGCTGCTGCGGCTCATCCCGATCGCATCCGGGCGCACGACATCGATGAGCACCGCTCCGAAGCTGATCGGATGTTGACGGTCACAGCGGTCAAACAGACTCGGCTGCGCAGCGGGTGCTGTCTCCCGCCCCGGCAGCACCGGGCGCAAATGGCCCAGGCAATCTTCGATTTGCTTTCCCGGGCGTCAGCCGGCAGGCCAGCGATCGTGGCGTGACAGGTTTTGCGCCAGAAGAAGCGCGACCGCATGGCGCTCGGTCATGGTCCACGCCGTGCGGACATTGGACGTAGCCAGCCAGGCGATACAAGACATCATGCCCACAACCCGCAGCACAAAGCCGCAGTCTCTGGTGCTCAACTTCACGGCGCCGTCGCGCCCTCCGCAGGTGGCGGCTGCGTGGGGTCCGGGCGCATCTCGGCCATGTTGCGCTCGACATCGCCGAGGCGCTGTTCGAGGCTTGGCAGCCGTTTCAGCGGCTCGTCCAGGCTGCTCAGTCCGGTGCGCAGCCGTGCGTCCATGTCGCCGCGCATGTCTTCCAACTTGCGCTGTGCCGACTTCAGCTCGATGTACACCATCAGGAGCAGAGCGATGAATGTCAGGGCCACGATGACGATAAGACTATCCATGGGGGCAGGTCCTGCATCGGTTATGGGCGTTGGCAACGCCCGCTGCTTGCTGTGGTGTCATGGTCATGCTGAAGAAGCATTCGATTCGATCGACACCAACAGCGAGGCCACCTTCGTCAACAGCTCTGAGCGTCGATAGGGCTTGGCGATGAAGTCGTTCATGCCGGCCTGCAGACAAAGCAGGCGTTCTTCGGGATGCGAATTGGCCGACATTCCGATGATCGGCACCGTCACGGTGTTGTTGGGGCCGATCGCCAACGCCTCGCGAATCTTCTGCGTGGCTTCCAGGCCGTTCATGGTCGGCATCGACATATCCATCAAGACGGCATTCACGCGGCGTTTTGACAATTCGCCCAACGCAGCCTGTCCGTCGCCAGCCACGGATACGGTTGCGCCGGCTTTGGAAAGCCATTGCTCCAAAAGCCGCTGGTTGATCTGGTTGTCGTCGACCACCAGGATCGTCGAGCCGGGCAGGGCTTCGACGACGGTCTGTTCTTGTGGCACCGGCTTCTCCTTCGCGGCAGGCGCACCGTCGGCCACGGTGCAGGGCACGCTGGCACTCACCAGCGGGCCCTGAACCTTGTGCCATCCGAACCGCATTTGGCCGCCCAACGCATCACACAGCCGGCCGCTGTCCACCAGCGACATGGCCAGTGCTTGCAGAGCGTCAGCGGCATCGCTATCGGTGATGGGGTCGGCCGATCCGCTAGGCCGGCCGGCCACTGAAATCCGCACCTCGCAGACTTGGTTTGGCGCGCAGACGCCACCTATGTCGACAATCACGCGGCCGTGCGGCAGCGTGGTCAGCATGCCGTGGATCAGCCCGTAGAACATCAGGCCGATGTATTCCTGATTGCCCAGCAGTTCCTGTTGCGGCAACTTCCAGCGCACCAAGAAGCCCAACTTGCGCTCGTGAGCGAGCTTGCCGAGAGCTTGAATGGCTGCAAACAGATGCTGCCTCAGGCAGAGGCGGCGCGGCGATGGCGCTTGCATACCGGATTCGATGTGCTGCAGCGCCTGAACAGTCTCGGCCGCCATGCGCGATCTGATGCCGCAGGCGCGACCGAACTCACCCAAGCCCTTTGATGCTGACTTCAGCGACACGGCATGCAGATTCGACGGATGTGCGCCTGAAGGGGACTCGTGCTTGGCCTTGGCCAACGAGTCTCTCGTTTGCATGACGTGTCTTGTTCCCATCAAGGGTGCTGGTAGAGGCATGTCAGTGTGGGTTGAGCTTGTGCAGAAACGGCTCTGGTCATGGCAAGGGGGCATTTATTCGCTTGTGCTCGGCCTTGTGTCTATATTTGTTTTGTAAGTGCTACTCGTCGAGCGGCTGCAGTCAGCACAGCTCCGCACGTCGTACATTAGAAATCATATTACATTGTTTAACCATTTTGGTGATGATCAAAATCAATATTGACGTTTATGGTTCTAAATAATATTCAAGTCCGGGGGTTTTCCCGCGGTCGATCATGTGAAAATCAGCGCGGTGGTGTCCCTTGTGACTTATGTCGGTTCGAGGACTCCCCCTCCGACTAAATCCCAAGGAGCGCGCGCATGGTCAGTTCGGTTGGTGACGCAGCAGATCACGGCGCGAGCGGCGGCGTTCAGGCATCCCCTGTACTTGATCCCGATTGGGTCATCCGGGCCATGGGCCATGATCCCCGTGACTACGCTGAGTTGGTCGAAATCTTCATGGCCGAGTTGCCGAAGATGCTGGCCGCCCTCCAACTCACTGCGGCGGGTGCGAACCCTGACGCCTTGCTTTCCCTGATCCACGAGGCTTGTAACTCGCTGGGAGTGATAGGCGCGCGGCGCGGTGCTGCGCAAACGCATGCGCTCGAGCGGCGGTGGCGACAGGGCGAGCCGGTCCCTGCTGACGAAGCTTCAGAAATCGTGCGCTTGGCACTGCTGGAGGCGGGGGAGGCGCTCACGCACTGGATGGCGAGCAGGCCTCTGTCTCCCGCGCCCTGAGAAGGGCCGCCGAGGTCTACGGCAAATACGCGGGGACCGGCCGGCCGTCCCGCAGCCGCGCCTTACTTCCGATGATGGCGGTCTTGCAGTCTCGCGTCGATGTAGCCGCCCAGGCGTTCCATCGACAGCGGCTTGTGGTAACAAGTGGTCAGTTCGTCGAGTCCGCCCTTGGCCTCGATCTCGGGCTTCGTGAGGCCGGTGACAACCAGCACACGGGTGTCGGCCAGTTCGCTGGACGCGCGGATCGTCTTGATGAGATGGAACCCATCGAACGGCGACATCATCAGGTCGGTGATCACCAGGTCAGGTCGGCGTTGCGCAATCCGCAGCAACGCAGCGGCCGCGTCGCTTGCAAACGATATCTCCACCTCGGAGCCCCAAGTGGCGGCAGCCTTGCTGTATGACTTCACCATCAGCGGGCTGTCTTCGACAACCAGAACCGACAGGGATTGCCCGATGGCGTGAGGCCCCGAGCCTTTTTGTCCGTCGCGGCTGGTTGCTCGCACATCTGCCTCGGAAATGCGACGATGCCCGCCTTGGGTGCGCCACGCCCTGAGTTTTCCCGATTCGACCATCTTCTGGATGGTGCTGACCGACACGCCGAGCATAGCTGCCGCTTCTTTAGAGCCTACAACTGCCTCCTTGGAGGACATGATCTCCTCTGCACGTGACTTGGGTCTTGCCATTGATGAGCTTCCCTTCGAGCGCTGAACAAGTTTTACGCAACGATTTACACCCAGCCAATCATTACGCGCAGTTGATCCGGATTATGCACTCGTTTTTTTTGAGGTCAGTGTGCTTGCCGCGCTGCGATTCTGACTTGCATTTCGATCGGTGGTGCCACCGCTACTTTCAATGGACTGGAGTTTGCTTCGGACATAAACACAAGCTGTGGGCAGCGCAGTGACCCTGTCCGATCGCTCGAACGTGACATCGCAGTCTGTACTGGCCCCTGCCCGCACGGACTGCCTTCACGGCTGGCCCGATGGCCTGATCTGCGCAGCATGTGACCGCCATCACGAATTGATACTAAATAAACATCAATGAGTAAAGCGATCAATATTGTTTGTTTATGATCCGGTGATGACATCAGTTGGCATTGTCGATGACAACCCTGCGGTGCTGGCTCAGATGCGGCTGCTTCTGGCCGGCGCTGGCATGCACGACGTACGCACGTGCGCGAGTGCCCATGAAGCGCTGAGCACGTTCCGTCATGCGCCGCCGTCGATCCTCTTGATCGATTACTTGATGCCCAACATGGACGGCCTGCAACTGCTGGAAATTCTGCAGAATGCCGGCGTCGTCAAAAAGACGCCAGTGGCCATGATTTCCGGCTGCGCCGATCTCGCGAGCTTGCGCAGTCGCGCCTTTAGCGCCGGTGCCCACGAAGTGCTCGCCAAGCCGGTCCACCCACAGGCTTTCACGCAGATGGTGCAGGACCTCAGCCGCATGTCGGCGGCCATGAAGCAGTCGGTGACCTATGGCCCGCCGGGCTTCCAGTCGCATTTCGGCACGCAGCGGGCCGCGCGCAAGGCCACGCTGCTCGACGGCCGGCCGCATGAGCGGCTGGTGCACCACCTGTTCGACAAGTTGACGGCGTTTCGCGATCAATGCGTCAGTGCGCGCGCGACACGTCTGGCCCAGTACTCAGCCACCATCGCCCACCACCACGGCCTGGATCGAAGGCAGCAGGACCAGCTGCTCGCGGCAGTTCCGCTGCATGACATCGGCTGCATTGGCGTGCCTGACGAGGTACTGTTCAAGCGTGGCCCATTGAACCTCGCCGAGCAGGCGCAGTTCGAACGTCACCCGGTGATCGGCTTCGAGTTGCTTCGCGATGAAACCACTCCTCTGTTGAAGCTGGCGGCAGAGATCGCTCTGACCCACCATGAGCAATGGAGCGGTGCTGGCTATCCGATGGGTCTGGAGGGTGTCGAGATTCCCCTGTCAGGTCGCATCGTGGCGGTGGCCGATGCGCTGGAGGATCAGCTCGCGGCCACGCCCGCCTGCGGCGCTGCGGCCTTCGCGGCCGGCGTCGAGGTGGTCGCTGCCGGTGCCGGCACGCGCTTCGACCCCGCCGTCATTCGCTCGTTGCGGGCCTCGGTGGCGGCGCTGCGCCGCATTCACGACCACTTCAACACGAGCGATCCTGCCGACACGGACTGGAGCACGGCGGACCCCGCTGCCTGATGCGCGTCAGCGTGATCGGAGGCAGGGCGCTCGCCGGGAACCGCCCGCTCTCAGGCGGTGTGTGCGACCGGCAGCGTCACCGTAAACCAGAAGTTGCTTCCGCTTTCGAGCGTCGAGGTCACGCCGATCTGACCGCCCATCATGTCTATGAGTCGGCGGCAGATCACCAGCCCCAGGCCGGTTCCCGATGTGGATCGGGTCAGGGTGTTGTTGATCTGGACGTAGGGCTGAAAGAGTTTCGTGGCGTCGGACTGTGTCATGCCGATACCGGTGTCGATGACCTCGATTCGCCACGTCATCAAGGCGGCGTCAGCGGTGGGCGAATCGAAGCCTTGCGCTGCGAGCGCGTGTGACACGCGAATCGTCACCGATCCTTCGGATGTGAACCGGATGGCGTTGCTGACCAGGTTGCTCAACACCTGGCGCAGGCGCTGTGCGTCGCCCACCACCTGCGACGCCGGGGTGTCCGGTTCTTCCACCTGCAATATCAGACCGCGGTTGCTGGCGATCACGCTGAAAAGCGCCACGACACTGTGGGCGATGCCGACCATGTCGAAAGGTTCGCTGCGCAGAACCATCTGCCCCGACTCGATCTGCGAAAAATCGAGCACGTCGTTGACGATGCTGCGCAAGGCCTCCCCGGATTCGTGGATGGTCATCACGAATTCGCGCTGTATCGGGTCGAGCTCTTCTTCCAGAAGCAGTTCCGTAAATCCGAGGATTCCGGTCAGCGGGGTTCGAATCTCGTGGCTCATGACCGCCAGAAAGCGCGACTTGGCTGCGATGGCGGCTTCAGCCTGCAGGCGCAGCTCCTGGTCCGCGGCATCCTGCTCGTGGCGCTTGCGGATCTCGAGGGAGATCACCGCGAGGCAGAGCAGCAGGACACCGACGATGCCGCCCACCAGTGTCAGCATGGACTGCCCGAACTCGGTCCAGCTGCCGTAGACCCTGGGCCCCGAAAGCTCTTCTAATACCGAAATTGGGTAGCGGTTGAGGTGCCGGTAGACCGCGATGCGCAGTTCACTCGTTTGCCGGAAGTCCCCGTTGCCGAGGCGGTTGGTCGCCACCAATGGCTCCACGGGGTTGTTCCGCCAGTTGCCCAGATCGTCTGCGGTGACCAGTTTCTGGCCCAACAGTTCTGGGCGTCCTGGTGCACTGGCTATCACGATGTCATCCTGCCCCAGGATGTGGATTTCGGTACTGGCTTCCACGCGCATGGTGCCGAGGAGCTTCTCCAGCTTCGCGCACGAAAACCCAACTGCCGCAACGCCGAGGAAGTTGCCCGAGCGATCGAGCAGCCAGCGGCTCATGTAGAAGGTCCAGGCCCCAGTGCTTGGGTCGCGGAGGGGTTCGGTGATGTGGGCGCTGCCCGTGGGTCCCACCAACTGGCGGTGGAACTCGAAGGCATTTTGATCAGCCGCGCCGATGCCAGGTGTGGGCAAGTCGCGGCTCGAGGCCAGGACTTTGCCTTTGGCACTGACGATCATTGCCACCTCCAGCTGTGGCAGGCCGGAAATCCGTGCGCCCAGCGTTGCTTTCGCTTGTTCACCGGCGAACATTTTGGGCAGGTCTTGCGGGTCGGATGACTGGCGCTGATTCACGTCAAGGGCAATGCTGCTCAGAACCAGGTCAGCACTCTCCAGCGAGGCTTCTATCGACGTGGCCAATCTGCTCGATTCGCTGAGCAGTTGGTCAACCTGGGAAGCTTCGGCGATCTCGCGCAGTTCCGTCGCTCGGATTCCCCCGCAGACGATCAGGAACACGACCAAGACGATGCACGCCCGCTGCAATGTGCGCAAAGTCCACCACGCTTCGCGTAGTTGAGTCTTGGCTGAATCTTTGCGGAACGAGAAATTCACAGGCGAGGATTTGTGTGATGGATGCGGTTGATCGCCGGCATAGGGGATCAGACAGCGGCATATGTCTGCAAGACATCGCTCGCGGACATGCGGGAATCCCTGTTTCTAACAATAACTGGAAATGATGACTTTAATAGATATATTTAAATTGATCAGTATAAGGCTTGGCTCTTAAGCGCAAACAAAAATTTTCAATCGAGTGGTTACTCGTGTCGGCTGTTGGTTCAAGCCGGGCCTCTGACGCAGTGGCCTGACCAGCGAGTTACCTCCACACCTTGTCGGCGACATAGACCTGAAGATGGGCTACGACCGCGTAGACATCCCAGTGCCCGTCGATGAATTTCTTCATCACTTGAGCCGGCGGTCGAGTTCTGCCTGAGCGAAACCGCGCTGGCTAACTTCAGGGTCTCGTTGGCCCAGCACCAAGCCTTGACCTCACGTTCGGGTTCCTTGGCCCGTTATGCTTTTCGAATCAGATGCCCAGCAGCTTGGCGCTCTTCGGAACGAGCCGCTTGCGGTGCGGAGTTGGGCATCAACCGATGCAGCAGTCCCTCTGATTGACGTCTCCGCCAACTCAGCTCACCGCGGGGCAAATCAGTCCAATGTTGGCCAGCAGACAGACAGATTGCCTTCTTACGGGTAACTTCGGTCGTCTGTTGCAAAAATCGTTATGCAGCGGGCGTTTTTTGGTTATCCGGTGAATCCGGGTGGAGACAAAAAAAGATTTTTGTGCGGATTTAAGCCGTCCTGCAGTGACTAGTTGAAATTCATTAATTTTGCATGCCACCTGTTTTAAAAAACGCCAGCTTCATGCTCATGAAAAAAACAGGAAATCATTTGCTGGATGCGCTTGAGGCGGACTGCATGCAACGGCTTCAAGGCGTACTTGAGCCCGTCAACGTCAGTCTGAAACAGATCATCTGCGAAGCTGGTTCAAACCTCGATCACGCCTACTTCCCACAGGGCGCCGTGTTGTCCTTGCTGACTTTGATGGAGGACGGGACAACCATCGAAACCGCCAACATCGGACGCGAGGGCGCGTTCGGGATCTTCTCGGCCATGTACAGCCGTGTCTCTTTCAATCGATGCATCGTGCAACTCGAAGGCCCGATGCTTCGATGCCCATGCATGGTTATCGAAAAAGAATTCGAGAGAAGTTCCCATACGCGGAATCTATTCGTCAGTTACTCAGAAACCTTGTTGTCCCAAATCCAGCAAACCGTGGGATGCAATGCCCTTCATACGGTCGGAGAGAGGATGTGCCGATGGCTTTTGATGATGGACGACCGAGCGGAGGGTCAGCCGATGCCTTATACCCAGGAATTCCTCGCAGAAATGATGGCAGTGAATCGCACGTCGATCTCGCTGGCCGCTCAGGCGATGCAGGACAAAGGCATCATTGATTACAGTCGTGGAAAGATAAAGATACTCGACCGACCCGCCCTGGAAGAAGCCTCTTGCGAGTGCTATCAGGTCGTCAAAAAGCGATTCGATGCCTTTTTCGATACACCATCTGGTGAAGCCGAAAGCTCGGCGGCGAAGTCTCACCGCAACTCGGTCGGCCGGAAGAGCAGGTAGCCGTCGACCCGCAGCGCCAGCTCCTCGGTATCGAGCTTGATGGGGCCTGCAGGATGTCCGTCCGCAAGGTCAGCGCAGAGCAGCGGTGTGGCGGCAATTCGT
>CANHNO010000093.1 GCA_947462065.1 Burkholderiales bacterium | reverse complement strand
GGTCATCGCCGTCCAGCCGGACCGCGAGTGCGGCCGTCAGCAACGCGCCGGTCTCGCGGTTGCGCTGCAGCACCGGCTCCTCGTCAAAGCGGTCCAGCACCGCCAGGGCCGCGCGACAGGCCAGCGGGTTACCGGTGTAGGAATGCGAATGCAGGAAGCCGCGGGCGGTGTCGTCGTCGAGGAATGCCTCGTAGATCGCGTCAGACGACAGCACCAAAGACAGTGGCAGGTAGCCGCCGCTGATGCCTTTCGACAGACACAGCAGATCCGGCCAGATGACGGGATCGCCTTCGCTAGACGCCTGCTCGAACGCGAAGAAGGTCCCGGTGCGCCCGCAGCCGACCGCGATCTCGTCGGCGATCAGGTGCACCTGGTAGCGATCGCACAGCAAGCGCACCTCGCGCAGGTACGCCGGGTCGTGCAACGCCATGCCGGCGGCGCACTGCACCAGCGGCTCGATGATCAGCGCAGCAATCTGACCGGCGCGAGATTCGAACAGCGCCGCCAGTTCCGCCGCCGCGCGCCGGGCGACGTCGGCGGCCGACTCTCCCTGCGCTGCCTGCCGCGCATCGGGTGCCATCACCACATGGGCGCGCATCAGCAGCGGGTCGTAGGCATCGCGGAACACCGCGACATCGGTGACGGCCAGCGCCCCGATCGTCTCGCCGTGGTAGCCGTGGCGCAGGCAGACGAATTCGCGCTTGTCGCCGAGACCGCGGTTCTTCCAGCTGTGGAAACTCATCTTCAGCGCGATCTCGACGGCCGACGCGCCATCGC
This sequence comes from Burkholderiales bacterium, assembly GCA_947462065.1. Taxonomy (GTDB): domain Bacteria; phylum Pseudomonadota; class Gammaproteobacteria; order Burkholderiales; family Burkholderiaceae_C; genus PBB1. Next base: position 9,028 of record CANHNO010000093.1, on the reverse strand, counting down.
TCGCGAAGAAGGTGTGACCCAGCGCGCCGCCAGTGCGTGCCGACAGTCGCTCGGCCAGCTCCACCGCCGGCGCGTGGGTACAGCCGGCCAGCATCACGTGTTCCAGCGTGTCCAGCTGGTCCTTGAGAGCGGCATTGATGCGTGCGTCGGCGTGGCCGAACAGATTGACCCACCAGGAGCTGGTGGCGTCGAAGTAGCGCGCGCCTTCGAAGTCTTCCAGCCACGGCCCGTGCGCCCGCGCGATGGCGATCGGCGGCACCTCGCCCATGCGCTGCATCTGCGTGCACGGGTGCCACACGCTGGCCACGCTGCGCTGTTGCCACGAGGCGTTCACGGAAATCTCAGGCGGACTATGCAGGGAAGCAGGCATGTTGAGGGTCGTGCGGTCGAACCCCATTATCGAAGGCCTGCGGGCTCGGCGTGGGTAACGCGGTGAAGGCGCTTCGGGCGCCCTTTGGGGAATGTTCTCCCTACAGTCCGGCGCCGGATTGACGACAAACCGATACAACCTCGCTCCCGGAGTCGCCATGACCCAACTCGCCACGGCCATCGCCACTGACTTTTGCTCTGCCAATCCGCACGCTCTGGCGACGATCCTCGACGCCAGCCAGACCCAGAAAATCATCGCCGCGCGCGACATCTTCGATATCTCCGGCATCAAGCTCTGGGCGCAGGACCAGCCGGTCTCGCAGGCGCTGCAGCGCAAGCTGCTCGATCGCCAGTTGCGGGAGCCGCTGGAAAGCTGCCTGAAGGTCGAGGACGGCGTCACCGCGCGCACGCTGACCGATGAGGTCCAGGCACTGCTCTACGAGCCGATCCCGCTGGCCGCGCTGCTGCACCCGCATGCCGACGCCCTGCTGCGCGAATCGGCCTCCCTGCCGGTGCACCCGGTCGCACAACTGCTGCTGAGCGCGTCTCGCGCCAGCAGCCCGGCCCGCTTCCAGCACGCGATCCATGCCATGGCGCTGAATGGCGCGCTGATGCTGACGCACGGCGGCAGCGCCACCGACCTGCGCACGGCGATGCTGTGCGGCCTGCTGCACGACCTGGGCGAGATGTACATCGACCCGGAGTTCGGCGAGGCGGGGGCCGAACGCACACTCGACATCCTGAGCTACCAACAACTCGTCGTGCACCCGCATGTCGGCAGCCTACTGCTGAAGCAACTGACGGACTACCCAGCGGACATCGTCCGAGCGATCGCGGAGCACCATGAGCGCATGGACGGCTCGGGCTTTCCGCATTGCCTGCAAGGCGAACAGACTTCATCGCTGGGGCGGCTGCTCGCGGTCACCGAATCGACGCTGGCCGCACTGGCCGATGAGCTGGCGCCGCTGTCGCGCGCCAGCATCGCGCTGCGCGTGGTGCCCGGTGAATTCGATCTGCGCTGGGTCGGCCTGATCGCCCAGGTGGTGCGCGAGCAGCCCCCTGCGGTGGCGCATCGCCGAGGCGATGAATTGACGCGCCGCCTCACGACACTCTCCAACGTGATGGACGACGCCAGCGATGCGGCCGCAGCGCTGCTGCATGACGCGATGTCCGACGATCTGAAGGGCGCCCTGGCCCTGACCGAACACCTGCTGAACCGCCTGCGCCGTGGGCTGACCACGACCGGTCTGTGGCATCTGGATCCGATAGCGTCGCCCAACGCTGCCGAGGTCGAAGCCGTGGAAGGCGAGCTGCGCTACCGGCTGCGACGCATCGAACGCGCGGTGCGGCTGCGCGCAGGCCTGCTGACCGACCAGGACACCCAGCGCCTGGACCGCGTCTGCCAGCGGCTGACGATCAGCGCCTGACCCAGCGACCGGGGACGGATCGTCCATTCGACATGCTGCGTGACCGCCGAACGGTGCGCGAGCAGAATAAGCGACCATGAACCGTTCCGAACAGTTGCTCGCCGGATTGACACTGGCCGTCTGCGCCGTGCTGCTGGTTCGGCTCTGCCTGAGTCCGGCGCGCCGACAGCGATTCGATCGCACCCTGCGCGGCTGGGGTTGGACGCTGCGCCGTGGCGCGCTTCAGCTGTGGCATTGGCGCGCGGCGCGGCGTGTGGCTCGCACCGAGGCCGAAGCTGCCATCAGGCGTGCACAGGGCGGCAGAGCGCGCGAGGACGAGGGCGAGTGGACCGGCAACGTTTACACACCCAAGTCGTTTCGCAAGCCACGCCGACCGGACCAACTGCATTGATGCCGCTGGCGTCCCGCCATCCAGTCATGCGCTGAACAGCTAAGCAAGCGCGTTCTTGTTCGTTGTGTGTCGCAGCAGCGGCTTCTAAGGTCGCAGACTTGGCGCCATGCGATGGCGTCATCCGCATGACCCCATTGATCACGTTAGAACCAGGACCACCCCCATGAGCATCTGCGCCATCAACGTCCGCAACCAGTTCAGAGGGAAAGTGAAAGAGATCATCGCGCTGGTCAAGTCCACCGAAGTGTCGATCGCGACGCTCTGAAGCGATGGCATTCCATGGCGAGCGGGTGCGCGTTCTGGTGATTCCAGGCTTGCACGACAGCGGCCACACCCGATCTGAACGCTTGGGCCGAGCGTATCGACGCCAAGTTGGCCGCACAGCCCCCCGCACGCTGGGTGGCCATCGCCCACAGCTTCGGCTGCCTCGCGCTGCTGCGCCACCTGGCCAGGCGTGAACCGAGCAGCAAGCACCACGGCCTGCAATCGGCCCTGCTGGTCGCGCCGGCCGACCCCGACAAGTTCGGCGACGCCGGCCACATCAATGTGACGTCCGGTTTTGGCTCGTTGCCATTGGCGACATCCGTGGCTTAGCAGCTGATCCACCGTGCCGAGCGCCAACGCCGCATCGATCGGGCCCACCCGATGGAATCGGTAGTTCGCCATCTGATCTCGTGTCAGGCCATGCCCCGGGCGATCCGAGATTCGAAAACTGCGCCAGATGAGGTGAGACACTCGCCCTCAAGGAGAGTCCCTTGCCCGAGATGCAAGCACTGCACCACCCCCCCGCTGGCGCGCTGCGCGAGTTGACGCGCCAGTTTCCGCGTGCGGGCCGCCTGGAGCTGATCGCCTTGCGTCCGGCGCGGCGAGTGTCGGCGGTGTCGGTCTCCTCGGCCGTGGCGATCGCAGGGCGGGGCCTGGAAGGCGATCGCCACGCGCAGCGTCCGATCGGGCCGGGCGGCGGCGGCAAGCGTCAGGTGACGCTGATCCAGGCCGAACACCTGCCGGTGATCGCCGCTCTGGCCGCGTGGGCCGAGGTCGATGCGCTGGGCCTGCGGCGCAACCTGGTCGTGTCGGGGCTGAACCTGCTGGCCGCGCGCAGCCTTTTCAAGGATCAAGCGCTGCGGCTGCGCATCGGCGCGGAAGTGGTGCTGGAGATCAGCGGGCCCTGCGAGCCTTGTTCACGGATGGAGGAATTGCTGGGTGCCGGCGGCTACAACGCGATGCGCGGGCACGGCGGACTGACGGCGCGCATTCATGTCGGCGGAACTCTGCAGGTCGGCGATGCGGTGGTCTGCGAGGCCGTCGCGCAATCGGCTTAGACGGCGCGCGGCGGTTTCATTGCCACTGTCGTTCGCAGCACCGACTGCACGACCTTGACCACAGCGGCGTGGGCGTTCGCATCTACCAACGCACCTGCAGGGTCAAACGCCGTTTCGGCCAGTCCGAGACCGAACTGCTCAGGCACGATCAGCATGCCCAGGTTCATCTGCAGGAACTGGCGCGTGAACAGCAAGCTGCGCAGGCCACCGAAGGCGCCGGGCGAAGCGCTCAGAAGGCCAGCGACGGTGCCGCTCATGGCGGCCGGGCCCGACGGCAGGCCATCCTCGGCCACGGGGCGCGAGGCCCAGTCGAGCGCGTTGATCAGTAGCGGGGTGGGGAAGCCGTTGTACTCGGGCGAGACCAGCAGCAGCGCATCGTTTTCGGCAAACAGCCGCCGCAAGGTGCGCGCTCCCTCGGGCATGCCGAGCGCCTCGATGTCGGCGTCGTAGATCGGCAAGGACAAAGCGCGCAGATCAACCGGCGTGACCGCTGCGCCACCCTGTTCGAGTTCGCGCGCCGCCACCGCCGCGAGACGCTGATTCAGCGACCCATGACGGGCGCTGCCAGAGATGACCAGAACACGAGGGGCACTCATAGATGGCTCTACAGGGGCTGGGACAAGGTGAAGGACGATGGCATTGTGACGCTGGCTACCTGGCCACACTGGCCGGCCGAAATGATGCGCATGGGTCGGGCCGCTTGACCGGCGCCGTGAACCAGGCCTCGTCATAGGGGCCGTCGGCCACTGTCTGGCCATCGCTGCCGCGTTCCAGGAAGCCGATGCTGACGATGCCATCGGCCCGCGCCGCCGCCAGGTAGTGCGGCACGCCGATGTCTCGCCGTACATGGCCGTTGCCTGCGATCAGCACCACACGCACGTTGGGCGGTGCGCCGGTCATCGCCGCCGCCAGCGCTGCATCGCGGGCCCGCTGCGCCAGCGCCATCGGCGCGATCATCGAGGGCGGCAGCGCGCTGCAGTGGCCGATGTCCACTTGATGACGCAGCGCGGCGTCCTGTGCCGGCCTCCAGGCCGACGGCGGCGCGGTTCCGGAGTCATCGGGCGCCGAAAGCCAGCGCTGCAGTTCGACCGGCGCTTGCGCCACGCCGCCCCGAACCACGCCGCGGGCCTCAGCACGGCTCAGGTTGCCCCCGAGCACCGTGGCACCACCGGCCAGTGCCGCATCGAACAGTGGGCGGTGCAGCGGCCACTTCCAGCCTTTGCGGTCCAGTTGCCCGGCGGTGACGACCGCCTCGGTGTCTCGCGGCGCGGCGGCAACTGCAGCGTTGTGCTGGCGATCGATCTGCTCAAAGATGACCCAGGTCGGCCGGCTATCGACCAGAAGCGCGCGCAGCAGCGCGGCACGCAGGTGGTGATGCTGTGCATCGTCGTGAATCTCTCCGAGCAGCACGTAGCGCGCGGAGCGCAGACGCTCGGCCAACGCCAAGATATCGAGCGATCGCCCGGATGAGTCCACGGCAGCATCTACTGCAGCGTCACTGAGCGCCGGCCCCGGCCCGGCGGGCGCGACGCCATCGGCTGCGATCGCGCCTCGAGCGGCCATCGCGCAGACCGCGGCGGCCAGGAGCAAGGCCACGGTCGAGCGCTTGCGAAAGCGCACCGGGCTCAGCTCGCGTACTTGATGGCGCAGCCGTAGGGCGCAGCAGTCGGCACACTGACCGCCTTTCCGGACAGGCTTTCATCGAGGGCGGCACGCACGTGGTTCTTTGCGTCCTTCACGTCCGTCGGGTTGGCCGAGCGCTTGTCGTCGATGCCGCCCGCATAGATCAGCACGCCCTTCGGGTCGATGACAAACATGTGCGGGGTGGTCTTCGCGGCGTAGGCCTTGCCGACGGCGCCGCTGTCGTCCGACAACACGTGGGTCGCCGAAGCGCCCCAGGCCTTGTACTTCGCGGACAGCGCAGCCGGCGCCAGGTGGTCGGAAGTGCCGGGCGCCGTCGAGGTGACGACGAGCCACACGACGTCCTTCGCCGTGAACTCTTTCTGCAGCCCTTGCATGTTCTGCGTGCCGTAGTGCTTTACGACGAATGGGCAGTCGGGGTTGGTCCATTCAAGGACCACATGCTTGCCCTTGAAGTCGGCCAGCTTGACGGTCTTGCCGCCGACATCCTTCAGCTCAAAGGCGGGGGCGGTCTTGCCGACGGGGGCGGCATGCGCCGCTGGCGTCAGCAACATTGAGATCAGCGGTAACGCGACGGCAGCCAGGGCCAGGCGATGGAGGTGTCGGCGGGGGGTCATGCGGAACTCCTGAGTCGTTGGGATGGCAGCCATCGGTGAACGAAAGGGATGGCACCTCATGCACTGAGCCCGAAACCCACCAAGGGTTCCGACACGGTGACACTGCGGCAGACCGTCACAGCGTGGCGAGTGCATCACGCACCACCGCCGCGGTGAGGATCTCCGGCAGCAACAGCGGTTCGCGGCCCGGACGCAGCAACAGGTAAACCGGCACGCCGTTGCGTCCGTAGCGGGCCAGTGCCTCCGTGATGCGCGCATCCCGCTGCGTCCAGTCGGCCCGCATCAAGGCCACATTGGCCTGCGCAAAGGCCTGCATCGTGGCGTCGGTGTGCAGCACCAGCCGCTTGTTGACCTGACAGCTGACGCACCACGCCGCGGTGAAGTCGACGAACACCGGCTGGCCGGCGGCGAGCCGCTCGGCGATCAACGTCTCGTCGTAGGGCGCCCACGCCGCCTCGGGCGAACCCGGCTTTGCAGTGCGGGCCGTGGCGGGCTCCCCGCCACCGAGGGCTCCAACCGGCCAGCTCCAGGCCAGTGCACCAGCCAGCATCAGTCCACCGATCACGCGGCGCGCCAAGGCCTGGCCCTCGCCGCCCTGGCCTGCAGTGCTGCGACCGCTGGCGACCCAGATCGCGAACGCCAACACGACCAGCGCAATCAGCACCTTCGCAGCGCCATCGATGCCGACCTGTTGGCCAAGCACCCAAACCAGCCAGACCACCGTCAGGAACATCGGGAAAGCCAGTGCCTGTTTCAGCCGCAACATCCAGGCGCCGGGTCGCGGCAGCCGTGATCGCCAGCCCGGCAGCAGGACCAGCAGCGCATACGGCAGCGCCATGCCCAGACCGAGCGCGCCGAACACGCTGAGGCTGACGGCCGGCGACTGCGTGATCGCGTAGCCGAGGGCGGCACCCATGAAGGGCGCGGTGCACGGGCTGGCCGCCATCACCGCCAGCACCCCCGAGGCCAGCGCATCGACCGCCGGCCGCCGGTCGCGCCAAGTGGCCAGACCTTGCGGCAGCAGACCGCCGAACTCGAACGCGCCCATCAGGTTCAGGCCGAGCGCGAAGAACAACAGCGCCAGCACGAACACGACTCCCGGCTCCTGCAACTGGAAGCCCCAGCCGATCACACTGCCGGCAGCGCGCAAGACCAGCAGCAACGCTGCCAATGCGAGGAAACTCAGCACGACACCTGCGCTGTAGGCCAGCGCATGGGTGCGCAGCGCAGCGGCATCCGTCGGCTGGTCGCCACCGTGCTTCGCCAGGCTCAGCAACTTGATGGACAACACGGGGAAGACACAAGGCATCAGGTTCAGCACCATGCCGCCGACGAAGGCGAGCAGCAGCGCCGTTGCCCAACCCAGATCGGGCGCGCCGCCAAGTGTCTCGGTTGTCAGAACGGCTTCTTGCGCGAGCGCCTTCGCGCCCTCCGGCCACTGGAGCGCAGCAACGGTGCGAACCGGCGTGTCGAACTCCGCCGATCGCCGCGTGCCGCCCCAGACCGTGGGCGTGCCGGGCACCGAGTCGCCCTGCGCCACGACGATGCCGGAGAAAGACACCGGCGCAGCCGCGCCGTCGAGCAAGCGCAGCTTCACCGCATACCCGCTGTCGGTGCGAAACACCTCGTGCTGCGCCGGCTCGATCACTTGCTCGGCATACGGAAACAACTGCAGCGCCGGTCGCGGTGCGGCGGGTTCGAGCGGCTTCGAGAACGTGACCAGCAACTCTCGCCCGGCCTGCTGCGCATCGACCGTCCAACCGGCGAGCGGCTCGGACTGCGCCTCCCGGGTGCGCTCGAACAGCGCCGTGTGCTCGGTGCTGCCAGGGGTAAGCGCATCGACGGCAGCGCCGCCACCTACAACGGGCAGCTGCAGTCTCAACGTGGCGCTCTCGGGGATGCAGACGTCCCGGCACACCAGCCAGGTCGCTTTCGCTTCGAGGTTCAGCGTGCTGCCCGGCTGCGCATCGGCCGGGGCCGTGAAGATCAGCGGCAGCAGCAGTTCGCCCTCATAGCCATAGTTGACCAGCGGGCCGATCGGCAGTCGTTGCGGCGCGGGCCATTCAATCGCACCGGCCTCACTGCCAGCGGGCAGCGTCCAGGTCAGCGTGGTGGGCAGGCCGGAATCGCCCGGGTTGCGCCAGTAGGTGTGCCAGTGCGGGATGTGCTGCAGATGCAGCCCGATGTGCAGCGACTGGCCGGGCTGCACCGCGCTGCGCTCGGCCACCAGTTCGGCGGTGACGTGCTCGGTCTTCACCGGCTGCGCGGACACCGGCAAGAAGCAGACGAGCGCAGCGATCGGGCACATGAGCCGCACATGCATGGCAGCGATGGCCGATCGTCCGTCGGGACACCCAAAGGGTCGTCGATCAACCGCCGATGGAAACATCAATATCTTTCATTTTCTCGATGAGAGAGCTGGATTCTGGTGGGCGATGGCGGCACCCGCAGCCGATGTGCCCGCGGTAGCCCGGCGCGTCGATCAGGTTGGCAGCGAAACAGGGCGTGCGGCGATTGTCGGATGACGTGGCGACGAATCGGGGGGTGGTGATAAGGTTCTCGTCAGGCCGGGTGATCTCCCAACCGTGCCATCTCAACTTGAATCTCCGGGATAGAAGTCATGGCGAAGATCGATCGCTTGAGGGTGGGCGAATCCATGGTCGGCGAGGGCCACGAGGTGGCGCACATCGACCTGCTCATCGGCCCCCGCGGCAGCGCGGCCGAAACCGCGTTCGCCAACGCGCTGGTCAACAACAAGGATGGCTTCACGTCGATGTTGGCTGTGATTGCGCCGAACCTGTTGACCAAGCCCGCTACCGTGATGTTCAACAAGGTCACGCTCAAGGGGGCGAAGCAGGCCGTGCAGATGTTCGGCCCGGCGCAGCGCGGCATCGCGATGGCTGTCGCCGACTCGGTCGAAGACGGCACGATTCCATTGATCGAAGCCGACAACCTGTTCATTTGCGTCAGCGTCTTCATCCACTGGCTAGCAGAAGACGACAAGAAGATCCAGAACTACAACTACCTGGCCACCAAGGAGGCGATCCAGCGTGCCGTCACGGGCTCGCCGACGGCCGCCGAGGTGCTGGCTCGGAAAGGCTCGGCGCCGCAGCAGCCGTTCACGGCAGCCTGAGTCAGCGATCAGCAGTGCGCGCGCCGCTCGATCACAACGCCCACCGCCTCCACATCAGGAAACTTCTTCGGCTTGACCGCCTTGACGCGCACCCAGGCCGCACCGAAATCAACGATCAGCATGTGGGC
>CANHNO010000092.1 GCA_947462065.1 Burkholderiales bacterium | reverse complement strand
TTGGACCTGCATGTCAGACCTTCCGCCCGGTGACCAGACCGATGTCGGTGATGTCGGACTTCTTCAGGATCTCCAGCACCTCCATCACCTTCAGGTACTGCGCGCGAGCATCGCCCTTGATGACGATGGGTTGCGAGGGGTAAACGGCCTTGAGCTGCTTCAGCCTTGTCTCAAGTTGTTCCATCGTGACCGGGTAGGCGTCGAGGTAGACATCGCCGGCCTCGGACACGGTGATCGCCTTGAGGCGTGGCGCGGCCAGCGCGGCGCTCATTTCGGCGCGCGGCACCTCGACCCGCACCCCCTGCACCGAGGCGGTTGTCAGGATGATGAAGATCACCAGCAGCACGTACGCCAGGTCCAGCATGGGCGTGACGTTGATGTCGTCAAACGGCGCGTTGTCGTCCTGGATCTGCAAGGCTCAGCTCCCGCGATCAGTCGGCGTACATCTCGGCCGACTTGGAGACGAATTCGTCGACAAAGACCATGGTGTTGCCCGACAGGTTCTTGATCTGGCTGGCCAGCCAGTTGTAGGCAAACAGCGCCGGGATGGCGACGGCCAGACCGGCGACCGTGGCCACCAGCGCCGCGGCGATGCCTGGTGCGATCGAATTCACATTGACCTCGCCGGCAGCGGCGATCGCGGCAAAAGTGATCATCACGCCGATCACGGTACCCAGCAGGCCCAGGAAGGGGCCGCCCGCAATCGAGATCGTGAGCAGAACGATCCCGCTGTTGAATTTCTGGTTCTCGCGCATCATGGCCGCGTCGAGTGAGGTACGGATCGCCTGCAGCCCGGCACTGCTGAGCCTGCGGGGTTTGCCGGCCTCATCCAGGAGGGTGAACCGTTCCATCACTTCTTCCATGCCGATGGCATAGAGGCGATAGGCCGACGAGCGTTGGCTAAGAGGGTTCTGCACCACCGATGCAATGTCAGTGTGGCCAGGGGTGAGAAGCGCGCGGGACTTGGCCTTGAAGGTCGCCAGGAACACATCATTGGCCCGACCGACAGTGCGCAGCATCACCGCCTTGCTCACCATCACATAACCGCTGACCACCGCCATCACCGCCAGCAGGGCAATCGTGATCCAGCCGTCGAGCGTGACCGATCCGAGCAGGATGGCGGCGTAGGACACCTCTTCGGCGCTCGCGCCCTCCTCGTCGGCGCTCAGCAGTGGCGAGTCAGCGGCCTGGCCCAGCGCCTGCAACTTCACATAGTCAGCCGATCGGCTGGCCGCCAGCAGCGTCACCTCGTCCAGTTCGCCGCCAAAGCCTGCTCCGATGAGCGCGTCACCGACCGCATCGGTGAGCGCAAGGTTGCCGGCCCCGGCTTCCAGACCGTCAACGTACAGCGTGACCTTGTCTGCGCTGGCCACCACGGCCACATGCTGCCAAACGCCAGGCTTGAGCGGCAGGTTGGCACTGACCGAGGTCGTGCCCTGACCGACTTCCAGCTTGCCGCCAGCCAGGCCGATACGCAGTCCTTTGCCGCTGGCGGGAAAGGCAAACAAGCCAGCGGCCGGTGCGCCAACATCAGCCGGCTTGACCCAGGCGCTGAAGGTGAACCCTGCACTGGCCTGCAACTTCAACGACGGTGATGGCGCCAGCGCAAGGCCAGCACCACCGTCCAGAGCAATGGCCGCGCCGATGGGACCAGCCGCCACGGATTTCGCGGTGCTGCTGGTCGCTGTCATCGCGTTGGCCGTACTGTCCTTGAGCGCATCGGCCTGAGCGAAGCGGAAGGTAAACACCGCTGCCGGGTCGTGGACCTTCCCGCCGGCAGGCGCAGCGCCCGCCTTGTCACCGCCCCAGGTCATCACCAGCGGGGTCTTGTCAAGTGCTGCCACCTTGGGCAGCAGCAGCCACACATTGGCGAGCTCATCCGTGGCCCCGAAGTTCTCGACCTGCGTAGGCAGCGGCGTCTTGCCGTCGGCGGCGAAGAAGTGCAGGTCCGAACCGTCGGGTTGGGCTTCAGCGAAGGTGAAGTTGCCACTGTGCAAGCGCACCAGCACCGGCACCTGCGTGAGCTCCTCCAAGACCTCGACGCCGGTGGCCGTGGTGTCGATGACGAGCACTTTCTTTTGGTTGCCATCGGCCGCATTGACAGCCGTCGAAGCGCACAACACCAACAAAGACAATATGGCTGAGAACAGTAGATTCATGGTGCGGCTCTGGGTCATGGCACGAAGTTCGTTGAAGTGATTCATCGCTTTTTCTTCTTCTTTGAATTGGGGTCGTCGTCCTCGTCGTCCTCGTTGCCCTCGCCCGATTCGCCGAATCCGATGGCCTCGACCGTCAACATCAGCGAACTGGAGGCGCTCCCCCCATTCGGGTTGGCGGCCGTCTTGGCCGCGTCGTCGGATTTCTGGGAGGCATTGGCCGGAGCGGCAACCGCACCGAGCGAGGGGGCGGCCACGCTGACCTGGGCGCCGGCGATCGCACCGCCCGCGGAAATGTTGCTGGCGTTCAGCACGATGGGCGCGACCACCAGCACCGAGCCACTGGAGCGCACACCGGCGTCGCCAGCATCGAACACACCGCGCGGCGCAATGGCGAACACATCGCCCGGTGCCGCATCGACGCGTGTCTTGAGCGTGGCAATGCCCGAGCCGCTGATCGAACTGGCCACGTCGACCGAGACGCTACCGTTGGAGTCCACGGTGATCAGCGGCGGCGGGGCCGAGGCGGCGGTCTTGGCGCCCTTGCCCGCGTCGATGTTGGCGCGCTGAGACACCAGCGTGATGTCGCCACCGCCCAGCGTGAAAACGCGGCCCTTGTTGACAAGGAAATCGTCACGCACCAGACCATTCACGTCGCCGCCGCGCACCGTGAAGATGCCGGTTCTGAACGCCTCCTTCTGGTCGTAGCCCGTCGTCAGGCCTGCGAACACGGAGCCGGCCGGTGCGTACAGCGTGACGGCACCGCCCTGCTCGGTCTTGAACTGGCTGCCGAAGTTTGAAACATCGCCACCGTTTGAAGCGGCCGCCTGGGGGAACAGGCTGGCGATCAGCGCATCGAAGCTGCGCAGGCTTTCGTCGATGACCTTGCCGTCGTCGGACTTGCGGTTCGCATTGCCGGTTTCCACCAGCAGGTTGAAAAAGCGCTTGTCGAGTTGGCCATCATCGTTTCGTGACAGCGCATCCGCCAGGGCATCGGCTCGCAGGCTGACGCGTTCGGACAGCTCGGGGTGATCGTTGAGGTAGAGCGATTGCGCATCGCTCGGCAGCGCGCGGAAAGCCGTCCAGGCCTGAGCCGCCAGCGCCGGATGCTGGGCCATGTATTTCAACTGCTCCTCTGCAGGCAGCGCCTGGAACCCGGCCCAGACCTGCGCTGCTGTGGCCTTGCTTGGCAAGTCCTGGCCTTGAGCGCGCAAGAACGCCTCCAGCACCGTCACATCAACCGCCCCACCCTGACCTTGCGCACTCACGAACGTGGCCAGCGCGGCCAGGTCGGCACCTGCGGCCAGATCGGCGGCCGAGCCGTAACCTTGGGCAAACGCCACGAAAGACGCGTAAGACGGAGGAGCGCTACCGGCGACCACACGGATCGCGGCGCCGTCGTCGGGCAGGTAGACGTTGTCGAGGTTGCCGCGTGTGACCACGCCGTTGCCGTTGCCCAGATCGACATGGCGCCGGGCGCTGATCGTGAGCTGCCCTGGCCCGCCCAGCACATGCGACACCAAACTGGTGCCGTCCTGAGAATTCGACTGCGTCGTGTCGACCACGTCACGGCCGGCTTGCAGCACGGTCTCATCACTCGCGGCCAGGTGCTGGATGAGGAAACCGAGGTCGACGATGTCACGCCCTGCGGTGATGACGGTGGCCTTGGGCAGCGAGAGAGACTGTGCAGCGAGGGCGTCGCCCTGAACGTCACCGTTGACGGCCGTCAGGCGCGCAACCGCCGTATCGGCGCTGTGCAGCCCTGTGGCCGCGTGGGCCTCCAGCGCCGTCGAGATCCCGTCCAGGATCTTGGTGTCTGCCTCGGACAGCACGCGCGGCGCCGCAGCGGTCGACATCCCATCCGGGCTGTTGTCCAGCATGCGCAGCGGTCCCGTTTTGCCGTTGTTCAAGCGGATGGAGCCTGAGGCCAGCAGGTCCAGCTGGCCCGTGGCCGCCGGGCTCAGCGTCACGCCATTGGCCAGCACCACATCGCCACCCATCGACGCGGCCAGCAGGGTCGACGGCAGCAGCGCGTACAGGTTCAAAAAGCTGCCGGCGCTGCTCTGGTCCTGGAAGCGGTTGGGGATCTCGCCGCGGCCTGCATCGGCCAGCGCACGGGCGTCGGCGGAAAGCCGCACATCACCGCCCAAAGCGGTCAGCTCCAGCGAGGAGGCAGCGCCATAGGTGCTGAAGTTGCTGAACTGCGCGTAGGTGGTCCGGAAGGCCGCCTTCGGCTCATAGGTCGGGTCCCAGTTGCCGTTGGGCGCGTACAGCGGGTCAATCACCCCGGGCAGGTTGTTCACGCTCTGCTCGGTCATCGTGGGGTTGTAGGCCGTGGCGAGGGCCAGCGTGCGGCCGGCCACCACCTTGGCCGTGGCATCACCCAGGGCCAGCACGGGCGCAAAGTTCTGCGTGACTCCGAGCTGGTCGGTAACAGCCAGTCCACCGGCTGTCAGAGAGCCGTCGGCGCGAAGCGAGAGATCGCCCTTCTGGGCGTAGAACACCCCACCAGCAATGTCGCCACCGGCCTGCACGTGCAGGTCGCCGCCACCGCGTTCTGTGGCTGCCGTGCCGGCCAACGCAACCTGGCCATTGCCAGCCGCACTGACCGACAAGTTGCTGATGCTGCGCCCGGCCGTGACCGTCACGTCGCCGCCGCCCAGGGTCGCGATGCCTTGATTGAAGTAGTCCGGCCTCACCCACCAGGCGGTGTTCAGCGTGGTCGTCTGATCTGCCAGCGTCTCGAACACCACGCTGCCGTCGGCCGCCGTGGTACTGCGGCCCTGCCGGAACAACCAGTTGTTGACCATTTGCGGCACCACCCGAGGCAGTGGCACGATGGTGCCGGGCACGGCCGGCGTGCCCTCTACCTTCGGCTTGGACTCGGAGTCCCCCGCGATGGCTTCAGTGCCGCCCGTGCGTGTGTACCAGCCGCTGTTGTTCTGCGGCCCATTGATGTCCCGGCCGGCCTTCACGCTGATTGGCCCGCCTCCGTCGGCGAACGTGGCGGCCGCCAGCGTGCCCTTGGTCGCGCCGTAGCGGGTGTTCAGCGCGTTGCTCGGTGCCACCACGTTGGCGTCAGAGGCCAGCGGTGCGCCGGCGGTGTACAGCGACGCACCGTACAAAGTCTCGATACCGATGAGAGGCTGGTCCAGCGTCTCGTCGGGCTCGGCGCTGACGTAGACCTTGGCCATGGCCAGAGTGATGTCATGGGCCGCAGCCACATCGATGCTTCCGGTGCCGGTGCGCACCACCGCCACCGGCGCATCGGTCGATGTCACCGGCGCATTGGCGTTGGGCGTCACGATACCGGTGCCGCCGGCCTCTTTCATGGCGGGGGTGTACATCACCGCTTCGCCATCGGCGTCGAACTTGGGCTGGAAGTATTCATCGAGCTTCTGGCGGTCGGCCGGCACTGGGGTGCGTGCGGCAAAGTCCAGCTTCAGGTTGCCCTGGCCCGCCACGAGTCGATCGGCGCTCAGCACCGCCGTCGTGCTGGCCGCCCGCAAGTCGGCACCGGCCACCAGTTGCAAGTCGGCCGATGCCCCACCGGCCAGCGCCCACACCGGCATGGCCAGCCGGCTGTCGTCCGGCTTTGCAAAACCATCGCTGATCGAACCGACCACCGTCAGATTGCCCGCGGCACGCAAGGACAGGTTGACCGGTTGGCCTTCAAAGCGCCAGGCGTTCAGGTCCCAGCCTCGGTCGGCGGCGTTGGACGCGAACTCGTTGACCGACACCGACAGATCGCCGTCCGAGCGTATCTCGACGCCCGAGCGAACTGCCACGTCGCCGCGCAGCAGGCGTGCTGCAATCGCGGCCTGTTGTTGGCCAAAGTCCTGCGCATCGCTGTACATCTGCCCGCTGGTCGTGGCGTCGAGGTTGGTCGCGCTGTCGGCCTGTTCGCTGACGGTGCTTCCGCGGTAGACCTTGACACCCTCGATCACCGTCGTCGCGCCCGGCGAGATGCTGGTTCCCAGCACGGCCACCGCCACATCGCTGCCGTCGGCCAGACGCGGCGCGCGCAGGGTCACACGGCCATCGCGGCGCGCAGCATCGCCAGCCGCCGGCGCGCCGGAAACATCGATTCGCCCGCCCGCCAGATGCAAGCTGGCCGCCTGATCGACATCGCTGATGTCGGCGCCGTCGGCCGCCGCAGTGCCGATCAGCACCCGGCCGCCGCGGCCCACGGCGCCAGCCCCGGCGTCGCTGGTGGCTACAGATGCCGCGTTCAACAAGGCTTGGCCGCTGATCGTCACCTGCCCGGACACGCCACCGTCTGTGGCCTGCGCGGCGAGCAAACGGATGCTGCCACCGGCCAGGCCCGACGCGTCGATCACGCTGTGGCCCGCCACGGTGATGCTGCCCTGATCCGTGGCCAGAGTGAAGTCGTGCGCCACGATGCTGTCCTGGCCGTCGAGCGTCACATCTCCATGGCGGAACCGGAAGTCACGCGCGCCGGTGAAGCCCGCCTGATTCAGCGTCTCGTTCAGGGTACCGAAAGCACCCGCCACGCCAGCGCTGTCGGTGTCCAGCGTGAAACGGGCCTGCGCGGGCAGGCTCAGGCCAGCCACCGGTGTCGCTTCGCCACGCAGCTGCGCACCGAAACTCACCGAGCCCGTGCCGTCTGGGGTGGTCGCGTTGATCGTCAAATGGCCTGCATCCGCCGCGGTCGACGACACGTCGAGCATCGCCTGCTCGCCGAGCGTGATCTGCGGTGCTTGCAGCACCAGGTTGCCACCCGGCCCGTAGGCGCTGGCACCGTTCTTCTGCAGCACAGCACCGGCGACCGTCACCACACCGGAATTCACCGTGATTTCTTGGGTGGCGGTCATCTTGATCTGGCCCGAGGGCGCCTCGATGCGCGTGGCCGCATCTATGGACGCGGCCTGGAAGCCCAGTTGTCCCCCGCCGCCGCCTTGTGGCACGGTCTGGTCATCGGCGCTGCTGATCGCGCCCGTCAGGTGCAACTCGCCCGTGGTCTGGAACAGCCCGCTGGCACCCGGAGCCACCGTGATGCGCGGAGCGTCCAGTGTCAGCGTGCCGTCGGCTGACAGCACCCCGTCTTGTCCGGTGGCGCGCACCGCGCTGCCGGCCTGCAGCGTGGCCTGTGCAAAGCCTTGCAGTGCCATGCGACCAGAGCCCAGCTCGATCGTGTCGCCTTGAATCGTGAACGAACCGCTGCTGGTGGAGGTGGTCGGCGCCGCGCTGAGGGCACGGCCGTTCAGCACGACGTTGGCACCCTGGAACACGGCCTCTGCGGCGTCCTCACCCCCCGCCAGGATGCCGCTGCCCGCGAGCGAGAGTCGCCTCGTGGCGTCGCTGCCGACGTGCGATGAGCCGTAAACGGTGATCGAGCCTTGTCGGCTGTCCAGGCTGATGCGGTCCAGCTTGGACAACGAGGCGAGCGCCGAGTCATCCAACGCCAGCGTGGACGCGGCCACGTCCTGCGGGATCGCATCGCCCAGGCTGATGTCGGGCGCTGCCGCAGTGAAGGTGCCGCGATCTCCCACCCGGATCGACCCCGCGTTGACCGCGCTACCCGTGGCATCGATCTGCACCGCGCCCTTGCCCGACACCACGGCGCCCGCGGCGATCGACAGCACGCCACCGTCGCTGGACGGTGCCTCACTGCGCTGCACACCGATGGCAGCACCACTGCTCACCCGCAGCACCGCGCCCGAAGATGGCAACACCAGATCGGCAGCGGGGCCGGCAGCGTCAGATTCAGCCAGTACCGTGGCCTGCGCTTTGAGCCGCAGAAGGTCGCTTGCCGCCAGCAGCACGTCAGGGGCGGTCAGCGGGTTCGCCGCATCGTTGCTCAGCGTCAATTCGCTGGTGCGCACGTCGAGCTGCTCCTGGCCATCCACGGTCTTGTGCAGCGCGCCCAGCGTCAACGCGCGGGCGCGCCAGTCCGCCAACAGCGTGGCGGACAGAGCCACCACGCCGTCCGCACCCATCGTGCCGCCGGAGGTGATTTCCATCTTCGGTGCGGCCACGTCCGCCGTACCCGCCAAGGCGCCGGTTGCGGCCCCCAGCAGCACACGGCCTTGCAGGCGAAGCGCGCTGTTGCCCGCGTCCTGGCTGGCAAAGGCCACGTGACCGCCGTCGCCGGGCAACTCCGGCGCGGCGATGCCGGCGGCTTTCGCCTTGTCGGTGAAGTAGCTGCCAGCGTCGTACAAGGTGAATTCGGATTGGCGCCGCACGACCGAACGCGGTGCGACGACGAAACCCTGAGTGCGCGGATCCATCGCCCCGTCGGCGACATTGGCAATGCGGCCGGACATCAGCCAGGCGCCGTCGGTGCGCAAGCGGTTCGCGCTGGCCACCATGTCACGGTTGCCGGGTGCGACCGTGACGCTGTAAGCGCCGGGCATCAGCGCATAGTGCGCGGGCAGCAAGGTGTAGGTGCCGGCCTTCAGATCACCCGCGCCCGACAGCCACACCGCATCGCCCATGCCCAGTCCGCCGTCGATGCCGTACTGCCCGTCCACAGGCGCGAGCTGGCTCGTGTAGCCCGGCACGATGGCAAACACCGTGGTCTTGGCACGCGCAGCGGTGCCCAGGGTGTTGTTCGACAACACATCTTTCGATCCGCCTTTGCCCGGCGTGAACCCATAGGCAAACAGGCTGCCACCGCCCGACAGGTCGAGCACCGACCCCGCGTCGGTGGTGATGCTGCCGGCCAGCGAGGTGATCGACTTGCCCGGCAACGTGCGTTGCGCGGTCGGCGCATCGGCGCTCGGGTTCTGGCGCAACGAAACCACCGTGCCGTCGGACAGCAAGGTCGTCCAGCTGCTGGCCGTCGGCACGCTGCCGTTGGACACCGTGCCCAGCGGCACAGGACCCTGACCGGCCACCGAGGTCAGGCTGCCAGCCGCATAGCGCAGGTCGAGCGTCAGGATGTCCGACACGGCGGTGTCGGTGTTGCCGAGCGTGATGCTGCCGAACGGGGCCACCAGTCGCCCGGCCTGCACGATGTTCGGCGCCCAGGCCGTGATCGACCCCCCGGCCGAAAGCGGCGCCTGTGGCGTGAGGCCGTTGGCAGTGAAGTTCAGGCGCCCGGAGCCGTCCAGGTCGCTACCGGCCACCGCGAAGGTGAAATCGCTCAAGGTGGTCGGCAGTACCTGCGCGCTGGTCAGATCCAACGAGCCCTTCATCCAGAACGAGCCCCGCTGGGTGCCGTCGAAGTACCCGGTCTGTTGATCGGACCATGCCACGCCGACCAGACGCACGTCCTGGGCTGCGTCCAGAGACGCCGTGCCGAAACCCTGCAATGCGCTGTGGCCCTTGAGATCGATGTTCGACGCCTTGACCTTGAGAACCGAGTTACCCGCCATCGCCACACGTGGGGCTGCCTCGTCGGGCTGCGGGACCAGCGGGAACACCGTCTGAAAGGCGCTGCTGTCGCCTAACTGCACATACGCCGCTTGCAGCGACAGCGTCGCAGGCGTGTCCTGCAGCAGGGTGCTGCTGGCCAGGCGGGCGCTGGCCAGAGGGGCGGCCGCTTCGGCCAGCTCTTCGGTGGTGCGCTTGATGCCGGCCAGCTTGTCGGCGGCCTTCAGTTCGGCGATGGCAGTCTTGAGCAGCTCGTTGTAGACCGACGTACGCAGCGCTCTGTCTGCCAGCAAGGTGGGCGCGTCCAGCACGATCGAATGCGACGCCGTCAGCGCCTGGTCCCCGGTTTCCAGAGAGAAGCCGAGCGCCCCCGAACTGCGCAAGCGCAG
>CANHNO010000091.1 GCA_947462065.1 Burkholderiales bacterium | reverse complement strand
GTTGGCCAGGCGGTGCACCTGGCCCAGCGGGATGTAGGTGCTCTGGTTTTCGGTGAGCAGCAGAACCTGGTCGCCGTTGGTCACTTCGGCGGTGCCGCGCACGACGATCCAGTGCTCGGCGCGGTGGTGGTGCTTCTGCAGGCTGAGCGTGGCGCCCGGCTTGACCATGATGCGCTTGACCTGGAAGCGCCCGCCGGAGTCGATGCTGTCGTACCAGCCCCAGGGGCGATGCACCAGCCGGTGCAGGTTGTGCTCGGTGCGGCCGCCATGTTGCAACTGGCTGACGATCTGCTTCACCTCCTGGCTGCGGCTGCGGTGGGTGACCAGTACCGCGTCGGGCGTCTCGACCACCACCACGTCATCGAGGCCGATCACGCCGACCAGCCGGCTCGTGGCATGCACCAGCGTGTTGCGGCTGTCGCGCAGCATGGTGTCGCCGTGGCTGGCGTTGCCGGCTGTGTCTTTCGTGCTGACCTCCCACACTGCGTCCCAGCCGCCGAGGTCGGACCAGCCGGCGTCCATCGGCACCATGCGGACGTCGAATTCTGGTGAGGCGGGGCAGTGCTCCATCACCGCGTAGTCGACCGACTCGCTGGGAATGGCTTCGAACGCTGCGCGGTTGGGGCGGATGAAAGGGGCGTCGGTGGTGCGGCCTTCCCACGCGGTCTGCGTGGCACTGGCGATGTCGGGCCGGAACTGCCGCAGCGCCTTCAACCAGACCGATGCGCGCACGACGAAGATGCCGCTGTTCCAGTAGTAGCGGCCGTCTGCAACGTAGCGCTGCGCGGTCGGCAAGTCGGGCTTCTCGACGAATTCGGCGACGCGCTGTGCGGTGTTGTGGTCGCCATTCGCGGCAGCGGTGCAGCGCAGGTAGCCGAAACCGGTTTCCGGACAGGTGGGGGTGATGCCTAGCGTCACGATGGCGCCATCAGCAGCCGCGCGCACCGCTGCTTGCAGGGCGAGGGTGAAGCCCTTTTCATCGACGTAAGCATGGTCTGCGGCTGTGACGGCGAGTACCGGGTCGCTGCCATTGGCGCTGGCCTCCAGCGCAGCCAGCGTCATCGCGGGTGCGGTGTTGCGCCCGGTGGGCTCCAGCAGAACGGTGGTCGGTGGCAGCTTCAGTTCGCGCAGTTGGTCGAGCACCAGAAAGCGGTGTTCTTCATTGCCGACGATCAGCGGCGTAGCCACCGTGATGTCGTCGGTTGCCAGCGTGGTCAGGCGTTGCGCAGCCTGCTGGAACAGGCTTTGGTTACCTTGCAGCACCAGGAACTGCTTCGGGTACTGGGCACGCGACAGCGGCCACAGCCGCGTGCCACTGCCACCGGCCATGATGACGGGAAGAACCTGAATGGGGGTCGTGGTCATGGTGTTCAGGGATTGGTTGCAACGAATTCGGCATAGGCGCTGCGCAGGCCATCGACCAGCGCGGTACGTGCCGTCCAGCCGGTGCGGGAGAGCAGGCTGACGTCCATCAGCTTGCGCGGCGTGCCGTCGGGCTTGTCGCGGTCGTAGACGATCTGGCCCTTGAAGCCGGTGGTCTGGCGCACCAGTTCGGCCAGCTCGGCGATGGCCACGTCATGGCCCACGCCAATGTTGACCAGCGGCGGCTCGAAGCGGCCGGTGGCCGACTCATCGCTGCCCAGCAGTGCCTGGTAGCGCTCGTCGCTGAGCGCCATCAGGTAGACGCAGGCATCGGCCATGTCATCGCTGTAGAGGAACTCGCGGCGCGGCGTGCCGGTGCCCCAGACCGTGACGGACTCGTCGCCACGTTTCACTGCCTCGTGGAACTTGCGCAGCAGCGCCGGGATGACGTGGCTGTTGGTCGGGTGGTAGTTGTCGCCCGGGCCGTAGAGGTTGGTGGGCATCGCGGCCAGGTACTTCGTGCCGTACTGGCGGTTGTAGCTCCAGCACATTTCGATGCCGGCGATCTTGGCCAGGGCGTAGGGGCGATTGGTGGGCTCGAGCGGGCCGGTCAGCAAGTCAACTTCTCGCATCGGCTGCGGCGCCAGCTTGGGGTAGATGCAGCTCGAACCGAGGAACAGCAGGCGCTTCACGCCGTTCAGGTAAGCCGAATGGATCACATTGGCCTGGATGACGAGGTTGTCGCGGATGAACTCTGCCGGGAAACTGTTGTTGGCCACGATGCCGCCGACCTTGGCCGCGGCGAGAAACACGTAGTCAGGCTTCTCGGTATCGAAAAAAGCGCGCGTGGCGTGGGCGTCGGTCAGGTCGAGTTCGGCATGCGTTCGCAGTAGAAGGTGCTGGTAGCCGGCTGCCTGCAGGTTGCGCACGATGGCCGAACCGACCAGGCCGCGGTGGCCAGCAACATAGATCTTGGCGTCGATGTGCATCGCCGGCCGCTCACTCGTTGTAGTCGTAAGCCTGGAAGCCGGCGAGCTTCACGAGGCTGTCTCGCCGCGCGGCGCTGTAGTCGTACTCGACCATTTCTTTCACCAATTCGGGCAGCGTGATCTTCGGCACCCAGCCGAGCTTCTGCTTGGCCTTGCTCGGGTCGCCGAGCAGGGTTTCGACTTCGGTCGGGCGGTAGTAGCGCGGATCGACCTTGACGATCACTTCACCGACCCGGCACTTGGCCTTGATCTCGCCGCCGACAGGCTCGATCCTGACGACGGTGCCGACCTCCTGATCGCCTTCACCGCTGAACGCCAGGGTGATGCCCAGCTCCTTGGCCGCAAACTCGACGAACTGCCTCACGCTGTACTGCACGCCGGTGGCGATGACGAAGTCTTCAGGCTGCTGCTGCTGCAGCATCAGCCACTGCATCTCGACATAGTCCTTCGCGTGGCCCCAGTCGCGCAGTGCGCTCATGTTGCCGAGGTAGAGGCAGTCTTGCAGGCCGAGCGCGATGCGGGCGATGGCGCGCGTGATCTTGCGGGTGACGAAGGTCTCGCCGCGCAGCGGGCTTTCGTGGTTGAACAGCACGCCATTGCAGGCGTAAAGGCCGTATGCCTCGCGGTAGTTGACGGTGATCCAGTAGGCATAGAGCTTGGCCACTGCATACGGGCTGCGGGGGTAGAACGGCGTGGTTTCCTTTTGCGGAATCTCCTGCACCAGACCGTACAGCTCGGAGGTCGAGGCTTGGTAGAAGCGGGTCTTCTTCTCGAGCCCCAGGATGCGGATGGCCTCCAGGATGCGCAGCGTGCCGATGCCGTCGGCGTTGGCGGTGTATTCCGGGGTCTCGAAGCTCACCGCGACATGGCTCATCGCGGCCAGGTTGTAGATCTCGTCCGGCTGCACCTGCTGGATGATGCGGATCAGGTTCGTGCTGTCGGTCAGGTCGCCGTAGTGCAGCTTGAAGCGCTGATGGTCGACATGCGGGTCCTGGTACAGGTGATCGACGCGGTCGGTGTTGAACAGGCTGCTGCGGCGCTTGATGCCATGGACCTCGTAGCCCTTGCTGAGCAACAGTTCTGCCAGGTAGGCGCCGTCTTGTCCGGTGACGCCGGTGATGAGAGCAACTTTGGTCATGGTGTTCCGATGGTGTTGTCTTGCCAGAAGAGAAAACTGTGGTGGGCGCGTCAGTCGCCGTATCCATGGGGGTTCGACCGCTGCCATCGCCAGCTGTCAGCGCACATTGCATCGATACCGCGCGTGGCTTGCCAACCGAGCAGATCCCGCGCCCGGCTGGCGTCGGCGTAACACGCCGCCACATCGCCTGTGCGACGCGCAACGATGTCATAGGGAATGTGACAACTGCTGGCCCGCTCGAACGCGCGGACGAGTTCGAGCACGCTGTGGCCTCGGCCGGTGCCCAGGTTGGCGGTGAACGAGCTGCCCGAGGGGTCCATCAAGTGGCGCAAGGCCGCGACATGGCCCTCAGCCAGATCGCTGACATGGATGTAATCGCGCACACCCGTGCCATCGACGGTCTCGTAGTCGCCACCAAAAACCTGCAGGCGCTCGCGCTTTCCCACGGCCACCTGCGTGACGTAGGGCATCAGGTTGTTTGGTGTGCCGCGAGGGTCTTCGCCGATCAGGCCGCTCTCATGTGCCCCCACCGGGTTGAAGTAGCGCAATAGCGCAACGCGCCACGCCGGGTCGGCCCGGGCGATGTCGGCGAGGATGTTCTCGCCGATCAGCTTGGTCGCGCCGTAAGGGCTGGTGGTGGCGAGCGACGCGCTCTCTGGAATGGGCAACTGCTCGGGCGTGCCGTAGACGGTGGCGCTGGAGCTGAAAACGAAGGTCTTGCAGCCGCTGGCGTTCATCGCCTCGGCCACGCTGACCAGCCCGCCGATGTTGTTACGGTAGTAGGCCAGTGGCTTCGCGCTGCTTTCACCGACCGCCTTGAAGGCGGCGAAATGCACCACGGCACTGATCGGATGGCGCTTGAACAGCGACAACATTGCCGCGCTGTCGCAGACATCGGCTCGTTCGAACAACGGTGTGCGCCCACCCAGGCGTTGCAAGCGGTTCAGCACTTCCGGCGAGCTGTTGGAGAAATCGTCGACGCCAATGACGTCATACCCCGCCGCCCAGAGGGCCAGCCAAGTGTGCGAGGCGATGTATCCGGTGGCGCCCGTCAGCAAGATCATGTTTTTCACTGCAGCGTCATCTGTGCCGAGCACGACACGCTATTGTTGCCGTAGTCGAAAGAGACCTGGCCTGAGGCGCTGCGGCTGTCGCGGCCGGCGTTGCAGGAAAAGGACAGGCTGCGCAGCGGCTTGTAAGTGGCCACCAGCATGGCACTGCGAACCGCGTCGCGCCCCTTGAAGGCGCCAAACACCAGCGAGCGACGGTTGGCGTACAGGTTCAGATCGAGTCGGATCTTCGAGGTCGCGGCATAGGTGGTGTTCAAAGACAGCGCGTTCGTCAGGCGGCTTTCATCGCCGAAGGTGCCGGCTTGTTGACCGTTGATGAAGCCGCTTTCTGCCCCACTGTCACGGTTGAATGCCGCGACGAAGGTCAGTTTTCCAGTGGGCTGGTAGGTCCAGTTCACCTGGCCGGTCGTGCCGGTGAAATCGTATGCAGAGTCGCCGTTGCGTGAAGTGCGCTTGCCGTAGCTCAGCCGGGCGTTGAAAGTGCTGCGGCCCGTGGGCACCCAGTTCGCTGTCAGATCGATGTCTTTGCGGTCGAAGTCGCGTTCGAGCCGGTAGTTGCCCTTCGTGTAGCGAAGGGCCGTGCCCAGCGTCAGCGACGCGCGGGGGCGATACGTCAGGCCGGCACTGACGGCATCCTGATCCAGCGCGTTGAATCGGTAGGCCGGATCGGAATAGTTCTGGTTGCGGTGGGTGAAGCTGGTGTCGAGCGAGAGCAACGCGGCGGAGCCGTAGCGCAGCCGTGCGACGGTTTCGTTGCGGCGCTCGAGGTTCTTGGCATTCGTTTGAATGGTGTTGCTGCCACCATAGTTGTAGAGGCTCTGGCTGCTGGTCTGACTGAGCGTGCCGGACAGGTTGTAGACCGTGGCCCAGTCGATGCCTGCATTCACGCTGTAGCTGGTGTAATCGAGTTGCTTCAAGTCTTGAAAGCGGTTTTCCTGCAAGGTGCCACTGGCGTAGACGCGCTGCCGGCCGATGGGCTGATCGAAACCACCCAGCAGACCCACGGAGTAAGAGGTGTCGCTTGTCGCGCTCGGTAAACGGTAAACGTTGCTGTCGTGCTTCACCGATGCGCTGCCGCCGATGTAGTAGGGGTTCGGGTCTTCAGCCTGTGCAGATCCGAAGCCGGAGGCCGCCAGCGCGACCGTCAGCAGGCGGACCAAGGTACTCGGCAGACTGCGTTTTTGTGGGTGCGGCATGGTGGAGGTCCGGCAAGGAACGGAGCAGCAGGCCAAGCTCAATAAGCCTTGGAATTGAAGAACGCCACGCGGACGGTGCGGATGATGATTTGCAAGTCAAGTGCCAGCGACCAGTTCCGCAGGTATTCCAGGTCGTACTCCACCCGGGCTTGCATCTTTTCGATGGTTTCCGTCTCGCCGCGGTGGCCGTTGACCTGCGCCCAGCCGGTGATGCCCGGCTTGACCTTGTGCCGGACCATGTAGGCCTTGATCAGCTGGCGGTACTCCTCGTTGTGCGCCACCGCATGCGGGCGGGGACCGACGATGCTCATGCGGCCTTGCAACACATTGATGAACTGCGGCAGCTCATCGAGCGAGGTCCGGCGGATGAAGGCGCCGAAGGGGGTCAGACGGGGGTCGTTGGGCTTGGCTTGCAGTACCACCGGCCCGTTGTCCATCGCCGTCATCGAGCGGAACTTGTAGACGATGATCTCGTCGCCGTCGAGCCCGTTGCGGCGTTGCTTGAAGATGATGGGGCCGGGCGAACTGAGCTTGACCCCGATCGCAAGCGCCAGCATCACCGGGGCGATCAGCACCAGGATGCAGGACGCCAGCACCACATCGCTGATGCGCTTGACCAGGTCGTTGGTGCCGGTGAACGGGGTCTCGCAGATGCCGACCACGGGCACGCCGTTCATGTCCTGCAGCCGACCCTGGATGATGCCGATGCCGAAAACGTCGGGCACGAAGAACAGCGAGGCTGTCGTTTCCTGTAGTTGGTCGAGCAGGTCGACGATGCGTGGTTGAGAGCCCAGAGGCAGGGTGATGAACACTTCCTGCACGCCGTGCTGCCGCACAAATGACGCGACATCCTTGAGCCCACCCAGACAGTTGGCAGTAGCGCTTTCGTGCAGGCGATCGTCGACACGATCGTCGAAATAACCCAGAAAGTCGATGTTGCGGTCCTCGACGCCGGCGAGCGCACGCGCCACCTTCACGCCCAGCTCGCCACCGCCGATGACGACAGCGCCGCGCCGGCTTTCTGGCCTGGAGGCCTGCACCTGAAGCACCTTCTTGCCGACCCAAACCGCTATGCACTGCAGCAATGGCGTGGCAATGGCCCACACGATCAGGACGCCTTCTTCAAAGTACTTGAGGCTCCGAGTCGCGTAGGCGCACAGTGCCAGGATCGTCAGCAGCACCAGCCAGGAGATGAAGATGTCTACCCAGGCGCCCAGCAGACTTTCACGGAATCGATTGCGACCGGGAAACGTGAGCGCGAATACGAGCAGGCACACGGTGAGCTGCGGCCGGGCCATCGGTTCGTCCATCCACTGATTGGCGAGGACGAACACGAGAACGATGATGGTCGGCTCGAGAAAGGCGGCCACCAACGACGTGACCGATTGCGGCGCGCTGTAGAAAGTCCGTTTGTATGAGCGATCTTCGTACATCGGTCATTTGGGAGAGGAGCGGGCCATGCCGGGCGCCTTCATCGGCGCCCACTGGTCTGAAGGGCAGAGCAGCAACAAGCCACATGGCGCGAGTGGCAGCGTCGAATCGGGGATCGACGTCATCCGGACCATTGTGTCTTACGCATATGTCGGTTTGACCCTCGCGTCAGGGTGGCTCATGCAATACGGGTGCCTACAATCTCACGATGAAGTTGGCGTTTGTGCAGTCTTTGGGTGCCACGGTGATGCCTCGCCTGGTCCTGCTGGTGAACCATGTTGTGGCAGCGGAGCCAATGGCAGCGCAGCGGTTGCGACCGCATGCAGGAAAGTGCATCCAATTGCAACTGCGTGACATCCCGTCGCTGCTGTCGTGGCTGCCTTCAAGCCTGACCATGGCGGTGACCGCTGCAGGCTTGCTTGAATGGCAACCCGTGGCGACAGATCGTGCCGACCTGGTCGCGACCCTTGACGCCTCGAATCCCGTGCAGTCTGTGGCTGATGCCGTGGCCGGCCGACGGCCACGGGTCGAGGTCGCTGGTGACGCCGCCTTGGCTGCTGACGTGAACTGGCTGGCCGAACACTTGCGCTGGGACTTGCAGGATGACCTCGCGCGACTGGTCGGCGATGGCCCGGCGATGCAGTTGATGCGCATTGCCACGACGGTGGCAGCCGGGCTCCGCGATGCGGTGAGGACTGTGGCGCAATCGGCCTCCGATCGCGCGCGCCCCTCAGCGCCGATGCCTGCGGAGTCGCCGCCGCGATGAGGCACGTCACGCGGCTTCTGTTCATCGTTTTCACGATTTACCGCTACGGCCTCGATGAGCTGGCCCTGTCGAACTTTCGCCAGCCCTGGGTGCGAGTGCTGGTGCGCGTCATCACCGCCAGCCGGCGCCTTGAAGCCCCGCGCGGCGTGCGGCTGCGGATGGCACTGGAGAAGCTCGGCCCGATCTTCGTGAAGTTCGGGCAGGTGCTGTCCACCCGCCGCGACCTGATTCCGCCCGACCTTGCCGATGAACTGGCGCAGTTGCAGGACAACGTGCCACCGTTTCCTGCGGCGCTGGCTCGGCAGCTGATCGAGAAGGCCTATGGCCGAAGCGTGGAGGACGTGTTCGCCAGCTTCGAGAGCGAGCCGGTGGCGAGCGCCTCGATCGCCCAGGTGCATTTCGCGACCCTGAAGGATGGACGCGATGTGGCGGTGAAGGTGCTGCGACCGAACATGCTGTCGGTGATCGACGACGATCTGTCGCTGATGCGCACGATCGCGGTCTGGGTCGAGCGGCTGTCGGCCGACGGCAAGCGACTCAAGCCGCGGGAGGTGGTGGCCGAGTTCGACAACCACCTGCATGACGAGCTCGACCTGGTGCGCGAAGCTGCGAATGCAGCGCAGCTGCGCCGCAACATGCAGGGCCTGAACCTGGTGCTGGTGCCGGAGATGCACTGGGAGCTGTGCACGCAGACGGTGCTGGTGATGGAGCGCATGCACGGTGTGCCGATCAGCCAGATCCAGCGGCTGCAGGACGCCGGCGTCGACATCCCGAAGCTGGCCCGCGACGGCGTAACGATCTTCTTCACTCAGGTGTTCCGTGATGGCTTCTTCCACGCTGACATGCACCCGGGCAACATTCAGGTCAGCGTGGCGCCGGCCACCTTCGGGCGCTACATCGCGCTCGATTTCGGCATCGTCGGCACGCTGACCGAATTCGACAAGGAATACCTGGCGCAGAACTTCATTGCGTTCTTCCGCCGGGATTACAAGCGCGTCGCCGAGCTGCACATCGAGTCGGGCTGGGTGCCGCCGAACACCCGGGTCGACGAACTCGAAGGCGCGATCCGCGCGGTGTGCGAGCCTCACTTCGACCGCCCGCTCAAGGACATCTCGCTCGGTCAGGTGCTTCTGCGGTTGTTCCAGACCTCGCGGCGCTTCAACGTCGAGATCCAGCCGCAGCTCGTGCTGCTGCAGAAGACGCTGCTCAATGTCGAGGGGCTGGGTCGGCAGCTCGACCCGGAGCTCGATCTGTGGAACACCGCCAAGCCCTTCCTCGAGCGCTGGATGAACGACCAGGTCGGCTGGCGCGGTCTGGTCGCCCGGTTGAAGAACGAGGCGCCGCGCTATGTGCAGTTGCTGCCTGAGTTGCCGCGTCTGGTGCACCAGGCCTTGCAGCCGAAGCCGGCGACAGAGCAGAAGATGCTGGAGGCCCTGCTGAACGAGCAGCGCCGCACCAACCGGTTGCTGCAGGCGATCGTCTACGCCGGACTTGGCTTCCTGATCGGGGTGGTTGTCGTGCAATGGCTGCTGCACCTCGGATATCGCTGAATCCAGCCCCGTATACTTCGAGGTTTTTCTTTTCTAATCAAAGGCTTAGCCATGCCCATCTATGCCTACCGATGCGCAGCCTGCGGCCACGCGAAAGATGTGCTCCAGAAGGTTTCCGATCCCCTGCTGACGGTGTGTCCGGCCTGTGGGGCCGAGAGCTTCCAGAAGCAGGTCACCGCGGCTGGCTTTCAGCTGAAGGGCTCAGGCTGGTACGTCACTGATTTCCGCGACGGCGCCAGGTCGGCTCCGACGGCGGACAAGCCGGCTGGCGACGCAAAGCCGGCTGGAGATGCAAAGTCGTCTGGAGACGCA
This sequence comes from Burkholderiales bacterium, assembly GCA_947462065.1. Lineage (GTDB taxonomy): Bacteria > Pseudomonadota > Gammaproteobacteria > Burkholderiales > Burkholderiaceae_C > PBB1. Next base: position 120 of record CANHNO010000091.1, on the reverse strand, counting down.
AAGCCGGCGGGTGGCGCTCTTGCGGGCCATGCGCCTGCGTCTGACTCGAAGGGCACGGCAGGCAAGGCGGAGAGCGCAAGTTCGCCCGCGCCAGCCTCGACATCCAGCGCGCCTGCGCCT